>NZ_PPCZ01000024.1:0-243451 GCF_002959815.1 Veillonella sp. T34266-5
GGCTTATAGGACAAAAAGTGTGTGTGAAAACCCTTATAACACTAGATATTTACTAGTGTTATAAGGGTTTAATCTTTTTCTGGAGAAGTTTGAGGGTGGACAAAAAGTGTGGGTGAAAACATCAATTAACCCTTGTAATTACTGATTAAAATGAGGTTATATCTTCCTATATATAAACAAATATGGAGGAAGAGTTTATGCGACAAATAAAATGTCCTGATTGTAATGAAAAATGTATTAAACATGGTGTTTTAAAATCTGGTTCTCAACGTTGGTTTTGTAAACATTGTAAGGTGGCATTTACCGTTAAAATTAATAATTTAAGTAAAGAGTTAAACCTATTCTTGAGTTGGTTATTCAGCACCGATATTCAAGCTGATATGCCTGGTAAAGGTCGTACATTCAGGCGTAAAACCGCTAAGTTTTGGTCTATATGGCCATTGCCTCCAAAAGTGGAAGAAGTACATGATGTGGTATATCTTGATGGAATTTACTTAGCTAGGAATTTATGTGTGTTGATTTGTTGCAATGATACTCATGTTCTAGGATGGTATGTCTGCCGTTATGAGCATGCTAGAGCTTGGCAGTGTTTAATGGAACGGATTGCTGAACCTAAAGTCGTTGTGTCTGATGGTGCTAATGGTTTGCCTAAAGCATTACGTAAAGTTTGGCCTCATAGCAGTCACCAAAGATGCCTGTTTCACATTTTTTGTCAGGTTAGACGATATACGACAAGTAGACCTAAAACGTTAGCTGGGAAGGACCTTTATAGTCTTGCCAAAGCTTTATTTAACGTGAAAACAATGGATCAAGCCTTTATATGGATTAATGAGCTTTCAGCGTGGCGAATGACATATTCTGATTTTTTACGAGAAATGACGATTGATGAATTCGGAAACAAACGCTCTACACATGAGCGTTTGCTTAAAGCTGAATCATCATTATGGCGCCTGATTAGGCAACAAACTTTATTTACATTTTTGGAATGCATTGATATTACAGTACCTACAACAAATAATCGTATTGAAGGTGGAGTAAATGCTCAACTAAGAAGTATGTTACGGGCTCATAGGGGCCTTTCACTTGAAAGAAGACTAAAAGCGGTCTATTGGTGGTGCTATATGCACTCACCAAGACCGCTTTCTATTTCAGATATATTAAATTGTATGCCTACAGATGAATCGATTGCTGCTATCTACAAACGGTTATCTGATTATTACCAAATAGATCGTTCAATCCCTCAATGGGGCGATGCTCCTGTTTGGAATGAGCTACATATGTCTACAGATTTTCCAACTTATTGGGATTAGTCACACACACTTTTTGTCCTATAACCCGTCTTTTTACTGTGTAAAAAAGGCTAGAGACGAATCTCTAGCCTTTTAATATGAACGTTAATAGTCTTATCTACGAACAAGCATTTCCTCTAAGTCCAAGGTCATAACAATATCATCTACATCATCGCAAAGATATTCTGCATTTGCATCGTTTAGCTCTGTTTCGGTACCATATCCATAGGTAACACCTATAGATATACAACCTAATTCATTGCCTGACTCAACATCGTATTTTCTATCCCCTACCATGTATACGAGACGACGTCCCGTATCATCAGTTAATGGATTACCACACAATTCGATAGCCTTTTGTAGAATCTCTTTCTTATGAACCAAGCCTTCTTTGTAATTGGCTCCTACAATGACATCAAAGTATTGTGTAATAGAAAAATGATCTAAAATCTCGCGTGCATACACTTCTGGCTTTGCTGTAGCCAAAGCCACAGTATAATGCTCATTTTTAACCTTGTCCAATAGGTCGATGATGTTAGGATACAATTGATTTTCGAATTTACCAATGGTACCATAGCGTTCACCAAACTTTTTATATACTTTTTCTGCTTCTTCTAATGCCATGCCACAGTGTTCTTGAAATGAATCTACAAGTGGAGGGCCTAAGAATAATAACAATGTTTCATGAGGTGGAATTTCATATCCAAAGGATTCCAGTGCATATGTGACACTCTTCAAAATTCCTTCTTCTGAATCTGTTAAGGTTCCATCCAAGTCAAAAATAATGGTCTTATTCATAATTATTTCTTTAAAGCCTCTTTTAATGTATGCCATGCTAATACAGCACATTTTACACGAGCAGGCATATTAGAAATATTTTGTAAGGCCATAGCATCTTCCAAATCTTCAAGCTTAGATTCGTCGGTAACCTCTTTTTTTATCATACCCAAGAATAATTCTACCAAACGCAATGCTTCTTCTACAGATTTACCCTTGATAATATCAATCATCATGGATGCTGAAGCTTGGCTGATAGCACAACCAGAGCCTGTGTAAGCTGCATCTTTAATAATGCCATCTTGTACATCAATTTGTAGCGTCAAATCATCACCACAACTTGGATTGTGGCCATGTTCGGAAGCAGTAAACTCACTTAACTCACGTTTATTACGCTTATCTTGATTATGTTCCAAAATAAGTTCCGTATACAATTGATCCATTTCCATGTGAATGTCTCCTAATCTTTAAAGCCCATTACCGAACGAACAGTTTTTAATACTTCTAAGAATGCATCTAAATCTTCTTTACGCGTATATAAATACATGCTGAGGCGTGTAGATGCAGCTACGTGAAAGAATGCGCCCAAAGGTTGTGCACAATGATGTCCAGAGCGTACACAGATACCTTTAGAATCAAGGATAGTCGCTACATCATGAGGATGTACATCATCTATTGTAAAAGCGATAACGCCATGTTTTTCACGAGGGTTTTGAGATCCCAATACGTGAACATGAGGGATTTCAAGCATCTTAGGCAATACATAGGATACCAATTCTTCTTCATGTGCCTCAATAGCATCCATGCCGAAAGATTCGAGATAATCAATAGCGGCATGTAATGTTACAGCACCATGAGCATTTGGTGTACCAGCTTCGAATTTATATGGTAATTCATTGAATGTAGTAGATTGTTCTTTTACATATTCAATCATATCACCACCGAGTAAGAACGGTGGCATTTTTTCAAGTAATTCTCGTTTCCCATAGAGCACACCAATACCTTGAGAAGCGCACATTTTATGACCAGAGAATACAAAGAAATCACAGTCCAAGGCTTGTACATCTACCTTCATATGAGGTGTAGACTGAGCTCCATCAAGAACCACAATAGCCCCTACAGAATGGGCTTTTTCAGTCAATTCTTTCACAGGAAATTCCATGCCAAGAACATTGCTCACATGGGCAAATGCCACTATTTTAGTACTTTCATCAATCTTATTGATTTCACCATCTTTCAAATGGCCCGATTCATCTAAGTACATATACTCTAATATAGCACCTGTTTTCTCAGCAACATATTGCCATGTAACAAGATTGGCATGATGTTCTGCAACAGTAATGACAATCTTATCGCCTTTTTCAACAAAATTAGCGCCATAGCTATGAGCGATTAAATTCATCGATTCCGTACTATTACGGGTAAAGACAACCTCTTCTCGCTCACGGGCATTGATAAACTCAACAACGCGGTCACGTGCATTTTCATACGCTTCCGACGCTTCAATAGCGAGGATATGAGAACCGCGATGTGGATTACCATTGTGATGAAGCATATGGTCTGTAAGGCGATCCATTACCATTTGAGGAATTTGCGCCGTTGCACCACTATCTAAGTAGATAAGGCGATGACCATTATGTTCTTTATGTAAAATAGGAAAATCCTTATATGCTTCTGTAATAGGTCTCATAGTCAATCCTCTTAAATCTTATTTCGTACTGCAGTCAAAGCAGCTTCTTCAATCACGTCATCACCAATGCGATCGATGATTGGTCGAATCATTGATTCTACAATAATATGTTTAGCTTCTACTTCACTAAAACCACGGCTCATGAGGTAGAACAATTTATTTTGATCAATTTGTCCTGCACTAGCTGCATGATTACCTACTACATTATCTTCTTTACACAATAACAATGGTAGAGAAATAGATTTAACAGTAGGATCTAACAATAAACATGTATCTTCTTCAGCACCTTCAGAGGCAACAGCACCGCGAAGGAAATCCAATGTACCACGGAAGGATTTTTTAGATGTATCGCTTAAGGCACCTAATGTATGAATATCACTAAAAGATTTTTTACCACCATGTGTCATGAGCATAGCAATATCAAATTTTTGTTCCTTATTGCCTAAATAAGCAATATCGTGAACGATTTTACTAGATTCACCTTGTAAATCATGTTCATAGTTTAGGAAGTTTTCTTTGCCACCAATTTCTACATTGATGTATTCCACATCGGCATTATCCTCTAGTTTTGTATAGCGATGTTCGATATGCTGTACAGTTTCGTCTAAAAGATTTACTTTTTTAACGACAATCTTGGCATTAGATTTTACATCGTATTCATTAAGATATTGAATATTAGTCGCCTCTTTTGTACCGCCATCTAAGAAGAATTGTACTTCTACTTGCGCATCTTCTTCGACGATAAATTGGAAACGACTGGCAATACGTGCGCTCGCATCAATGCGAATACCTACCACTTCTTTTGCCTTAGCAGGCACATGGATACGATAGCCTTCAGCTTCGCTTACAAGCTTAGCTACAGCCTCACCATTAGCACCTTTATAGTTTGTATTCATCAAAGCTGTACCAGCTGGCAATGGGCTTATAATGGCATCATTACCTTTTACCAATACAGCTGTAGTTTTGTCTGATTCTCCCCAAAGACTTGCTGGAGTATGGTTAACACGCAACCATCTAAAGGTAGGTCTAGGAAGTTCATTAAATAGTAATTCGCTCATAGTACCTCCTTAACCGATAGAACCTTCTAATTCAAGATTGATTAGATTATTCATTTCAACAGCATATTCCAATGGCAATTCTTTAGAAATTGGTTCTACGAAACCACGAACAAGCATTGCGCGAGCTTCTTCTTCACTAATACCACGCGTCATAAGGTAGAAAATAGCTTCATCAGAAATACGGCCAATCTTAGCTTCATGACCTAAATCGACATTATCATTTTCTACAATGATAGCTGGAATTGTATCGGATTGAGAAATTTCATCCAACATCAAGGATTCACAGGATACAGTTGCTTTTGCATGTTCTGCATTAGGACCAATTTTCAACAAGCCACGATAAATAGCAGCGCCACCGGATTTGGAGATAGATTTAGAGTTTACATTACTTGTCGTATATGGTGCATTGTGAACCACCTTACAACCAGTATCAAGGAATTGACCTTCACCAGCAAATGTTACGCCTGTAAACTCAGCATGAGCACCTTCGCCATTAAGAATACTCATTGGGTACAAACAGGATACGTGAGAACCAAAGGAACCAGATACCCATTCAATAGTACCGCCTTTACCTACAACACAACGTTTTGTATTGAGGTTGTACATATTCTTGGACCAGTTTTCAATTGTAGAATAACGCAATGTAGCGTTGTCCTTAACAAACAACTCAACAGCGCCTGCATGTAAATTGGATACATCGTATTTAGGAGCAGAGCAACCTTCGATAAAGTGCACCTTCGCGCCTTCTTCTACGATGATCATCGTATGTTCGAACTGACCAGCACCTGGTGCATTCAAACGGAAATAGGATTGCAATGGAATATCCACTTGCACGCCTGCTGGAACATATACAAAGGAACCGCCAGACCAAACGGCACCATGAAGAGCTGCCCATTTATGATCGGTAGGAGGAATCAATGTCATCCAGTATTTTTTTACGATTTCTTCATGTTCATGAAGAGCTGTTTCGATATCAGTATAAATTACGCCTTGTTTTACAAGATCTTCTTGAATGCTGTGATATACGACTTCGGAGTCATATTGGGCACCTACACCTGCAAGAGATGTTTTTTCTGCTTCTGGAATACCGAGGCGATCAAATGTGCTCTTAATATCATCAGGTACTTCATTCCAATCGCCCTTCATATCTACTTTAGGCTTTACATATGTGTAAATATGTTCCATATCTAAGCCAGAAATATCAGGAATCCAATTAGGAATTTCCATACGATTGTAAATCTCTAAGGATTTCAAACGGAAGTCAAGCATCCATTCCGGTTCATTTTTATTAGACCAAATTTCACGGATAATATCTTCTGTTAACCCAGCATCAGCAATATAGGAATACTCAAAATTATTCTTTATATCATAGACACCACGGTCCATATCCGCAACTTGGGTTTTCTTTCTTTCTTCCATGTTGCCTCCTATGCTAATGCTTTGTATGCGTCGTAACCTTTTTCTTCAATTTCACGAACCAATGAAGCATCACCAGTCTTAACGATTTTACCGTTGATCAAAACATGTACAAAATCAGGTTTTAATTTTTGTAAAATTTGATTGTGGTGAGTGATGATTAATACTGCATTATCTTCATTGTGGAAACGATTAACACCTTCGGATACAATGCGAACAGCATCAACGTCAAGACCAGAGTCAGTTTCGTCAAGAATAGCCAATTTTGGATTTAAAATAGACATTTGAAGAATTTCATTTTTCTTGCGTTCCCCGCCGGAGAAACCTTCGTTTACATAACGTTGTGCATAGGATGTGTCAAAGGACAATTCATCCATTTTTTCTTTCAATTCTTTTTTGAAAGCCAACGCGCGTACATTTTCACCTGTAATTGTAGATTTTGCAGTACGGATAAAGTTTTCTACAGTAATACCAGGAACGGAAATTGGGCTTTGGAATGACATAAAGATGCCTGCTTTTGCACGATCATTTACAGCATCTTTTGTAATATCCTTGCCATCAAATACGATAGAACCTTTATCGACTGTGTACAATGGGTTACCCATAATAGCATTTGCCAATGTGGATTTACCTGCACCATTCGTACCCATTACGACGTGAATCTCACCTTTATTTATTGTTAAATTAATGCCTTTAAGAATTTTCTTCTCTTCTACAGACACTTCCAAATCTTTAATCTGAAGTAATTCAGCCAAAATATTTCACTCCTTCGTATCAGATAATCTGATTATATGATTAAAACTTTATAGTCACATAGAAAAACGGCGGTACGCACAAGGGTGATACCGCCGTATTCTCTCGCCACTTTAGCAAGTATGTGCATAACAATCTATACTCATTATACATTCTTATCTAAATGATAGCAAGATATTCCTACTAAAATATACAGGGATTAGAAAAAAACCCTATATATTCGTATATCTTATAGTTTATTAATAGTAGTTCTCAACTCTAGTTAATTCTCAATATTATAAATTAGAGAAGTCTAATGTACCAAACAAATCATCGTATGTTTCAGCGCGACGAATTTGTGTAACAGAACCATCTTTGTGCAGTAACAATTCAGCAGAACGTAATTTGCCATTATAGTTAAAGCCCATCGAATGACCATGTGCACCTGCATCATGAATGATGATACGGTCACCAATATCAATTTTTGGCAATTCTCGTTGAATAGCGAATTTATCATTATTTTCACACAAGGAACCAGTTACATCATACACATGATTTTTAGGAGCATTTTCTTTACCCATTACCGTAATATGATGATAAGAACCATACAATGCTGGACGCATTAAATTCGCCATGCAAGAATCTAAACCGATGTAATGACGATAAATGTCCTTTTTGTGAATAGCTGTGGAAACAAGATATCCAAATGGACCAGTTACCATACGACCACATTCGTAGGCCAAAGCAATATCCTTAAGACCATTGCCTTTAATGATTCGATCATAAGCTTCATGAACACGTTCGCCCAATTTTTCAAAGTCAACAGGCGTTTGTTCTGGTTTATATGCTACGCCTACACCACCACCAAGATCGATAAATTCAACATCGATGCCTAATTTTTCTTTAATTTCTACAGCTAGGTTAAAGCAGATTTCAGCGGTGCCCACCAATCCATCAATATCAAGCTCATTAGATACAACCATAGTATGTAAACCAAAATGTTTTACACCCTTTGCTTGTAATTGCTTATATGCCTCAAATACTTGCTCACGAGTCATACCGTATTTTGCTTCCTCTGGAAGACCGATAATCGTATTGCCCCCTTCTTTCAAAGGACCTGGATTATAACGTACGCAGAATGTATCTGGTAGAGATCCGTGATGTTTTTCTAAGTATTCAATATGAGTAATATCATCTAAATTAATGATAGCCCCCAAATCTAACGCCTTTTTATACTCTACATAAGGTGTGTCATTGGATGTGAACATAATGTCATGTCCAGTGATACCTACTTTTTCACAAAGAAGTAATTCAGCTAAAGAAGAGCAATCAGCACCTACTCCTAATTTTTGTAACACACGCATAATATATGGATTTGGAGTAGCTTTCACAGCAAAATATTGTTTAAATCCCTTATTCCAAGAGAATGCGGAAATAAATCTTTTCATATTATTAACGATACCTTCTTCGTCATAAATATGAAATGGAGTCGGATATTTAGCAATAATTGCTTCTAATTGTTCAGATGTAAATGGAACTGTTTTTTGATTCATAATAACCTCTCTACATAGTAAAAGACTCATCTATGATGAGTCTTCTAATTAACTGATTATTTAAATAATGCCTTATCTAAACTATAGCGGCCTGCACCAGCAAAGAACAGCATGATAGCACCAAAGCCCATTTGCGATGGATAATCCCAACTAAAGAAATTGCCGTTAAGATTCAATATGGTCGCTACCGCCAAGGTACCTACAACTAGAAGCGTGCCAATACGTGTAAACAGGCCTATAATAAGAAGAATACCGCCGACCATTTCTGCATAAGATGCGATGGTACCTAATATAACCTCAAAGCCACTTGGTACACCTAAGGCGGACAACATGGCCCCTACCTTATAAAGACCTTGTTCACCACTTACATATTTTAAGTATCCATGATAGAACATAGAAATACCTAATGCAAGGCGATAGAATAAAAGCCCAAAATTAATATAATCAGGTTTACTTTTAAATAAAAAGTTCAACATAGTAACACCTCTTTATTATATAGATATTTTTAGATATAAAAATTATATGCTATATACTAGTGTCTGTCAAACCAAGACTCTTATATAAAATTCTATAGAATTATATCATAAATTGCTTATGAAATCAATTTATCAAGACTCATTCGAAGAATAAAAAATCCTAATGAATGTAGCAATCTACATTCATTAGGATTTTAATATATTATCTATGTATCGCTAAAGCAGTTGATTACATCATACCACCCATGCCACCCATTGGAGGCATTGCAGGAGCAGCAGCATTTTCTTCTACTTTATCAGCTACGATTGTTTCAGTAGTCAATACAAGAGAAGCGATGGATGCAGCATTTTGAAGCGCAGAACGTGTTACTTTTGCAGGATCCACGATACCAGCCTTTACCATATCGATATATTCTTCAGTCAAAGCATTGAAACCTACGCCAGCTTCTGTATTTTTAACTTTTTCTACTACAACGGAGCCTTCAAGACCAGCATTGTAAGCGATTTGACGAAGTGGTTCTTCTACTGCACGTTTTACAAGGTTAATACCAGTTTGAACATCACCAGTAGCTTCCAATGTGTTCAATGCAGGGATGATATCGATAAATGTAGTACCACCACCAGCTACGATACCTTCTTCAACAGCAGCACGAGTTGCATTCAATGCGTCTTCAATACGAAGTTTTTTATCTTTCATTTCAACTTCTGTAGCAGCGCCTACTTCGATAACTGCAACACCACCAGATAATTTTGCAAGACGTTCTTGTAATTTTTCACGGTCGAATTCAGAAGTTGTTTCTTCTACTTGTGCACGGATTTGGCTAACGCGTTTAGCAATTACGTCTTTATCGCCTACACCATCGATGATTGTAGTTTCATCTTTAGTGATGCGAACTTGACGAGCTGTACCAAGATCAGTAAGTTCTACAGAATCAAGTTTGCGGCCCATATCTTCAGTAATTACAGTACCACCAGTCAAAATAGCGATATCTTCAAGCATAGCTTTACGACGGTCACCGAAGCCAGGAGCTTTTACAGCTACTGCTTTGAAAGTGCCACGCAAACGGTTTACTACCAATGTAGCCAATGCTTCACCTTCTACATCTTCAGCGATGATAAGAAGTTCTTTACCTACTTTTACCACTTTTTCAAGTGTTGGCAACATATCAGCGATAGCACTGATTTTACGGTCAGTAATCAAGATGTATGGGTTATCCATAACAGCTTCCATACGGTCAGGATCAGTTACCATGTATGGGGAAATGTAACCGCGGTCAAATTGCATACCTTCTACTACGTTTAATGCAGTTTGCAAGCCTTTGGATTCTTCTACAGTGATAACGCCATCGTTACCTACTTTTTCCATAGCTTCAGCAATCAAACCACCAATTTCTTCGTCAGCAGCAGATACGCTAGCTACTTGAGCAATTTCAGATTTACCAGAAACTTTAATGGAGCGTTTTTTGATTTCTTCAACCAAAGTTTTTACTGCTGTTTCAATGCCTTTTTTCAAGATCATTGGGTTAGCACCAGCTGCGACGTTGCGCATACCTTCTTGGATCATAGCTTGTGCCAATACTGTAGCAGTAGTAGTACCGTCACCTGCTACGTCGTTAGTTTTAGTAGCAACTTCTTTTACCAATTGAGCGCCCATGTTTTCAAATGGATCTGGAAGTTCGATATCACGAGCAATAGTTACACCATCATTTGTGATTGTTGGGGAACCGAATTTTTTATCCAATACGACATTACGGCCTTTTGGTCCTAATGTAACTTTTACAGCATTTGCCAATTGATCAACGCCACGACCTAATGCACGACGAGCTTCTTCATTAAACAAGATTTCTTTTGCCATATGTATTACCTCCTAGATAGTAACACTATCCAATGTAAAGAAATATATGCCCTAAGGCAATATAGAATGTATCATTAACATATATAGCCTTGAAAGCTATTATAATACTGCTAAAATATCGCGTTCGCTAATAATCAAGTGAGTAGCGCCATCGATTTCTAATTCACTACCAGCGTATTTTGCAAACATAACAGTATCGCCAACTTTAACTTCTGGAGCTACACGTTGACCATTGTCATATACTTTACCAGCACCTACTGCTACAACAACACCTTCTTGAGGTTTTTCTTTTGCTGTATCAGGAAGGAAGATACCACTTTTAGTTTTTTCTTCTTTTGCTTCTAAACGGATAAGAACGCGGTCAGCTAATGGTTTTAACATATGATGTCACTCCTTATTTACTATGTATTATTCATAATTCATTAGCACTCTAACTTATCGAGTGCTAATCACATGTATTATTATAACCTATGTCAAAATAATTGCAAGTATTAATTTTGATTTTTTGACTTTTTAGTTTTTACAAGTACTAATTCATATAAAATAACCTTCTATATAAGCTTTTATATCTTATATAGAAGGTTATATGTATCGCCCTATAGTTTTTATTAATTAGACGATGCTTGTTGAATGATTAGCTTGCATATGTTGACAATAGACTCTCGTTTCTTCATACTTAATTGCCGAATTCGATTATATGATTCGTCCTCCGTAATTTTATATAAATCCATAAGAATTCCTGTCGCTTTTTGTATTATTTTTCGTTCTTCTAGAGTTTTCTCTAAATCAGCCATTTGTTGACGTGATTCTAAATCATCTAAAAATCGACCACATGCCATTTCTAATGTTGGAATCAGCTGCTCTTCTCTGACAGGTTTTATTAAATACCCATATACACCAGATTCACGAGCTTTTGTCACTAAATCCTGTTGACTATAACTAGTTAGAAGTACAACAGGTGCCAAGTGGTTAAATCCAATTTGACGAGCTGCTTCTATGCCATCTAGCTC
Organism: Veillonella sp. T34266-5; assembly: GCF_002959815.1. Taxonomy (NCBI): domain Bacteria; kingdom Bacillati; phylum Bacillota; class Negativicutes; order Veillonellales; family Veillonellaceae; genus Veillonella; species Veillonella sp. T34266-5. The sequence continues at coordinate 11,857 of NZ_PPCZ01000024.1, forward strand.
AGGCATTTTCACATCCATTAACACCGCATCAGGTTTTAGTTCTTTACACATCGTAATAGCTTCAACACCATTCGATGCTTCCCCAACCACTTCATGTTGTTCAGATTCTAGAATATCTCGCAAATCCATGCGGATTAAAGATTCATCATCAACGATTAAAATACGCATTTATTGCTCCTTATGAATATGAATTGTAACAATAACCCCAACATCACCATTTTCAATCGTCATATAACCTTGTAGCTCATGAGTCACCAAATTATTAATAATTTGCATGCCTAATCGCTTACTTTTAGCCATATCAAAATCATGAGGCAAACCTTTACCTGAATCTGTAAATACTAGAGCAATAGTATCATTCATACTGGATACAGATAATGAAATTACACCATCAGTCCCATCCAACCCATGCACAATACTATTAGAAATCAGTTCATTGAATACAAGAGAAATATAACTGGCTTGATGAGATGAAATAATACAATCGTCTCCATGATAGCGAAATTCTACATGTTGATTACGCTCTACCATGCTCTGACGTAATAATCGGCACAATTCATCATATATAGACCGTATAGAAATATAGTCTTCGTCATAATGGGATACTAAATCATGGACAAGAGCCATGCTTTCAATACGAGAAATACCTTCTTGTAAGGCCGATTTTACCTCTGGTAAATCTGAACGGCGTGCTTCCATTCGTAGTAAACCAGCTACCGTTTGTAAGTTATTTTTTACACGGTGATGTATCTCTTTAATAATGGAGTTTTTAACAAGCAGTTCTTGTTGCTGTTTACTTTCACGGGTACAATCGTGAAGAATCAAAAAGCAACGACATTCATTGCGCCCCATCGGAATGGGTATCATATGCTGTCTTAATACCATATTGTGATAGATTTCTTCAGACACATAATCATTTCTTTCATCTATGACACGATGAATAGCAGATATTTTTAAAGAACTACCAAAAATAGATGTGCCCACCAACCGCCGATCAACACCGACAATATCCGCCAAGTGTAACGCCGTATCATTGCCGTACAGGATAGTCCCATTTTGGTCAAAAATGATGAGCCCATCCAAATACGATATAGGCTCATATTCTTTAATTTGTTCATCTGTGGCCGTCAACATTAATCGTTGCATCGTATCGGCTACGATAAATCCTCGTTTACCTTCCTCACCATTGGCAGGTGCTATATAAGAGAAGGAAATGCCTCCTATAGTCTTACCGCCATTATCGACAATAGGAAATAGATATTCAAATCCATTTTGTGTGGATTGTTGAAAGCTTTCACCGGTGGTGATTAGTTTTTTCCACATATCAGAACTAGGTATGCGTGATGTAACTAATGAGTCATTAGACTCATATATACACATCATGTCATCATTCGCAATCTCTGTAAACAAAACAATCTTATGTTTACTCACCGATTGGCCAAAGCGAATCATATGACTAATATGAACTAGTAGGGCTGCTTGCAAACTAGATAGATTTGTTTCCTTAACAAGTTCATCATATATATGTACAGTCATACTAGTTACCTTCTACCCATGCAACGGTACCAATTGGCACACTAGGCTTAGCATTTAAATGTAAATCGCAGAACTTTCCGGCTTGTGCCATATAGTAAGCACGGCATCCAATCATAGCCGCATTATCAGTAGCTAAAATTTTACCTGGTTTATAGTACGTAAACCCTTCTTCATTACACATATTCTCTAATGCTACTTGTAAGCCTTGGTTAGCAGATACACCACCAGCAATGGTTATTTTAGTTTCCCCTAGTGTATGAGCTGCATCCTTAGTTTTTTCTACGAGGACATCTACGATGGCCTTTTGAAAGGACGCTGCCACATCAGCCTTATTTATGTCTTCACCCTTTTGAGATTTACTATTTAAGTAGTTCAAAACAGCTGATTTTAAGCCACTAAAGCTAAATTCAAAATTTCCCGACTCACTAAGTGCCTTCGGAAACTCAATAGCATCTGGATTTCCCTCTGTTGCTAATGCATCAATATGAGGTCCTCCAGGATATGGAAACCCCATAACACGGGCAATTTTATCAAAGGCTTCACCGGCCGCATCATCCCGTGTTTGTCCTAAAATCTCGAATTCTTCATAGCCTTTCACATGAACTAACATAGTATGACCACCGGATACAACAAGGCTTAAAAATGGTGGTTCTAATGTAGGATTAGCTAAAAAATTAGCAAAAATATGACCTTCCATATGATGAACAGGTACTAAAGGAATCCCCGTAGCAAAGGATAATCCTTTTGCAGCTGCTACACCAACTAATAGGGCCCCTACTAATCCAGGGCCATAGGTAACCCCTATATGATCAATGTCATCCAATGTGACATGAGCATCCGCTAATGCTTGGTCAATAACAGGGATAACTTGTTCTATATGATGGCGGGATGCAATTTCTGGCACTACACCACCAAATTTTCGGTGAATTGGCACCTGACTCGATATGACATTAGAAAGTACTGTACGGCCATCCTTAAGTACAGCTGCCGATGTTTCATCACAGCTACTTTCTAATGCTAATGTATATACACTCATTTTCCTTCCTCTTTAATAAGAGACATGATATACGCATCTTCTTTAGGCTCCGAGTAATAATTTTTTCGCATACCTTTTACAGTAAACCCCAATTGTCGATATAAAGATAAAGCAGACAAATTAGATATACGAACCTCTAAAAAGATTTCATGCATGCCTCGTTTAAAACATTCCTCTATCAATGCACTTGTAAGTTTAGCACCAAAGCCTTGACGTCTTGCAGATGGACGTATCGCAATATTCGTAATTTGCCCTTCATCATATACGAGCCACGCTCCTGCATAACCTACAACACCATTGGCATCTTCTACAACATAATAGAGTTTTTTATCTTCATTCAGTAATTCTGTTTCTATGGAATCTAAACTCCAAGGAACAGAAAAGCATTCCATTTCAATAGCAAAAATTTCCTTTGCATCCTCAATCGTTGCTCTACGGACTGTCATGTCTATTTTTCACCTGCCGCTTCGATTACAGTGACTGTAGGATTCTCCTTTAACATAGCAGGATTATCTTTATGCTTTTCTTCCCACAATACTTCTGCTTCAGACCGTCTAATATAGTACGGTACCATATCCATAGGATCAGCACTTTCACCTCGTTCAATCATAGAGTGGGCGCTTAATAATAAAGAGCTAGCCTTAGGTATGCGATAGATAGGATCACCAATGATTAATAACTCATCATCTTCTACTAGTGGAGCAATCCGCTTAATACCATCGCCCACAAATATGACGCGTTTATGTTGGTTTCGTAATCGTTCTACTAATGAAGCAGCTTCCACTACGAATGGCTCTTCTTTAATCCGTAAATACTCTCCATCATATGTATACAGAGCAGCATAGACATGTTTCTTTTGCGCATCAATAACCGTGCAAATCGTATCAGTATTGTATGGAATATTACGCGCTAATCCATCCATAGTCATAACCCCATATAAAGGTATATGTAATGCATAAGCCATCGCCTTTGCCGTCCCCATTCCTATGCGTAAACCCGTAAAGGAACCGGGACCACTAGCAACAACGATTCCTTTTAAATCAGATTTTTCAACCCTCGTCATCTCTAGCAATGATTGAATATGTGGTACCAACTGCTCAGAATGAGTCAATCCTGCTTGTATAGTAATTTCACCAAGTAACTGACTTTCATTCATCACAGCAACACTAGAAACGACAGAACTCGTTTCAATTCCCAACCACATACATACCTCCTAAAGTATTCAATGTTTCAACGTCAAGTACATCGCTCTCTAATGTAATCCGTCTAGAGTGAGTATCAATCGAATCAATATATATCCATAACGTTTCATCGGGCAATTCATCTTCAAACTTATCCGCCCACTCTACAATGGCAACTTGATCCTCTGTAAATTCATAAAATCCAATATTTTCTAATTCACTTACATCATCCATGCGATATAAATCAAAATGGTATATTTCACCAGCCAATGTCATATAGGTATTCATAAGAGAAAATGTAGGACTTGTAATATCCTCCGACACGCCAAGACCCTTTGCTATGCCCTGAGACATATGAGTCTTACCAGTCCCTAAATCGCCGATTAATGCCATGCATAGTGGACTAGCAGACTCTTTGACCCACTGCCCTAGGCGTTCACCAAAGCATTGGGTATCCTCTACAGAATATGTTTCTAATGTAACTTTATTTTTACTCATGAAAATGATTATATCCTTTCGCTTCTAATAAGCGTATCTCTTTATCCTTAGTCACCGATTGTACCATCGGTTTCCCCTCTATAACCTCACCAATAAGCGTGATAGAACCTAACTGTTCTAATGTATGTGAAAGTTCCTTAGGCGCCGTAAATACGAGCTGAAAATCTTCACCACCCAATAAGGCATAATCAACAGGATTAGTATGTAATACAGCAGCTAGTTTATATGTTTCTTCATGCAATGGGATAAGTGCTTCATCAATGACGATTGAAACATGTGATGCCTTTGCAATTTCATTCAACTCACTACTAAGGCCATCGCTAATATCATTCATACTGTGAATACCAAGTTCGCGTAACGATTGGCCTAATTCAATTTGAGGTTCTGGTCGTTGATGACCGATACGCGTCATAGGATAGCCATCAAGGTTATATGATAAGGATCCTAACCCTGTGGCAGCATAACCAATATAATTAGTAACGCCCACCACATCCCCAGGTCGAGCACCACTTCGTAGTATCGCTTTACCTTTAGGCACTTCGCCTATGATAGTAATGGTCCACACCATGGGGCCATCTATACTGACCGTGTCACCGCCAATAAGATTTACATGATATCGTTGGCACTGATCCTTAATCCCTCTATAAATTTCATCTAAAATTCGCGTGTCAATATGACCTGGTGCAGATACAGATAATACAACCTGACGTGGTATACCTCCCATAGCAGCAATATCACTCAAATTAGCCGTCATCAAACGATATCCTACATCATAGGGCACCATATAATGAAAGCTAAAATGAACACCTTCCACCATGGTATCCGTACTTATGAGCTGATCATACCCTTCACTAGCTTTATAAATGGCACAATCATCACCAATGCCTTGCACCACCGTCTTATTGTCATATATTGTATCCGATTCAATACTATGTATGAAATTAAATTCACCAAGAGTTTTAAGTTCCACAATATCACCTTTTTTATCTTATACACTATATGTATTGTAACATATATAGGAATGCAAAAAAAATCGACCTCATCATACCGATGAGGTCGATTCGTACATTATTTTTTTATGAGTTGTTCCATCCGTTTAACAGGGCTCTTCGTATCAAATGCACCTACGATAGGAACCTTTTTGCCATCACATACAAAGAGCACTCCATTGATATTATCAAAAGAGGTCAATGTATTAACAATAGCAGCCATTTGCAACTTAACAGTTAAGTCGCCACCTTTACCATCAACAAAAGCTTTATTTACCTCTACAGAAGCAACTCCATCTTTAACTGTTACAGAGTTGATTTCTATCGCTTTATCAAAGATAGGATACTTTTGTTGGCGATCAGCTTTTAACATGGCAAGCAATGCCGCCTTTGGTGTTACCTTATCAGCTGCAATATCCACGGATTGTTGTTTCACACCTGAACCATCTTCAGTAGGAACAAAGAATACCATTTTAACAGTTTCACTAGAAGCCTTAGCTGTTTCAGCATCTTTATTGACCTTCACCTCTTGACTTACTGTAGGAGAACCATTATTAGGTATTTGATTGGAATTACAGCCTGCTGAAAAAGCTAGGATACCAATACAAGCAATCACTGCCATTTGATTTCGAATATTCATCCTTAGCCTCCAAAGTAATTAGCAATACCAGCAGCAATACGATTAGCAAAGTCTTGTTCTGTTTGTTCACTCTTCAAAGCGCGCTCTTCGTTAGGATTAGAAATAAAGCCCAATTCTACGAGAATAGCCGGCATATTTGTATGTCTTAATACATACAAATTACCTTCTTGGATACCTCTGTCACCATTGAAACCTGGTACATTAGCAATTTGATCTTGTACTTTTTGTGCTAAGCGAGCGTCATTACCAGTTTTAGAATAGTAGTATGTAGCAATGCCACCTACACTTGGGTTGTTGAAGGAGTTAATATGAACACTTACGAAAGCATCCGAATTATGAGAATTTGCCACATTAACGCGAGCACCCAACTCATCAACACCACTCGCATTAGGACCATATACATCGACATCTGTAGTACGCGTCATGAATACCTTTGCACCGCGAGCTTCTAGAGCTGATTTCAAATATTTAGCAATCGGTAATGTTGCACTTTTTTCTTGGAACCCTGTAGGGCCAATAGCACCTGGGTCGCTACCACCATGACCTGGATCAATAGTAATCACCTTACCGGATAAGCCTCCTGATACAGAGTATTTACCGGACCCTTTACTACTTGCTGGCGCTGTAGCTGGAGATGGTTTCTTACCATAATTGATAGGTTTTGGAGCCACGCCTTTTTTCTGTACATCTACAACAATTCGATACGGCTTTTGATTGACTGTATCCTTCTTCAAAGAGAAAACCTTCACATCATTAGTATCCAATGCGGATGGAGTTTTAATCGTAACTGCCACATCTTTGCCTACTTGTGAAAGTTGAGCTACGCTAGCAATGGAAGAATCCATATAAATAGTATTCTTCGTCGTTTTTAGCTTCGTATTCTTCAAAGTAACCGTTGTCGTTTTTCCATCTTTACTGATGGATGCTGCCGCTTTTACAGGAGTAGATAAATCCATAACCATACGTACATATGGAACAGGTGCATCAGTTCTCGTTACCCAACGAGCATCCTGTAAATTAGCAGCCTTTGCTTGACTTAACATCAGTGGTACAGCCATGAGAAAAGCAAAGCAAATTAAAAATAGTTTACGCAATACATTCACTCCAATCTAACTGACATACTTTTTGTCCAAACCATAGAGATGAGCCGATGATACTAATGTTTCGTCTCATCGTTCCAATCTATCCATAAACTAATGTTAGATTATAGATAGATTATTTCATACAAACATGAAGATAGGTATACGGATTATACATATCTATCATCGTTCTGTAGAAATTTGCCATTCATTCCCATCCGTACTAATATGAATACGTCCCATCGTATCTGTACGATAAATGGCGATATTGTGTTCATTCAAATGACGTAATGTCACATCATGAGGATGACCATATTTATTATATAACCCACAAGAGATTAATGCACTCTCTGGTTTGACGGATTTTAGGAAATCTTCAGAACTACTTGTCCGTGATCCGTGATGCCCCACCTTCAAAATACGAGCAAAGAGCTTACTATTTTGCTCTTTTATAAGCCGTTGTTCTTCTTGTAATTCTGCATCACCTGTAAAGAGCATAGAAAATTTACCAAATATAAATTTACCAACAATAGAATTATTATTTAAATCCGGTTGCCCTTTTTTATCTACTAATATATCATCCCAAGGCGCATATACTACAAATACTGCTCCATGACCAAAATCAACAGTACTACCCTTCTTTAACGTAGTGCGTTGAATATTCTTTTTCTCAATCCATTTTTCATATGTTTTATACATATTATTGTCAACAGAAATACCATCATCATATACATGTTCTATAGGCATCGTTTTTGCAATAGCTAAAAAACCACCCATATGATCTGCATGAGGATGTGTGATGATGACATTTTTAAGCTTTGTAACACCGAGGTTATGTAGTTGGGCTACAATATTTTCACGATGTTCTATATCTCCCGTATCAATCATGCTATACTCATCACCAACTTTAAGAAGTATTGCATCCCCTTGGCCGATATCTAGCATATAGATATCAACATGCCCTTCTGCATTAGTCTGCTTTGTATCAATAGAATAATTGGATGATGCCGACACGGCTTGTGTAGCCGCTTTGGATACATCTGAATTCGAACAACCTGCTAGCACAAACAGTGGCACTAATAAAGCTATTAAATAGAGTAGTATTCGTTGTAATCGCGTCATATACCTATCCTTTCAATAACTCTTGTAGTACCAAACCAACGGATTGGCTTACATCACTTGGTGTATAGCCCCAAGGTTTTTCTTTAGCCAATATATCAGCGCTTCGACTATGTACATAGACACCTAATAAGGCCGCAGACTGTAAAGAATAACCTTGTGCTACAAAGGCAGCTATAATCCCCGTTAAACTATCACCCATTCCTCCTGTTCCCATACCAGGATTGCCTATCATATTGATATATACTTCACCGGTAGGAAAGGCAACTAAACTAGGAATTCCTTTTAAAACGAGCACTACATTATGAGCTACAGCAAATTGAATCGCTAACTCTACATAATGCTTCTCTATAAAATTAATGGATGTATCAATAAGACGGCTAAACTCGCCTAAATGAGGTGTCATAATACAATTTTTAAACTGCATATTGCCTTCATAAGTAATAGTCTTATCCCCATGTGCATAAACATGTCCTATGGTGCCAAGAGCATATAATCCATCAGCATCGATAATCATATGTCCCGATTGTCGTTCTAACAAAGAATTTACCAATACTTTGGCGTCATCTGTGCGTCCTAATCCAGGGCCAACGGCAACGACATCATAAGATTGTAAATTGGTGGAACCTATATTTTCTAATGGCAATACCATGATTTCTGGTATGCATTTAGACTGTACGATAAATCGCACACTATTAAGAACGGCTAATGAAACCTTACCGGCCCCACCGTGTACGGCCGCCTCTGCGCTTATGATAGGTGCTCCTACCATTGATTCAGAACCGCCCACAATTAAAGCATTACCATTAACACCCTTATGGGCCTGTGGCATTCGATCACTAAGTTCCAATGAAGCTAAACGATCATATAAAACATAATGAGATGTGTTAAACGGCGCCTCTGATTCTAATGCTAATTCCCAAGGCACCCCTAGCGGTGCGATGATTACTGTACCTGCCAAGGATTTGCCTGGATATAACAATAGCCCCTCTTTAATAGATCCAAAGGTCACTGTCGCATCATAGGATAATGTATAATCCGAAGCCTGCCCCGTAGTAGCATCAACACCAGCGGGCACATCGATAGCCCATAGGGAAAATCCATATTGGTTGCGTTCCACATCGATGTCATGTAGCACAGAGGTTATAGATTCACGTAATTCACCTTGAAAACCAGTTCCCATCAAACCTTCTACGACAACATGAACACGGGACCAATCACTAAAACTTTCAAAAGAAACAATATCAATTCCCATGGCACGAACCATGGTTAGTTGTTTATTAAATAGCTCACTACCATGTGACACATTGCCTACTAATGCAATGGTAACGGGAATTCTTTGTTCCATTAAATGACGAGCCGCTACCAGTCCATCGGCTCCATTGTTACCAACACCGCACACAAATAGAACCATACCTGTAAAAGGATCCTCGTGAAAACGGTCTCCTTCTACATCTACCAACGCATCGGCTATACCTCGACCTGCATTTTCCATGAGCACTTCCAATGGCACATGTAGATGACGCGGTACATAGGCATCAATATGTTGTGATGCTTCTCTCGTTAAACTGTACATAATTACCCCTTTATGATGACCGTACTCATAGCGTACGACCGACAGTGACTAATAGAAACTATACATTCCGTATACATTCGTTCTTGCATGATTTTTTTGAAAGCCCCTGTTATGCTCAGAAATGGTGCCCCGAATTCATCATGGCACACCTCAATATCTTGCCATGATCCATATCGCAGTCCAGTTCCCAATGCTTTCAAAAAAGCCTCTTTGGCTGCATAAATACCAGCATAAGATTGGCATACCCCTGTACGTTTACTTTCACAATAAGCGATTTCACGTTCCGTGTATACGCGCAGTCGAAAGCGATCTGACCTGTCTATGGCCCGTTTAATTCGATCAATTTCTATAATATCTGTACCTAATCTCATATCATAACCTCTTATGTGTTGATTATCTATCATTTTATTATACACAATTTTGTTAGATTAATCATTGATGAAGTGCAGACCATTAATAGTTAAGCATACTATAAATAAAAACCTTATGATTCATATTAACAGCTGCATACATTATGTTATGACACATATCCATATCTTCAATTTCAAGATCTTTTGGAAACGAAGAAATCTTTGTAACATTACCAGTTTTATCTACTGTAACAACTGTAGATAATGTTGCGAATATAGTCTTACCATCATTAGCAAATGCGCCATTATTATTATAATCATCATGATGGGCATCTATATCTTTAGACCGAATTAGTTGAAACTGAGAGTTATAATAATTGATACGTCTCATTGTGGCATCTATGGGGACAATCGATATAAACTGATTCGTCTTTTTATCATAGGCTAAATTAAATACCCGTTCAGGAATCGTAATAGTATTGCCAATACTCATTGTATCTGCATCTATTGTAGTAATACGATGACCATTAACCATGGCATTCGTGGTGTATAACAAATTAGTATCCGGATTATAGGTAAGCGTATTCATATGTGCTAATACACTAGCATCACGAAACTTATAGGTGCCAACAATATCAAATGTTCTTGGATCTAGCTCATATATAATTTGTCGCGTATTTTCAGAATTAATACAGGCCAACACAAATACATCTTTTTTTGAGTTATAACAGAATCCTTGACATTGATTGACAGAACTATCAATGGGTATCTCTTTTAATAGTTTTAGATCAACTATCGCCTTACTAACATCTTGTTGCTGCAGTGCATATGTTGTTGGTAGATAATCCATGATGTGTTGTATATCCATATAGACCTCTATCATTCTACTTGAATCATATAAACAAAAAACAGGTGATAAGATTACTCTTATCACCTGTTCAAGCGTTTCCGCTTGTAGTTGGTGCCGGAGGTGGGACTTGAACCCACACGGTGTTACCCGCTTGATTTTGAGTCAAGTGCGTCTGCCATTCCGCCACTCCGGCGTCTCGGAACATTTGTAATTATATAGGAATAACAAAGGTCTGTCAACAAATTTTTTATATTTTTTCTAAAATATTTGTGAGTGTATGCATCGCCGCATTATCTTGCTGTTTCCAGGTCAAAGTAACACCTGTAATATAACCTTTTCGAGCGTATTCAACATCTGTTGGTACGTCTTCCTTTCCACAATCCAAGTCACCCGCTAACCAATAATAATCTTGTCCTCGTGAATTAATTCTAGCATCAATGATATTACTATAAGTTTGAAGTCCTTGGCTCACTAATTTAAAATGGTCCCAATCACATATACCGCGCAATGGAAAATTAACATTTAATAGGCCTTCAAAATTACCATTTACATAAACCTTCTCAATCAATTCATGAATAAACGGATGCATTTCATGGCCACGCTCAACAGAATACCGCTCTACAGATAAAGCAAGACCAGGAATTCCATAAAAAGCACTTTCCATAGCTGCCGATACAGTTCCTGAATACAATACATCAGAACCTAAATTAAAACCATGATTAATACCTGAAATAACAAGATCAGGCATATCATCGGCTAATAAATAACTGAGGCCAAATTTCATACAATCTGATGGAGTTCCTGTAAGTGCATAAAGGCGAGGATTTTCATCCTCGCCATTGTACGCATCTAATTTTAAAGGAATCTCAGTCGTCAATGCATGGGATTTAGCACTTTGTTCAGTAGCTGGTGCTACAACGGTAACACGATAATATTGACTTAAATACGTCGCTAATTGGCGTAAGCCATCAGCTAAAATGCCATCATCGTTACACATTAAGATATGCATAGTCACTCCTATAGATTCTATTTTTTATTCTTATTCATATCGCCCATACGAGTTAATTTCACATCACCCAAGCCAACTGCTCTTGTATGCACCGTATGAGACCATTCCTTATTATGCCGACGGAACCATCCTAAAATATTTACTGGAACCCATGAATATACAAAGATTGGATATAACAAATAGTAGAACCAAATTTTAGGTGGCACCTTAATTTTCAATAATACAATTAATGGGAATAGATATTGCCCAATACCTATAATTTGCCATACGGACATAGGCATAATTTGGTACAAAATATTAGTATAAATTGGTACATATGCATTGATATAAGAAAATACCAAATATACGGTCGTCAACAACAAGAAATATGGCTGACTAACTTGCAAAATACCATCTAAAATAACAATATTACCTTGCTTAATGCCCGCTGCAAATAATTTAGGAATATAACGATCTGCACAATCAAATTGACCTTGTGCCCAACGCAAACGTTGTTTACAAGAGGCCATCATAGTCGTTACTTTTTCATCATACACGATGGCATCATGAGCCCATGTCGTCTTAATGCCATGTGTTAATAGCTTCATAGAGAACTCCATGTCCTCTGTTAAGCTTGTACAATCCCATCCGTATTCTTTAATAATAGATGTACGAATACACATGCCTGTACCACCCAATGCTGTGGATAAACCAATGCGATATTTAGCTAAATGCCACATGTGGTTAACCATCCAGAACATGATGGAAAAAGTACCAGCCACCCATGAATCAGTTGGATTTTTTGAGTTAAGATAGCCTTGAATAACAGATTCACCTTTTTCGAGATGATCGTTCATTTCTAACATAAATTGAGGATGTACCAAGTTGTCAGCATCAAAAATGAGGAATGCATCATATTTCCTATCCATTTTATCCACGCGGTCAAACATCCACCCCATGGCATACCCTTTACCAACCTCTTCTTTGTTGAAACGTTCATGTACATTAGCTCCTGCAGCACTGGCCACTTCAGCCGTTTTATCAGTACAGTTATCAGCTACAACAAAAATATCATACAACTCGTCTGGGTAATCTAAACCTTTTAAGTTTTTTACGAGTTCTCCTACTACAGCCTCTTCATTATGAGCACACACAACAATGGCGAATGAATTCTTTGGCGTATAGTTTTTATGAACTCGAGACCGCCACATACCTATAACGGCAAGTACGAAATAATAAACCGTATAAATTACGATTATTACCTGCATAGGAATCAGTATCAGATCCAGTAGGTAATCCATAAGACAAACCTCCACAGTCTATTTGCGCACTATATTTAACGCCGTATTAAACAGACCAAACAACACATAACCAGTAAAAATCATAACAGCCCATGTATGCCAATCATATACCAATGCAGCAATAATGATAATAGCAACTAATGCAATAGCAATTTTTCTAATACGAACTGCACTGTGGCCTTTAAAGTCAGGATATTTTACTTCACTAACCATTAAGATACCAACAAGAATCATAGACACAAACACAACTAGTTGTGGAACTTGCACACCACATAAAATATAGGTAGCAGCTAAACAACCTGCTGCTGGAATAGGAAGGCCTTCAAAATAACCATGAACTTCATCTGTTTTAATATTAAAACGAGCTAGACGAAAAGCACCTAAAACAGCAAAGGCCAATAACGGAACATAGCCAAGCCAGCCTAATCCTTGTAAATCGTTAACATACAGCATATAAGCAGGGGCAACGCCAAACCCAACTACATCGGATAAGGAATCTAATTCACGTCCCATAGGACCTGCTACGCCTAACGCACGTGCCACACGTCCATCTAAACCATCTGCAATCAGTGATAGTATCACGCAAATAGCTGCCCCAAAGGTATTGCCCGTAGCAGACAATGTAATCCCAATAACACCAAATGCTAAATTAGAACTAGTAAATAAATTTGGAATAACTGATTTATTCATGACGGAGCCTCCCGATAATTGTATCGCCACCAGTAATATGTTGACCTTTTTCAATGCAAATCTCTACATTTTTATCCATGTAAATTTCAGTACATGAACCAAATTTAATCATACCATATAACTGACCACGTTGTAATACACTATCAAGATCTGTCCATGAAACGATACGACGAGCCAATAAACCTGCAATTTGTGTTACCAGAACTTCTGTTTTATCGTTTTCTATACAAATTGTGTGACGTTCATTTTCAAACCCCACATCTTCTTTAAAAGCAGGTAAAAAACTCCCCATCGTATAATGACGATATGTAATTTTACCTTCAATAGGAGCTCGATTGGCATGCACATCAAAAACAGATAAAAAGATTGTTACCTTTTTACATTCTCGATGTAAATACAAATCTTCATATACATCTTCAATTTCCATTACCTTGCCATCAGCTGGAGATAAAATAGCATCTGGGTCAGTAGGAATGTTGCGTTTTGGATTTCTAAAAAAGTTCACAAAAAATAATGCCAAAATAAATGTAATGATTGCGATACTATAATATCCAAAATACACCGCTATAATCGTAATGAAGAGCATCACTCCGATTAAAGGAAATCCTTCTTTTATTATTGGTCCTGTAGGCACAACTAAACTCCCCTATTTATTCTTAATAACAGTCCACATAAACTTTGGTATAGACAACATTCGGCCTATACGTTTAGGTTCCAGATATAATCTATATAACCATTCTAAACGATTACGTTGCATCCAATGAGGTGCGCGTGGAATATTTCCAGCCAATACATCAAAAGACCCTCCTATACCAATGGCTACAACGCCTTGTAAAGAGGATAGTTTTTCTGAAATCCATTGTTCCTGTTTTGGCACACCTAATGCAACAAATACGAGCTTAGCACCCGAAGTTTTAATATCGTTAATAATACGTTGTTCCTCTGCTTCATCAAAGAACCCATCATGGATGCCAGCTATATTAATAGTACCATACATTGCTTGTAAATTAGAAACTGCTTGTTGTGCTACACCAGGCGCAGCACCTAAACAATATATGGGGATTTGATTGCTTACAGCTTGTTTAAACAATTCTTTGGTAATATCAACACCAGTAACGCGTTCAGGCACTCTTTCACCCATGCGTTCCGCTGCCCATAATATACCAGCTCCATCAGGAACAACTAGACTAGCGGAATTCAAGATCCCGTGTAACACGGGATCCTGATTGGCTAGCATAACCATTTCAGCATTGGCAGTTGCTACAAGATGTAGCCCTGATTGCTTCGTCATCTCTATAATTTTTGAAACTGCTTCGTCCATAGTGATGCAATCAATAGGGACGGATAATACCGAAATACGTTTACTCAAAATAATACTCCATTATAAACCACTATAGTTCGGTGCTTCTACGGTGATACTTACATCATGTGGATGACTTTCTTTCAAGCCTGCTGCCGTAATTTGAATAAATTGAGTGTTTTCAATCATTTCTTTAATATTATGGCAACCACAGTATCCCATACTTGCACGTAAACCACCAACCATTTGGAAAATAGTATCTGCCAACATACCTTTATAAGGTACGCGGCCTTCAATACCTTCAGGAACTAATTTCTTAGCTTCTGATTGGAAATAACGATCTTTACTACCAAGTTTCATAGCACCTAAGCTACCCATGCCACGGTAAACCTTATAGGAGCGACCTTGGTAAATAACTTGTTCCCCTGGACTTTCATCAGTACCAGCAAGAATATTCCCCATCATTACAACATTGGCACCAGCTGCAATAGCTTTCGCAATGTCACCAGAATATTTAATACCACCATCAGCGATGATTGGAATACCATAACGTCTTGCTACTTGAGCGGACTCATAGACAGCAGTAATTTGAGGTACACCAATACCAGCGATGACACGTGTTGTACAAATAGAACCAGGTCCAATACCAATTTTAACAGCATCCGCACCAGCTTCAATAAGAGCCTCTGTACCAGCTGCCGTAGCCACATTACCAGCAATAACTGGAATATGTGGATATGCTTGTTTAATTTCTTTTAAGGTACGCAATACACCTGCAGAATGACCATGGGCAGTATCGACGATGATAACATCGGCTTTAGCTGCTACGAGAGCATCTAGACGATCATACATATCTTTAGAAACACCAACAGCAGCACCAACTAATAGACGGCCGCTAGTATCCTTTGCAGAATTAGGATATTTTGTAGCTTTTTCAATATCTTTAATAGTGATTAAACCCTTTAAATTACTATCTTTATCAACTAATGGTAATTTTTCAATACGATGTTTGCTCAAAATGGATTTAGCCATTTCCAAGGAAGTACCTTCAGGAGCTGTAACTAAACCTTCACTTGTCATACATTCGCCAATTTGACGGGATAAATCAGTTTCAAAACGCATATCGCGATTTGTAATGATCCCTACTAGTTTACCATGTTCTGTAATAGGTACACCAGAGATTTTATATTTACGCATCAACTCTTCTGCATCAGAGAGAAGGTTCTGAGGGCTTAGGAAAATCGGATCAACGATAACACCATGCTCAGAACGTTTAACTGTATCAACTTCATGAGCTTGTTCCTCGATAGACATATTTTTATGAATAACACCCATACCGCCTTCACGAGCCATGGCAATGGCCATACGGGACTCAGTAACAGTATCCATACCAGAACTAATCATTGGGATATTTAGTGAAATATCACGTGTTAATTGTGTCTTTAAATCTACTTGATATGGTAATACATCAGATGCTGCCGGCACTAACAATACATCATCAAAAGTCAATCCACGCATACCGAATTTATCGTCTCTCATTTGTTTTTCCTTTCTCGTATAATAAAAAACAAAACTACGACCCGTTCTAGCCCAGTGGGCTAGAACGGATAATCGTAGCTTTCATTAGCGTTCAGACCGCAAAATGCCGCCTTCCATAAAATCATCTTTTTTCATATCTACAAAAATAACTTTAACTGCTTCTGCAGGAACCTTTACGATGTCTACAGTAGCCTTAGTGATTGCTTCACCTAATTGTTTTTTTTGTTCTTTTGTACGACCTTCAACGAGTTCAACATGAATTAATGGCATATGGCACCTCCATAGATACAAAAATATTGTTTTTTATATTATACGAGAATAGGCCGTTATATACAAGGGGAAAACCTAGATAAAACCTAGTATTATCGCACCTTATAGAATTATTAGCCCTACCTCTTAATTATACAATATTCTAAGAAATTTTTCACCAAATCTTTTTGATAATTCTTCTTTCATTCGAATTTCTAGTTGATCAATACCAAATTCTCGAATATATGACAGTACATCATTACGTGCTGTAACTAGTATATCTATATCTTTTATGATATTAGCAACCCGTAAATCAGGTAATCCTGATTGCGCAAGTCCAAACAATTGGCCAGATCCACGCAGTAATAAATCTTGTTCGGCTAATTCAAATCCATCTTGCGTGGATTCCATTAACCGCAGCCGTTCTTGACTGACATCTCCCTTGGAGTCGCTAACTAATATGCAATACGCCTGGATGTCACCACGTCCAACACGTCCCCGTAATTGGTGTAGTTGGGATAATCCGAACCGCTCCGCCCCTTCTATACACATGATAGTCGCATTAGGAACATTAACGCCAACCTCTATAACAGTTGTAGACACGAGCAATTGAATGCGTCCATCATGAAAAGCTTGCATAACCTCGTCCTTTTCTTTTGGATTCATACGACCATGTACGAGCCCCACTTCAAAACTTTTATAAAAATAGTCTTTCAATTCCAAAAAGAGTTCTTCTGCTGCTTGCAAATCTAGTTTTTCGGATTCCTCTACTAGAGGACAAACCACATATACTTGATGACCTGCGGTCATTTCTTTACCAAAGAACACACGCAATCGTTCTTTATATGAACTATCTACTACATATGTCTTGACCGGTTTGCGTCCTGGAGGCATTTCCTTAATGAGGGATACCGCTAAATCACCATATACGGATAGCGTCATCGTTCTTGGAATCGGTGTAGCCGTCATAATTAAAACATGAGGATATACTCCTTTATGTTGTAATGCGGCACGCTGATTAACACCAAAACGATGTTGTTCGTCGATAATAACTAATCCTAGGTTCTTAAATTGAACCTTGTCCTGAATGAGCGCATGGGTACCGATAATCAATTGAATGGTTCCATTTGCTAACTCATCATAGATTCTATCCTTTTCTTTTTTAGATGTGGATCCTGTAAGCAATGCAATATTAATAGGTAAATTTTTACAAAATTCAGTTATCCCTTCATAATGTTGAGTCGCTAAGATTTCTGTAGGTGCCATGATAACAGCTTGGTATCCATTTTCTACGGCTTTTACAAGGCTCAATGTAGCTACAACAGTTTTGCCAGAGCCTACATCACCTTGTAATAATCGTTGCATCGGCCGTTCATCTTGCATGTCCTGTGAAATTTCTGTTACCGCCCGTTCTTGATCACCCGTTAGCTGAAAGGGTAAATTCGTCCTACATTGTTCCATCAATGTACCATCGGGCTCCATCTTGGGTCCTACATGACATTGCTCTTTATTTCTAAGCAGAGCCAATCCAGACTGCATGATAAATAGTTCTTCATAGGCTAATTGATACCGTGCTTTTTCATGACTTTCACTACTTGAAGGAAAATGCATTTCTTTAAATGCATCATATCGCTTCATACTCGCATGATAATTCATGATTTCAGGCGGTAAAATTTCATCCATTGTATGATGCGCTTCGAACCAATTTCGAATCGATGCGCGCACCACATATTGAGAAACGCCATCCACCAAGGGATAAATAGGGACAATGCCCGTATCCGGCATAGCATCTGGCCCAAGATTTTCTATTTGAGGAGAATTCATCTGCATAGAACCATATTGAAATTCGGCCTTACCGTACACATAGAGGCGTTGTCCTTTTTTGTAAAAGTTCTTTTTATATCCTTGATTGAATAATACAATCTTCATCGGACCAGTGCCATCTGTGATGATAACTTCTAAAATGGATAAGCGAGGCCGTGGACGTTTTTCCGTAATGGATACGACAGTACCTACAACCCCCGCAGTAATACCAGTTTCCAATTCTTTTATGGAATAAATTTTACGTCTATCTTCATAGGAACGTGGAAAATAAGCCAATAAATTGGATACAGTATCAATGCCTAATTTATGAAGTTGTTTTTCTCGACCTGGTCCAATTCCCTTAATAGAGGTCAGTGCTTCGTTCATTATAATGCCTCACATATAACATACTTAATGAATATAGTGAAAATATATCCATTTTTATATTTCTCTTGCCATATCTCATAGATTTCGACTACAATATTAGCTATAGTATACCAAATATTGTAGTATATTTCATAAAATATCAATGCATGTAGTAAAAACACTTGCTTAAACCTTGTCTTTATGATAATATACTTTTGTTATGTTATAGATTAAGCTTGGAGGTGGAAACTATGGCAAACCTTTGCGAAGTATGTGGCAAATCCACATCTAGCGGTATGAACGTGAGTCACTCTCACATTCGCACAAGAAAAACTTGGAAACCGAACATTCAAAGAGTACGGGCGGTTGTAGACGGTGCTACAAAAAAAGTAAATGTATGCACACGCTGCCTTCGTTCTAATAAAATTACACGCGCGTAAAATAAATAGTACATGTACTCTTAAACAAAAAGACCGTTACCAAATGGTAACGGTCTTTTTGTCGCTCTATTACAGCGTAATATTTGGAATAAAGTAATCTTTAAATAATTTTATAGCATATTGATCTGTTAATCCTGCCACATAATCAACAATATCAACAGTGGAATACACACCATTTCGTTCTACATCGGTTTCTATATCACCTGGATGCTCCATAAAGTATGTAAATAAATTTTTTACTACATGAGCTGCCTTATTACGGTCAGGAATTAATGCAGGTGCTAGATATACATTTTTAAACATAAACTGTCTAAAAACATTCATCGTGCTTTCAATATCAGCAGACATCTGAATCGCTGGCTTATCCAACGATTGTTCAACCATATCTTTCACCATGGCCGTAATCATACTAGACGGAGTATCGCCAAAATAAAATCGCACTTCTTCTGGTAAATCGTTAGCTTCTAGCATACCAGCCCGTTGTGCATCATCATAATCATGACACAAGTACGCAATACGATCTACAATACGTATAATCTGCCCTTCTAATGTAGATGGTATGGTTGGTCCCGTATGGCCTAAAATGCCATCCCGCACTTCTTTTGTAAGATTAAGGCCTTGTCTGTTACCATGTTTCTCTAATACTTCGACCATGCGCAAACTTTGTTCATTATGGTTAAAATGGCCCACCATATCGCGCAATGCATATTCTCCGACATGACCAAATGGGGTGTGCCCTACATCATGCCCCATCGCAATGGCTTCCACTAAATCTTCATTAAGTCTAAGAGCACGCGCAACAGTACGACCGATTTGTCCTACTTCAAGGGTATGCGTCATTCTTGTTCTATAATGGTCACCAGGTGCAATATATACTTGTGTCTTATGTTTTAAGCGACGAAAACACTTACTGTGTATAATTCTATCCCGATCCCGTTGAAATGCGGTACGTAGTGGATCTGGTTCTTCATCAATATCGCGCAATGCCATACTGCTTCTCGCCGCATAGGGAGATAAGATCATATCTTCTCGTTCTTCTATACGTTCTCTAATATTCATAGTACCTCTTTATCAAAAATGTTAACAATATAATATTTAATAATAGGGAGGCTTGCGCCTCCCCTATTTATTTTCCGGCAGTCATGCGATTTTTATCTACTAATTGCATAACAAGAGATGCTGTTTCTTCTATGGATTTGTTAGAAACATCAAGCACTTGGCAATGTAGACGACGCATAATGGCTTTTGCATATTCTAATTCAGAATTAATGCGCTCAATAGAGGCATAATTAGCCTCATCTTCTAAGCCTATAGCACGCAAACGTTCACTGCGGATATTATTCAATTTATATGGGTCAATAATCAACCCCACAATTTTCTTAGGCGGAATCTTAAATAATTCCTCTGGCAATGGCACCTCAGGAACTAGTGGTAAGTTAGCCGCTTTAATTTTCTTATACGCTAAAAACATGGATAACGGCGTTTTACTTGTACGAGATACACCGATAATCACAACATCAGCCTTTTCGAATCCTGATGGGTTTTTACCATCATCGTATTTAACTGCAAACTCAATAGCTTCTACCTTTTTGAAATATTCTTGGTCTAGCTTATGAACCATACCAGCTGTCATACGTGGCTTGGTAGATGCCACTGTACCTACAGCATCCAATACAGGGCCCATAATATCAACGGCAGGAATATTATTCTCTGCCGCTTTTTCGTGTAAATAGTTCCGCAATTCTAACGACACAATTGTATGACAAATTACGTGATTACCATTTTTGGCATCTCGTATAATTTCATCAATTTGAGCCTTATCTTCAATATATGGGATGCGAACAATTTCAATTTGTTCCTTATCGTACTGACTTGCTGTTGCTCTCGCAACGGCCTCTGCAGTTTCGCCTAAGGAGTCAGATATCGCATAAATAATTTTTTCTGCCATTCTTTATACCTCTTGTGTACTACATTCTAAAAACGCCTTAGTCACAGTTGTTTTAGATACACGTCCTACCACCTTTAATCGTTTCTTAGGACTGTCTTGTGATTCATCGTCTTCTCTAACTATAACAGGTAAACAATCGACTTCATAGTCAATCATTTTTTGCGCCGCCACAGCCAACGAATCCGATGGTTCTACGGTGATAACTTTGCTAACGGGTGTCATAATCATTGAGATAGGCATTGTATGTGCATCGGTTTGACCTATGGAGGCACGCAATAAATCTTTGCGTGATACAACACCTTGTAGATAGGAACCTTCGCAAACCAAAATCGTTCCCACATCCTCTGTAAAAATGGTTACGATTGTATCATATAGATTAGTCTCTGGCGATACGATTACGGCTTGTGAAAGCACATCATGTACGCTATAAGACCTTAAAATTTCAGCAGTTTGGTCCTTAGGCGACAAGCCAACATAGTAATATCCTACATTAGGCCTTGCTTCGAGAACGCCAATCATGGTAAGCACGGCTAAATCCGAACGCAATGCAGATCGTGTCACATCCAAATGTTCCGCTATAGCACTTCCCGTAACAGGTCCTTTTTCACGTACAATATGGGCTATTGCTTCTTGTCGTTTTGAAAGTTTCACACCCGTCCCTCCTTTCACATATGAATATTATATCCTATGTATCATTTTAGAAAAAGAGGAGGCTCAATCGCCTCCTCTTTACATCATCAAATAAAGTATATCTTTATTACCATTCAAGGTCTTCTACATCTTGGCGACCACGACCTGTAAGTGCATCCATCATCATACGTTGCTCGATTTGAGCCACCATTTTCTTAGTATTTTTAACCGCATCTGGGTTAACAGAGATGGAATCGATACCACTCTTAACTAAGAATTCACAAAGTTCAGGGTAAACACTTGGTGCTTGGCCACAGATAGATACAGTTTTACCATCTTTATGAGCCACTTCGATAAGATGACGAATAGCTCTACGAACGGCTAAATTACGTTCATCATAAATGTGTTGGACTGTTTCATTATCGCGGTCACAGCCTAGAACAAGCATTGTCAAATCGTTAGAACCAATGGAGTAACCATCTACGTATTTGTTGAATTGGTCAGCTAGGATAATATTTGCTGGGATTTCAGCCATGAGCCAGATTTTGAAATCTTTACCGCGTACAAGTCCTTCTTGAGCCATCAAGTTAGTTACGAGTTCAGCTTCTTCAACAGTACGGCAGAATGGAATCATAACTTGTAAGTTTTTGAAACCAAATTCATTACGCACCTTTTTGATTGCTTCTAATTCTAATTTGAAAGCAGGTGTGTATTTAGGGTCATAGTAACGGGAAGCACCACGCCAACCAAGCAATGCACTGGATTCATGTGGTTCATATTTGTCTCCGCCTTTAAGGTCGCGGTATTCGCTGGATTTAAAGTCGCTCAAACGAACTACTACTTGGCGAGGCGCTAATGCTTGACATACCTTACGCATACCTTCTGCCAATGTATTAACGGCTACATCACTGCGACCTGTTTCGATAAGGTGCAATGGATGTTCATGGATGAATGTAGTCCAAATGAACTCTTCACGCATCAAACCGATACCATCACAAGGCAATACACCGTATTTTTCAGCCAAGTCTGGATCGCCTAAGTTCATGTAAATCTTAGTACCCGTTACAGGGATATATTCACTTGCTACAACAGCTTGTTCTTGTGGTGCAGCTGGTTTAACAACATCTTCTAATACGCCATCATAAACAATACCATTAGTTGCATCAACAGTAATCATTTGGCCTTCTTTAATAGAAGTTGTAGCTTCATGGCTACGGCTCTTAGTACCAACGATACAAGGAATACCAAGTTCACGGCTAACGATGGACGCATGGCAAGTCATACCGCCAGCATCTGTAACGATAGCTTTGGCTTTTTTCATAGCTGGAACCCAGTCAGGTGCTGTCATAGCTGTAACAAGGATTTCGCCTTCTTTGAACTCATCAATATCTTCAGGATTAATGATAACATGTGCCTTACCAGCAGCTTTACCTGGGGATGCTGGTAAACCTTTAACTACGATTTCACGATCTGTAGTAGTTGCTACGCTTGTATCTGCAGTTTGTTCAGATTTATCTTTTCTGGACCATACTGTTTCAGGACGAGCTTGAAGAATCCAGATTTTACCATTTCTTTCATCTACGCCCCATTCCATATCCATGTAGCAACCATAATGTTTTTCAATAGCTTTAGCATATTCAGCTAATTCCAATACTTGTTCATCGGAAATAACTTGTTTATTAGCTTCATCAGCAGGTACGATTTCTTCTATGCAATCGCCATCAGCTTTACGTACAAGGCGAATATTTTTATCATTAATCATGCGATCAGTGATAACCATTTTTTGTTTATCTACACGGAAGTTATCTGGCGTAACTGTACCTTGTACTACATATTCACCAAGGCCCCAAGAACCTTCGATTAAGATATTATTGTCATTACCTGTTACAAGGTCAACCGTAAACATAACGCCAGCAGCTTTAGAGAATACCATCATTTGAACAGCTGCACTCAATGCTACTGTCATATGGTCAAAGCCTTGTTTTACACGGTAATATGTTGCACGATCAGTAAATGTAGATGCATAACATTCTTTTACTTTTTCAATGATTGTATCTGCACCACGAACATTTAAATATGTATCTTGTTGACCAGCAAAACTAGCATCTGGTAAGTCTTCTGCAGTTGCACTAGAACGAACAGCTACGAAAGGATCTTTTTCGCCTACCTTTTCACCTAGTTCTTCATAAGATTTGCGAATAGCTTCAGCCAATGCAGCAGGCATTTCTTCTTGGCAAATCATGCGGCGAATTTTTGTACAAACTTCACGAAGCAATGCAGAGTTTTCTACATCATCCAAATCATCTAACTCTTGACGAATACGATCTTCAAGACCAGTTTCTTTCATAAATTCACGATACCCATATGCAGTTGTTGCAAAACCATAAGGTACAGGTACATTCGTAGAAGATGTTAATTCACCTAATGATGAGGATTTACCACCTACTAAATTTACGTCTTCACGTTTTAATTCATCAAACCATAATACATAAGCTGTTTCGCGATTCATGTGAGAACCTCCTGTTTTGTAATTAGTGCAACACATTAAACCTTTTACATATAAATAGTATACCTTAATCAAAATTATGTCAATTTTTATGGGCATTATTATACAAATAAAACTCAACTAAAATAAAAAACTGTGATAAGATTTCTAAACCTCATCACAGTTTTATATTAGTTAAATTTAATTTTTACAAATTTACGCTTACCTACTTGAACAATCATACCATCTTCAAGAACTAGGTTTTCTTCGCCATATTTTTCGCCATTGACTTTGAATGCACCAGCTTTAATGGAGCGGCGTGCTTCACCATTAGAAGCAGTCAAACCAGCATCCGTACAAAATTGTGGTACGAAAATAGCCTCGCTAGGTTTATCAATAGCATATTCAGGAATATCTGTTGGCAATGCATGTTGTTGGAATACGCGTTTAAATTCATCTTCCGCTTCTTGCGCTGCTTGTTCACCATGATATAAACGAACGATAGTTTTTGCCAATTGCATTTTTGCATCACGTGGGTGCAATGTGCCATTTTCTAAACGTTCTTCCATATCGTCTTGATCTTCGATAGACATATCCGTAACAAGCATGAAATAACGCATCATCAATTCATCAGGAATAGACATGGCTTTACCATACATATCTTTAGGTGCTTCATCGATACCGATGTAGTTACCCAAGGATTTACTCATCTTTTGAACGCCGTCAAGGCCTTCGAGCAATGGCATAGTAATAACTACTTGAGGTTCTTGTCCTGCCAATTCTTGCAAGTGACGACCCATAAGTAAGTTGAAAGTTTGATCTGTACCACCAAATTCAACATCTGCATGCAATGCTACAGAGTCTTGACCTTGCATCAATGGATACATAAATTCATGTACACCAATAGGACGACCTTCTTTGTAACGTTTATCAAAGTCATCGCGCTCCATCATACGCGCTACTGTATAAGAACTTGCCAAGCGAAGTACATCAGCAAAGTTCATGGATTCAAGCCATTCGCTATTATCGCGTACAATTGTTTTTTCAGGGTCTAGTACCTTAAAGATTTGTGTCTTATAGGTTTCCGCATTTTTTAATACTTCTTCCTTAGTAAGTGGGGGGCGTGTTACGCTTTTACCAGTAGGGTCACCAATACGAGCTGTAAAACCGCCGATTACAATAACCACTTGATGGCCAAACTCTTGGAACAAGCGAAGCTTACGAAGTGGTACAGTATGACCCAAATGAATATCAGGAGCCGTAGGATCGAGGCCCAATTTTACGATCAATGGTTTATTTTCTTTAATAGATCGTTCTATTTTTTTGACTAAGTCTTCTTCATTAATTATTCCAGATACGCCATGTGTAATTTGGCGCACTTGTTCTTGTGCTGTAATCATGGAAATCCTCCTACATAAAATCTGTTCTCTATAGTATACCATTATAAATAGGCTTTCACAATTATATATAGTGTTTGTTTTATGTCTTTTATGGTATACTATTTATAACTGCGTAATATATTTTACGTTATATTTACTTTAAAAAAGAGGTGACTCTATGGGTAATAACTCAAATATGAGAGCTCGTCGTAAACCAGCTCCTAACCCGAGCAATCCAAAGGCATCAACTAAAAAGACGATTTGGATGATTGTATTATTACTTGTTCTTATTGTAGCCGGTGGCGGTTGTGGATTTATAAGTGCTACCATGTCTAACCTTCCAGATGTATCGAATGTACGACCATCTGCATCGTCTCAGATCTATGACGTACATGGCAATTTAATTACTACGGTTCATTCCACAGAGAATCGATTGCCAGTTCCAATTAACGAAGTACCAAAAGAATTACAAGATGCTTTTGTAGCTACTGAAGACTCTCGTTTTTATAGCCATCATGGTATCGACCCTATCGGTATTTTACGTGCTATCTGGGTTAATGTTGTGCATAGTGGTGTAGCCGAAGGTGGTTCCACAATCACACAACAATTGGCTCGTAATGCATTTCTTTCCCAAGACAGAACGCTCAAACGTAAAATTTCTGAAGCTTTATTAGCACTTAAAATTGAACAACACTATACAAAACAAGAAATTCTTGAAATGTATATGAACCAAATTTATTTTGGTCAAGGTGCGTATGGTGTTCAATCTGCTGCTCATGTTTACTTCGGTAAAGATGTACGCGATTTAACATTAGCCCAATGTGCTATGCTTGCTGGGTTACCTCAAAGTCCTAACTACTATTCCCCATTCAACAACTTAGAAGCTGGTAAAAAACGCCAAGCCGTTGTATTGGGCCAAATGGTTAAGTATGGTTACCTCTCACAAGATAAAGCCGATGCAGCTCGCGAAGCAGATTTAGGTTTGGTTGCTAAACAAGAGCAAACTCACGAAAACAACAATGCATCCTATTTTATCAACTACGTAATTGCTCAAATTTCTGAAAAATATGGCGATGATGCAATCTACAAAGATGGTTTAAAAATTTATACCACTCTCGATATGGATGCACAAAATGCTGCTGTTGCAGCAATGCAAAATCTACCAACTATGTATACTGACCAAAATGGTCTACACCAACCACAAGGTGCTATCGTAGCAATGAATCCACATAATGGTTATATCGTTGCCATGGTCGGTGGTCGTGGAGATGATGCCTTTAACCGTGCATCACAAGCGGAACGTCAACCAGGCTCTGCTATGAAACCATTTGTTTACTTAGCTGCTATTCAATCTGGTAAAACTCCAGGTTCCATTGTTGATGACAGCCCTGTTGATTTTAATGGATGGCGTCCTCAAAACTATGAACGAAACTATGAAGGCAATATTACTTACCGTTATGCATTACAACATTCTCGTAACGTACCAGCTGTAAAAATTGCTGATGAAGTAGGTATGTCTAAGATTATCGACTTAGCTAAGAAGATGGGTATTACTACCTTAACTGATGAAGATAACAACTTATCAACAGCACTTGGTGGTTTAACTCATGGTGTTTCACCATTAGAAATGGCAGAAGCTTATGGCGTACTCGCTAATGGTGGCGTTAAGGTTCAACCTACAGCAATCATAAAAATCGTAGACCGCAACGGACAAGTAGTGGAAGAAAATTCCATCCAAGAAAAACGCGTCGTTGAAGAGAAAGATGCCGCTATCATCACAGATATGTTAGAGTCCGTTATCAATGGTGGTACTGGTGGCAATGCTGCTATCGGTAGACCTGCAGCTGGTAAAACAGGTACAACAGATGATGAAAAAGATGCTTGGTTCGTTGGATATACGCCTGATTTAGTTGCTGCTGTTTGGATTGGTGATGACTACGGATCTGAAACATTAGGTATTACTGGTGGTTCAACGCCAGCTGTAATGTGGAGACAATTTATGTCGGCCGCATTAGCCAATACCCCTGCTTCCGACTTTAATGTACCAGCTAGCGCTCAAGCAGCTGTTAGTGAAGGACATTATAATCCGGTGAAAGAAGCTCCGAAAAAAGACGACAAAGACAAAAAAGATGACAAAGATAAAAAGGATGATAAGGATAAAAATGATGCAATCTCAAAAGATGATGACTCATCATCCAAGGTAGAATCTACCGATTCTAAACCTAGTCAATCGAAGTCTAAAAAAGATAAGAAGAAAGATCGCTAACTTATAGTAGATCGACATGCTAAGAGGCAAAACCACATGGTTTTGCCTCTTTTCTATTACAAAAAAGAAGCAAACTCATGTGAGTCTGCTTCTTTTATTGCATTATCTTAAAAATAGTATGTTATTTTAACACTACGTTTGTAGCACCTGCTCCGCCTTCATCATAGCCGGCAGTTTCAAAATGTGCTACGTGAGGTAATGTTCGTAAATACTGATGTACGCCTTCACGCAATGCACCAGTGCCCTTACCATGAATGATTCGGACCTGATTAACACCGCCAAGTAACGCTTGATCTATAAAACGACCGACAGAAACTACTGCTTCATCTACGGTTTGACCTAGAATATTAATCTCTGTACGTACCTCTTTTTGACGTTGTACGGCAGAGCCCCCTGCTCTCTTACGAGTTTTAGGTTGCGCCTTAAGATTGTCGCGTTGAATCTTATTGGACTCTTCTCGTGTAGTAGATTGCAATTCACTTACTTTCACAGTAGCAGATAAACCATTGATATCTACAGTCACACGATTACCTTTGATGGATAAAACCGTACCCAGTGAACGCAATGACGTAACATATACAACTTGACCAATAGCAATAGCATCTATAGTCAACTCTTTACGATTATCGTCTATAGGGGCATCTGGCACGTGGACATTAGAAATACCTTTACGGGCTGCATTGATGGCGGATTGACGCTTATCCTTATTCGTTTCAGAGAATTGAGCTTTTAATTGTTTAATGATAGCCTCCCCTTCTACACGGAGACTGCGTTTCATAGATTCCGCATCGGCCTGTGCCTTCGCTAACATCTGTTTGCGTTTTTCATTAAACTGCTTCTTTTCTTTTTCCAATTGACCGCGCATGCGTCGTGTTTCATCTAATTCTTTTTTGAGTGCTCGTTCACGTTCCGATGATTTACGTAATTGTTCATTCAAATCGGATAAAACATTTTCCATTTCACTACTACCAAACTTAGATTTGTAATCACGAGCGCGATTAACGATTTCCTTTGGTAGCCCCAAGCGTGCCGCAATACTCAATGCATGACTACTACCAGCTACGCCAATATGTAATCGATAGGTAGGCTTTAAAGTACGCTCATCAAATTCAACGTGACCATTCTCGATACCGGTAGTATGGTACGCATAGTTCTTTAACTCATTATAGTGAGTACTTACCATCATAAGTGTTCCTTTTTGACGGAAGAATTCAAGTATGGATACAGCTAATGCGCTACCTTCTTCTGGATCCGTACCTGAGCCGAGTTCATCGAGCAATACAAGATCATTAGGACCGCAATGTTTAATAATAGAAATCACTTGTGTCATATGTGCAGAGAATGTACTCAAGCTAGCTTCAATGCTTTGTTCATCCCCAATATCTGCAAAAATATTGTGGAAAATCGGCAATATAGAACCGTGGTCAGCAGGGATAAATAAACCACTTTGGTTCATAAGGGATAATAAACCAAGTGTTTTTAAGGACACCGTTTTACCACCCGTATTGGAGCCTGTAATCAATAGAATTCGATAGTCCGTCCCCAAGCGAATATCCGTTGGTACCACTGTATTAGCAGGAATCAACGGATGGCGAGCACGCATTAAATTGACGTCACGCCCTTCGCTCAATGTGGCCTGCACCGCCTTTTGAGCCATACCGAGTTTTGCTTTACCATAGACAAACTCAATATGGGATACCTTTTCACAGGCATCCATCAAATCGTTACTATGTTGTTTGATAAGGGCTGACAGTTCCTTATAAATGCGTAAGACCTCTTGTTCCTCGCCTATCAAAGCTTCTTGCAAATCATTGTTGAGTTCTACAAGTCGCATTGGTTCAATATATAATGTTTGCCCTGTTGCAGAACGGTCGTGAATCAAACCATCAAAATATTGGCGATACTCTTGCTTAACAGGAATTACATACCGATTGTTACGTTGCGTAATAATCGTTTCTTGGAAATATTTCTGATTATCCTTGTCATGCAATATAGCTTGAATATCGTGTTTGATACGGTCCCGCGTCTTACTAATCGTATTCCGCAAGCTCGCTAATTTAGGGGATGCTGTATCGAGCAATTCCCCTTTATCATCAAACACCCGTTTTAATCGCTGTTCTACACGATCCATATTCGGCATGTCTTGCATCCATAAGGACAATAATGGATATTCCATATATTTCGCCCTAAAGAACTTCACCATACGCTTGTAGGCGCCTATAGTTATATATACATCCCATATGGCTTCTCGTGAAAGCACAAAATCCTTGCGACTCTTTTTACAAGCTTCGCGTATATCCCGCGTGCCGCCTAACGGTTGCTCAATTTCTGTTTGCCAAGAGCGCAGTGCTTCTGCGGTTTCATCTAAAGCCTCTTGAATCTTTTCTCGATTCGTCATAGGTTCTAACGCTAAAGCCATTTCTTTAGCAATAATAGAACTACAATGATTGGCTAATTCTTCTTTAATTTTTATAAAATCTAATACATCTTCATTAAACAATGTACTACCTCGTTCTATAAAATACCTCTAAAATAATGGCCCCGCGTAATAGATTCGCCTTGGGAATCTATTTTCTTAGGTGGGGCCTCCATCGTACCCTTTGCTATACCGACATATTGGGATACAATGGCTTTTACATAACTTGGCTCCATATGACGACCATCTACACGCAATATGGAAATACCTTTTTGCAATAACATAGGAACATAGGCTCGCATATCCATTTCATGACTATTCATGATGTGCATACGGCAGTATGGATCCGTACGAATTGGGAATATTTCACCCTTTCTATCCTTTAAGGAATACGATTCCTTAACACATGGCATAGGGCAATTTACTTTGCTACCGGTTCCAACAAAACTTGCAATAGCACAATATTCTGAAATCATCATTTCCGTATAGCCATGCACCATCGTCTCAATAGGAACATGACTATGTTTAGCTATGTCTGTAATTTGTTTTAAGGTCAACTCTTGAGATGGATTTACACAACTGATGTGTAACTGTTCCCAGAAATGCAATGTAGGGGTATTGAAAATATTAAGACCTGTATCAGCCTCAATGGCACCGGTATAACCTAATTCACGAAGCCAAAGTAATGCTTGTGGCACGTGGATAGAAATACTATCTGGATTAGCCTTTACGATTGCCTCTAATGTATGTTTATATGCTTCTACTTCATCATCTTTCACAACTCGTGGTGTTACAAAGGTACAAAGCACATCAGATGTAGCACATAAACGGGCTACCTCATCATATATAGATAACGCATATGGTGTACGACTGAGTCTATCACCACCAAAAACGATTTTCTGTGCTCCACCAGCAATTGCTGCTTTCACACCTTCTATTTCATCAACACGAGCTGAAATCATCGGACAATTATCATAGGATAAGCTATGTTGTGCCTTGAAATCATACGCTACATCACCTGTAACTTGCAATGCTTGCCATGATTCTACGTGATGTGAAATTAAGGCCTCTTCCAAAGCAGCTACGGCATCTCGGCGTAATGCATTAAGAACGCTAGCAGGCCACATATACGGCCCATCAGGAATATCTACATAGGAAAGTCTAAATAATGTGTTTCCTAAACGCCCCAATTGTTCAGATACCTTTTCTAATGAGGTTGGTACTTTATTCGCAATAGCTGGCACATACTCATTAGTAACAGTTACACTAAGTCCAGAATCTAAAATAGCAGTTAGTTCTGTATAATTTGTTTCCCCATCAGAACCTATACCGAGATATACAGACATATCGTACTTACGAGTAAACTCTTGTAAACCTCGAGACTTTGTATTCTTTGGAGTCGATGCCAAATACAGTTGCCCTATAGCAGAGCCCTCTGCAGGTTGTCCCTTATACAGCGTATCGGATACACGTGTCCATTCATCATCTACCGTATAATAGGTAACGCTACCATTGGATTGTAATATCTTAACTAATGAACCTTGTTCAATAGGTTCTGTTAAGGATAAGTAGACCTCACCTTTTTTCGTATAGGATTCACCGATTGGCTTGCCTTGATGATTTGGCGCTACGACGGTCATCATTTGTCGACCTACCGTATCCTCTAAATAAGCCGTAGAAAATCCACGATTAAATCCAGAGGCTAGTGCTTTACGTTGGTTCTCATGAATCGAGGCTTCATCCAATATCTCTCTATAAGTACCTATAACTTGGCGAACATAGGACACTTTTTTCATACGCCCTTCTACCTTAAAGGATGTAACACCAGCCGCTACCAGTTCGTTCATATGCTCACTATAATTAAGATCCTTTGGACTTAACA
This sequence comes from Veillonella sp. T34266-5, assembly GCF_002959815.1. Taxonomy (NCBI): domain Bacteria; kingdom Bacillati; phylum Bacillota; class Negativicutes; order Veillonellales; family Veillonellaceae; genus Veillonella; species Veillonella sp. T34266-5. Next base: position 44,393 of record NZ_PPCZ01000024.1, read on the forward strand.
AATAAGATTCATGTTTTGGTAATACGCTAGTCCCTTTAGAGTCCAATAATTCATAAGGCAACCGACAAGGTTGTGCACAAGCACCTCGATTGCCGCTTCGTCCGCCGATAAAGGAACTCATCAAACATTGACCGGAGTAGCATACACACAAAGCACCATGAACAAATACCTCAATTTCAGCCTTACAATGTTTGCATATATGCTGAATTTCCTTAAGACTCAATTCACGGGCCAGTACAACGCGCGTAAAGCCTAGACTTTCATAAAAACGAACAGCATCAAGCGTAGCCGCCGTCATTTGTGTGCTCCCATGAAGGTGGATGTTCGGTGCAACACGTTTTGCAATTTCTGCAACAGCTAAGTCCTGCACGATAATAGCATCTACGCCAATGGAATCTAAATCCTTAATATAGTTTTCAAGATCCTTCAGTTCCGTATCGCCGATTAAAATATTAACGGTTACGTACACAGACACATCTAAAATATGTGCTAACCGTACAGCCTCGCGCAATTCATCGATACCAAAGTTGGCTGCATGAGCCCGTGCATTAAAGACCTTGCCTCCTAAATATATAGCATCCGCCCCTGATTCCAAGGCGGCCATAAAATTTTCCATCGTACCCGCTGGTGCTAATAATTCCATAATAAATCCTTTCTGACTCATTACCTATACCTTCTATTATACAACAGGGGATAGATAGACATAAAAGGGTTTACCATAAGGTAAACCCTTTCACGATGACTTATCGTAATTTACAATTTTTAGTTGTTAGTGCATCAATAATCGCTTGAATTGCACCATCGATGTCTTCATCATTTAATGTGCCTTCCATCGACCTAAATTGTAAGTTATAAGCTAAGCTACGATAGCCTGCTTCAATATGTTCCCCTTCGTAAACGTCGAAGATAGATACGGATTCTAAGTATTCTCCGCCATGCTCCTTAATAAGTGCTACAATTTCACCACTTGTAACAGATACTGGTGCTACAATAGCCAAGTCACGACTTGTACCTGGGAATTTACTGAATGATTGATATCTAAATGGTGGTACTGTAATAGACAATACTGCTTCCAAATCGATTTCAAACATATACACTTTACCAGACAAATCAAAGTTTTTAACCACTTGTGGATGTAATTCACCATAGTTTGCAATCGTTATACCATTGACTGTATAATGTGCGCTTACACCTGGATGGTAATAGCTTTCACTAGATGGTTGAATATCAGCAACATTCAAATTACCCTTATTTAATAAATGTGTTGCAATAGTTTTACTCTGAATAGGATCTTTATAAGTTGCATTATTTAGAGACTCTGCTAATCCTAGTTTAGCTAGTAAACCGTCTACTACACCTTTTACATCATAGAAATCAGTATCACGTTGTGCTTGATTCCATGCAGCCTCGGTAACCTTGCCCATCATAATACCACATGCCATAGGGCGTTCATGCGGTACTTCTGTTAATGGCAATGCTTTTGGTTCATACACATTAGCCGTTTCAAACAACCACAAATCCTTGTTTTGTTGTGCAATATTGCGTTTAGCTGCTTCAATAACAGCTGGTACCAACGTAGTTCTCATATATGGGAACTCTTCAGAAATAGGATTCAAGATTGGAATTGCCGTATAACGACTGTCACCTTCTGGCAACATCATATTTGTAAGACCATCCTTATGCATAAAGCTAAATGTAATAATTTGACTTAAACCAGCATGGGCTAAGTAATGCGTTACTTCTTTCGTTAACGCTTTCTTAGGTGTCATACCGCCGGAGGATAATATAGCCACAGGAATTGTTGGTGCAATATTATCATAGCTTACGATGCGCGCCACTTCTTCAGCAATATCAGGCATAACAGTGACATCATCGCGCCATGTTGGAACGAGTGCTTCGATGGTATCGCCAGATTCAGTAATGCCAAATTCAAGCTTCGTTAAAATATCAATCATTCTATCTTTTTCAATAGAAGTGCCAAGATAGTCATTGATTTGTTCTGCTGTGAAAGTTACAGTGCGTTGTTCTACTGGTTCAGGATATACATCAACAACGCCAACACTTACCTTACAAGAAGGACAGATTTGTTGCAACAATTGTGCGGCACGGTCGATAGCATATGCCGTATATTTATGGTTTACACCGCGTTCAAAACGACCAGATGCTTCAGAGCGCATACCTAATGCTTTAGATGTACGACGAATAGATGGTCCATTAAATACAGCAGCTTCGAACAAGACGTTCATAGTCTTATCTGTTACTTCACTAGTAAGACCGCCCATAACGCCAGCTACGCCGATTGGACCCTTTGTATCTGCAATGATAAGCATGGACTCATTGAGTTCACGTTCATTACCATCTAATGTAGTAAGTGTTTCACCGGCTTTTGCACGACGTGCAATAAGGGTATGGTCCGCTACACAATCATAATCGTAAGCATGCATTGGTTGACCTAATTCAAGCATAACGTAGTTTGTTACGTCTACTACGTTATTGATAGGGCGAATACCGCTATTACGCAAACGATTTTGCATCCACAATGGAGATGGTTCGATGGTAACATTCGTAACAAGACGGGATGTAAATCGCGTACAAAGATCATGCGCTTCGATAGCTACAGATGCTTTACCTTCGATGGACTCACCATTTTCATTCACCATAATAACTGGGAATAAAGCTTTTTGATTTGTCATGATGCCAAATTCACGGGACAAACCTACCATAGAGAAGCAGTCTGCACGATTAGCTGTCAATTCAAATTCATACACAGTATCGTTAAGCATAAGTGCTTCTTTAATATCTAAACCGATTGGTGTGCCTTCAGGGAAAATATAAATGCCTTGTGCTTCTTCTGGTCTTACCAAATCACTGGAAATACCAAATTCAGCAACAGAGCAGAACATACCTTCTGATACAACACCACGTAATTTACCTTTTTTAATTTCTGTACCATCTGCCAAACGAGATTTATGATACGCAACTGGTACGATTTGACCTACAGCTACATTAGTAGCAGCGGTAACGATTTGCTTAGTAATTTCTTCCCCATCTTCAGATAAGCATTGTACTTGGCATACTTGTAATTTATCTGCATCTGGGTGTTTTGTAATTTCTACGATTTTACCAGTATAGATTTTTTTCAAACCTGGATCCATAGAAAGTACTTCTTCTACAGGAATACCTGCTTGTGTTAATTCATCCGCTAATTCTTGGGCAGGACGATTTAGATCAAGAGGTACGTATTCATTCATCCATTGTAAGCTTGCTTTCATTTCTACCTCCTAAAATTGTTCCAAGAAACGGATATCATCTTCAAAGAATAGACGTAAATCGCCAATACCATATAGCAACATAGCAATACGTTCTACGCCCATACCAAAGGCAAAACCTTTCACCTTATTAGGATCATAGCCATTAAGTTCAAGTACACGAGGATGTACCATACCACAGCCAAGGATTTCAAGCCAGCCTGTATGAGAGCATACACGACAGCCTTCACCACCGCACATTACACAGGAAATATCTACCTCTGCAGATGGTTCTGTGAATGGGAAGAAGCTTGTACGGAAACGTACCTTTGTGTCATCGCCAAACATATGACGTAGGAATGTTTCGATAGTTCCTTTCAAATCAGCGAATGTAATATGTTCATCAATAATCAAGCCTTCTACTTGATGGAATACTGGGGAATGCGTAGCATCATAATCCCAGCGATATACCTTACCAGGCGCAATCATGCGAATCGGACTGTTCGGCTCATGACGTTGCATGGTACGTGCTTGTACAGGAGATGTATGAGTTCTAAGCAAGAAATTTTCTGTAATATAGAAAGAGTCTTGCATATCGCGTGCTGGATGATCTTTTGGTAAATTAAGACACTCAAAGTTAAAGTGGTCTTGTTCAATTTCAGGACCTTCTTCAACAGTATAGCCCATTTTCATGAAGAAATCTTCAATCATTTCGTTTACTGTTGTCAACGGATGAATATGACCTGTTTTTGGAGCTCTACCAGGTAGAGTAATATCGATTTTTTCCTCTTCCAAGCGAGCGTTCATAGCCGCTACTTCCATAGACGTTTTTAATGCATCAATTTCTTCTTCTAATGCTTGACGAACTGCATTAACAAGGGCCCCCATTTTAGGGCGTTCCTCTGGGGAAAGTTTCCCCAACCCTTTTAGCAATGCCGTTACTTCACCTTTTTTACCTAAATATTTTACGCGTACGTCTTGCAACGCTTGTTCATCAGAAGCGCTTTTAATAGCAGATAACGCTTCTTCTTTAATGCGTTGTAATTCTTGTTCCATACAACCGTCCTCCTAAATTACAAAGTTCAACCCCCATTATATCAAATTTGGGTCATCTTCTTCAATGAATCTCCAAGGTAAATCCGGTAAAGGACGCTCTTCTACCACAAAAAACGTACCTCTCGCTATATGTACCACTTCACCTAATTCGTTATAAATACGTGCAGTGGCTACCATCGTAGTTTTACCACTGTGCTCTACATTCGCTACACCACGCAATACGGTGCCACCTTTGACAGCTTTCAAATAATTACCATTAATATCAATGGTACTCACAGATTTTCCTAGTGTAAAACACGCTGTTCCCATCAAGCTATCTGCAAAACCAATACAAACAGCACCATGCAAGTGCCCTCTAAAATTGCAGTACTCGGTTTCATTTGTTTGTAACGTCATTTCTGCATGACCCGGTTCTACAGTTGTCACCTCAGAATCTTTCACCCAGGAAAAAGGATTCTGCGTACGTAATTCATTAAAATATTCCAATAATGTTGTTGCCATAATTTCCTCACTAAATTAAAAATAGTGCGTTACATCATACTTAATTGTATCATGCAACGCACTATATGCGAATACGTCTATTAATTTATGGAAATATTACGCCCTGAAATATCTGCACCTACCCATACTATTCATAGTGTAGCGCATCAATTGGATTCAATTTAGCCGCTTTTCGAGCCGGATAAATACCGAATACCAAACCGATGGCCATGGAGAATGCGAAAGATAAAATGATGGTCGGTACCGAAATAACTGTACTCATACCAGATGCTAAACCTATCAGTTTTGAAGCACCTATACCGAGTGCAATGCCTATGAGACCGCCCATAAGACTGATTACAACAGCTTCGATTAAGAATTGTGTAACAATAACAAAGTATGTAGCACCTAGGGCCTTACGAATGCCAATTTCACGGGTCCGTTCGGTAACGGAAACGAGCATGATATTCATAATCCCAATGCCGCCTACAACAAGGGAAATAGCCGCTACAGCACCTAAGAACAAGGTCAAGGTTCCTGTGGTTTGCTCCATCGTTTCCATAATCGATTTCATATTTTGAATGTTGAAATCATCGAGGTTTGTATCCTTAATGCCATGACGAACGCGCAACAGATTTTCTATATCCGATTGCAAACGGTCAATACCATTATCGTCACTAGCAACGACGTAAACCATGCGAAGATAGTCAACACCTTCTACACGTTCCATAGCCGTTGTATAGGGAATAAAGATGACATCATCTTGGTCATTCCCCATAGTTCCATTACCTTTACTGTTAAGGACACCGATAACGCGGAATGGAATATTTTTAACACGTATTTCCTTACCCACTGGATCATCACCAGCAAATAAATTCTTAACTACGGTTTGACCCACAACAGCTACGCGCTCACGATTTTCTACATTCTTGCTAGATATAAAACGACCTTCCGACATGGTCCAGTTATTTACATCTTGAAAGTTACTACTTACACCACTAACAGTGGTAGTCCAGTTCTTACTTTGATATATAGATACGTAGGAATTAGCCGTATAAGGGCTAGCTGCTTTAACGCCATCTAACTTACTAATAGCTTGATAATCAGAAACCTTCAAGGATTTCATTGACCCTTGCGATGGACGCACACCTGGTGTACGTGGAGCACCCGGCATAACCATCAATAGATTGGAACCTAAACTAGAAATGGAGTTCTGAATATCCTGCTTTACACCATTCCCGATTGACACAAGGGCAATAACAGCAGCTACACCAATAATAATACCTAGCATCGTCAAAATGGATCTCATTTTATTGGCAATCAACGATGCCCAGGCCATTAAGAAACTTTCTTTATACATGTGTCACCTCCTGAACAGGAGTCATATTTAAGTTCTTCTTGTCTTCTACAATTAATCCATCCCGTAACACTACATTGCGACTTGCATAGGTTGCAATTTCAGGTTCATGGGTAACAAGAATTATGGTACGACCTTCATCATAAAGGTCTCTAAAGATGTTCATAACATCAATCGTCGATTTCGAATCCAAATTTCCTGTCGGTTCATCGGCCATGATGATAGCTGGGTCATTGGCCAATGCACGAGCAATCGCCACACGTTGACGTTGACCACCAGATAGTTCTGCCGGTAAGTGATCCATACGGTCACCCAAGCCTACAGATGTAAGCAAAGCCTCTGCACGAGCAGTACGTGTTTTTTTATCGATGCCTGCATAAACCATGGGCAACGCCACATTTTCAATAGCCGTTAATTTCGTTAATAGATTAAAGCTTTGAAATACAAAGCCAATTTCTTTGTTACGTACGTACGCTAACTCATCATCACTGAGATTAGCAACTTCATTTCCATTCAAGCAATAGGATCCAGACGTAGGTCTATCTAAGCACCCTAAAATGTTCATAAACGTTGATTTACCAGAACCGGAAGGCCCCATGATAGACACGAAGTCGCCTTTTTGTACCTGTAAATCTATGCCATGTAGAACGGGAACCGTTAATTTACCATTTACATAGGTTTTTGTGATACCTTGAATATCAATAACTGAATGATTCATAGTTCACCTACGCTTAAAATGGTCCATGAGAGTTATTTTTAGGGCCTGTTACATCGCCGCTAACAATAATTTCATCACCTTCAGAAACGCCACTTAAGATTTGAACATTTGTATCTCCAGTTACACCTGTAGAAACGGCAGTTCTAACAGGTTGACCATCTTTGATGACATATACATATTCACCTTGTTTATCAGTACGTACAGCCGTCAATGGTACTACAAGTGTATTTTTAATATCATCGCCAAAGATTGTGGCACGTGCGGTCATAGATGGTAAGAAATTCGAAGATATATCAGCAGGAATGGATACTTTCACAGTATAATACACTACGCTATTGCTCGTAACACCCATATTCCCCTTAGTGCCCTTTGCAATTTCAGAAACATAGCCTGTGAAAGTTTGACCTGGTTTAGAATCAACTGTAAATTCTACCTTAGAGCCATTTTTTACATTGCCAATATCAGTTTCATCAACTGTCAAATAAATTTCTAAATCAGACAAATCTGCAATAGTCGCAATAATCATTTGTGTCGAAATACCGGTGCTAATCGTTTGGCCCGCCTTAAGAGGTGTCCCTACTACGGTACCCGACATAGGTGCAGTAATAGTAGCATCACTTAAGTCAGCAGATACTCTATCATATGTAGATTGAGCTTGTTCATATGCGGTCACAGCATCATCATAAGTTTGCGCTGCTACAGCATTTTGATCGATTAGCGCTTTATAACGATTCATATCTAAGCGTGCTTTATCAAGAGCCGCCTTTGCATTATCGACCTGAGCTTGTAATTGTCGTGTATCAATATAGGCGATAATTTGACCTTGCGTAACATGATCATTTTCCTTGACCAATACCTTTTCAAGTTTACCCGCTACATTTGTGGATACGTCCACATAATTAACAGGATTGATAGTACCTGTAGCACTGATGCTCGTTTTTACATCGCCCTTTTCAACCCTACCGGTGGTGTATTTTTGTTGAGTCTGTGCACTATCATTTGTATGAACATAATAATAGCCACCACCACCTAATATACAGATAGCAATAACACCACCAATAATACGTTTACGGTGCTTCTGAAATAATTCTTTCATATATACTCCTTAATAAATGAGTCATTTCATTATTATTTACCATATTGTACTAGAATTTTATCGATTATACAATATAATTTTACGAATTCATTCTAATGACTCAATATAGAGATTAATTCATACTGACGTTTATCAATGCCAAACTTCATTGTTTTGGCAATATCATATGGTATAGCTCGAATTTGGCCATCAACATACCCAGTAATACAGTTATGCTCTCCGCGTACTAAGCAATCTACTGCCAACTCACTCATACGAGCGGCTAAAATGGCATCTAATGCAGATGGTGCCCCACCGCGTTGTAAATAGCCAAGAACTGTTAAACTTGGATCAAAGTATGTATGTTGTTTAATATACTCTTTAACCTCACCACTAGAGTAGGCCCCTTCAGCAACGAGTATAATACTGTATTCCTTACCTAATTGATGGGTTTTGTTAATATGTTCACATACCTCATCTAATGGCATTGGGTATTCAGGTACTAATACAAGCTCTGCACCACTCGCTAACCCAGCTTGTAATGCAATGTGTCCCGCATGACGCCCCATGACTTCGATTATAGCCACTCGTTCATGAGAGTTTGATGTATCGCGAATACGTCCTACCGCATCAACTACAGTATTAAGTGCGGTGTCAAAACCAATCGTATATTGAGTACCATTCATATCGTTATCTATGGTACAAGGAATGGTTATCGTAGATTGACCGAGCCGCATCAGAGCCTCTGCACCAGCTTGTGATCCATCACCGCCAATAACGATTAAATGATCGATACCAAAATCTTGTAATATTCGATAGGCTCGTTGCTGCACATCTAAATTTTTAAACTCTGGATAGCGAGCCGTTCTAAGAATCGTACCGCCAGTGGTAATAATACCGCCCACATCACGAGCGTGTAAGGGTCTTATTTCACTATTAATAATGCCCTCAAATCCTCGTTCTATACCATATACGCTAAAGCCCTCATGGATTGCTTTTCTTGTGGTGGCGCGAATGGCTGCGTTCATTCCTGGTGCGTCTCCGCCGCTTGTTAGTAATGCTATTTTTTTCATGTCTATTTCCCTTCTGCTGCTTTGGTTCAGCTTGTATGTCTTTAGACACAATTTCAGTTGTTTTGGGTTGTCTTCGCGCCTTAAATTGAACACCTATAGTATCCAATTGACGCTCAATTGCTTTCATAAAATCATAGGTACGTCCATTAGTCGTATCCAATACATAATCACACTGTTTATATACTGGCTTCCATGCCTGAATCATATTATGAACAAAGGCAGAAACATTGGTATAATCCATCGTTGGTCGTTTGCCCACACGACGATTGACGCGGCTTACAATTCGGTATTGTGCCGCTCGTATACCTATAATAAAAGAAAATTTCTTAAGCGATCTAAGCGTTCTATGCTCTATAGGAAAATTTCCACCTACACTAATAACCGCCTCGTGATATAGGGAAACTTTTTTTAGAACCTCTAATTCAGCACGACGAAATGCTTTTTCGCCAATCTTTTTATAAATTTCTGCAATGGGCAACCCAAAACGACCTTCCAATACTCGATCGGTATCCACGAATTGCCATCCTTTTAAATCTGCTAGATTACGTCCAAAATGGCTTTTTCCACTTCCCATGGACCCAATGAGAATAATATTTCGTTTTACTATCATGTTACTATTGCCCCTTATTCTTACGTTAAAATTTATTTTACTATAAAATTGGCATAAAAACAAAAATGAACATACAATAATGAGAATTATTACTCATTATTGTATGTTCATTTTCTTTACATCACTAATGGCGTAACCTTGCATGTAAAAAATATACTATTTCCTTTTGTATCAATAGACATAATCTGTATATGACAATACTTTATCTTCTGTTGCACCATATTATACCAAGATAAAAAGGATTGACTGGTTCCAACTAGAGTAAGATCTAATGCATCATCATGATGAGAACTACTCGTTATAATTAAAGGTTCTCTATTTATACTTTGATATATATCATCTACCCAATATTCATGCAGCAATAAGGATGAAATCAACTCATATGTATGAGAAGATAAAAATTGCTCTTTTACTGTTGTTTCTAATTGGTAATATTCAATGTTCTCTACCACCGCTTCGCATTGCTCTGTATAGTATCTATATATCCATAATGAAGAAAAAGCAATCATAATACTTATACTACACGCTAGGAATATCCTCCTTAGGTTTGGTGTCATGCTGTTTTGTATGTCCATCCAAATGGAATGAACAAGGTCCATCTGCTTTTTCCACTTGTTGTTTTCCATCACAAATCACCTGTTTCATATGAGCTTGAATATATTGAACATACGAATGATAAGCTTCATCATTTGTTGCATCACCATCAACAGTAAACCCTCCATCAGAAAATTCTATATGTCGTAACGTAATGGTTCCTCTTGTTGACATAGCTCCATCCAATAATGTAACAAGACAATATTGATTGTCTAATTGTGCGCCATGTTGTAATAACCGAGACATGGTATCTTCCATAGCATGATATTGATCTCGTATATGCTTGGATTGTTCATCCATCTGTATTTGTTCGTACTTCGCTACCTGTTCAGTATAAGTTTTATAAGAATAGACCCCCATACCAAGACAAAAAGCACTGAGTAATATAATCACTCCTGCAGTAGCGTATATATACAACTTATATTTACATAGCCAAATATACCATCGTAATGAACGGGGCATAAAATTTATTAATCTTTCATTACCATCCTTGTCCAATCCACCGTAACCCCCGCGTAGCCATTCCAATCGCCATATCCCAATCCAATTCACCTAATGTGCAACGCGTGCGACCTCGTCCAAGAAACATCATAGGTATATATTCGGTATTTCCGTATACCTCTTGTAATGCACTAATATCGATACGCTGCTCTTCATTTAAATCATCAGTATTATAAAAATGTATACCTTGAATTTCTTCTACGCCAAATCGCTGCAACATTTCTTCCATTTCAATCAATGCGGTACTAATATCTGCACCATTTATCTTTACAATACATTCCTTCACACAAGTATCCTTCCACCAAGCCCATAAATGCATACCGGCTGGTTCTACGATACCCGTAACCGTTCCTGTTCTATGCATCAATCCATACGTAACTGGTAATGGCCAACAATCAATAGTATCAACAGGTGCACATGTATCGCGTATACCTTGGCGTAGTAATTCAAGTTCATGCCGGTCTACGGCGGCTAAAAACAAATAATAATTATGTCGTGGATACTCTCTACGACAAGCATCAAGTTCAAATTCATGTTCGCCAAAATTAAATGTATCTTCTATATTCCACTTTATAAATTCCTTTACATCAAAATCATGAGGATCAAAACTAGCCATCGTCATTTCCGTAGGTATACAAGCGACAATACTATATTCACCCTCTTCTAAATCATATGTATTAATAAATTCAGCTATATCTTCATCAATTGTGCTAGACCGTTTCATCTCCATTGCATCAGTAATAATCATAGTTTTATTTTCAATATGTGCTGTAGTGGCAACAATCCTATCGTCAGTAATACAAAGCCCTGTATGTATCTGTTTTTTCTCTTTCATAGTGATGTCCTCCTTAATATGGTTTTACACTAATAACCTCTAATGTATGATTTTCTTTTTCTTTTACATATATGTGAACACGACTTGATACACCATCTAATACAGCATAGCTCATCACATGTTTTGGATTAGTAACCTTTGGATCTGCCTTAATAAATATATGGATAGTATCGTTTTTTTCCACATCAATATCCTCGCTATAATCCCAACGGCCATCGTTATTGCAATATGTACAAAACCATCGTGCACCACGCTCTGCTGCATAATGAGATGCAATCAGTCTCATTTCATCTGTTGTATTACTTAGTGACAGGGTTACAAGCCTATTCATTCCTAAAATAAGTACTAATAAAATGAGCATAATATATATGGCTACATAGCTAACCATGCCAGAAGAATAGTCAGAGATGCTTCGTTCTTTTAAACCAATCTGAATGTGTTGATACCGCCGTTGCCACCTCATACTGTGCTATGCCTCCATACCCTTTTGCATACTCTGTTTGACTATTAAAACGGTTATTTATAGACCATTTAAAAGTAACTAGTCTATTAGAATTCATAGAAAACGGTTTGGTAGCATCCAGTTTACGCTTATCTTCAGTACCTATGATGCGGCTTCCACTCAAGGGTTGTAAGCTACCATCACTTAATTTTCTATATAAGGCTCTTCTAGTAACGGTAAACGCGGTACGGCTTGTATCATTGATAGATAACAGGTCTCCCTTATCATTGATGGATACCATAGAGTGATTCCAAATAATATGAGACACGATGGCGCGTCTTGTATAACGGCCATCCTCTAACATGGCCAGGCTATCATCAATTCGCTCGGTCCATATATAACACGTCATGCATATTGTCATGATTACGAGAATCACGAAGGAACTAATCAAAACGCTAATAAGTAGAGATGGTAATATAAATCCATTGAATGATTTTGTCCTATGATTTTCAATGATGACTCGGTCCAAGAAACGTAGATATCTCATAAAGAGTAACTCCATTATCAACGGCTTGTACGCTAAATCGTAGTATAGATACACCATTTACCATTTCTTCTGTAACACTTTGTTTAAATGTTATATTAGATAAATTATGTCCATTCGATGATGAGATAATTCCTGTTGTTGGTATACCGCCAGCATCATATACCGCTTTCCCTGCTTCTATATAAGATACTGAATCCTGCAATATATAGTCATGAGTATATGTAGTCTTTACCATCGATAAGGTACTGCTCAAGACATAAAGAATGGTTGGCAATATGAGTAATACTAAGGTTACCGCCATAAGTGCATCACCATATAAAAATCCAGATTGTTCTGTTCGTAATCTATGTTTGTAGTTTGAATACATTCTTATTTGTACACATATCATAATCACAATGATTCCCACCGAATACGCCCTGTTTGTACAGAGATCCATATGCGATTTGTCGCACCTGTTTGTATGTCTTGTAAAATAAATTCGGTTCCATCATAAGGCAATCCATACGCAGAAAAATAAACGCGCTTCATCGTATGAGCACTTTCTATATGTTCAGGTAATTCTATCTCTACATGATGCTGCATAAGCCCTTCTTGAATTGAATAGGAATGTTTCTTTAAAATAAATTCACCTTGTGCCATCCGCTCATCCCGATGACCTAACATAGCCCATAATTGAACCTTCTTAATAGCTAATACGACTTCTTCAGTACTTCTATTCAACTCATGACGGGATGGTATGGTAACGATACTACTTAGACCTATACCAATCAAGGATAGTAATATGGTAATCGCCACAAGCCACTCTACTAATATAGAGCCATTACAATAATGTGTTTTACCACCGACCAATATATCGCCTCCCACACATTAGCAAAATGCAAAGCACTCCATGCACCAATGCATAAAAAAGGGCCAAAAGGAATATACCGTCTACCTGTATTACGAATACTATATAAGCTGGAGAGATAGAGGACACTAGCCAAACAAGAAACGTAAATCATAACAATAATTTGTATGTTTGTTAGCCATATGGATATAGCACTCATCCATTTAATATCGCCCCAACCAAGGCCACCTCGACTCAATATGCGTAATGCAATACTGATACTAGCAACGATTAGAACATGTACACAGGTGTCGATGACTGCATACTGTTCAACGACACTATAAAGGATACCTATACATGTAAGAGCGATAGCACCCTCATCGGGTAATATGAAATATAGCTTATCAATGGTAGCACCTATTACGAGAAATAGTGAAAAGAAGCTATAACATATAATTTCAAATAGTGTGTAATCCCTATACATTAATGGAATTACAATTGACAATATCCATATAACTAAACAGATATATTCCTTTCTCCCTTTCATTGCAAAATCCTTTATGTTTCAGGGGCCGTAACGACTACAGACTTACCGGCATTACCAGCAACTTGTTCATAGGTAATAACATATTCCTTACCTTTTGTAGTTTTAACATGCTCCGTTAAGTAACCTTCTTGATATAATTTTTCTACTGTTGGTGGTGTATCTAAACTTTTATCAATCATATAGAGTTGTGTCGCATTACGTATAATTTGCATATCTGCCACTTGTTTAGCATTCTTTGCCTTATCGGCAGCGGACATAAATTGAGGCATTGCAATAGCTGCCAAAATAGCAATAACAGCTACTACCACCATAAGTTCTACCAGTGTAAATCCACCTTGTTTAGTTCGTTGCATACGACGCAAACTAATATATCTAAGAAACGATCGTTCTAATTGAGTTAGTAGTTCTCTACAATACATAAGCATTTTAAAAACTCTCCTTTCATTGACCACCTAGAGATGATATTGATGTAAATAATGGATACATGACGGATATAACGAGGATTGCAATGCCAACGCCCATAATGGTGAGAAGTATGGGTTCCATAAGGCGCTCCATTCTTGCTATATATTGTGTTAACAACGATTCATAATAGTGACTACAATGATTCAACATGGCTACCAATTCACCACTTTCTTCTCCAACAGCGACCATTTGCCATATAAATGGGTTCCCTACAGACGATGATTTTAAACTTTCACAAAAAGAATGTCCTTTACAAAGCATGTTATAAACTTGATTACTACAGGATTCACCATACGAATTTCGCCATATATGCTTTGTAATATCTATAGTGTTGATAATTGAAATTCCCGAATCTAGCAATAATGACCAAATATGTAAAATATTCGTGTAATATAGAGATGTTAAAAATGTATTATGTTGAGCCAACTGCCATAACCATCTATCAAATCTATATCTAATTGCAGATTGTTTAAAAGCATATATGAGTATTCCAATAAAAACCACATGCCCACTAACATACAGTAATGGATGTTCTCGAAGGGAAGTTCCTAATACAAATAAACCTTTTGTCATCCATGGTAATTCTATATGCATAGTAGCAAATACGCGGGTAAACGATGGAATAATAAATAATATAGTAACCAAGAAAAATACATTCATAAGCACCAGTAAGAATAAGGGATATGAAATAGCACTTACTATCTTTTGTTGGTATTTTCGTTCTCGTTCATAATAAGAAGCTATATACTGCAAAGCTTCCCCAACATTCCCTGACATTTCACCACTTTCAAGCAATGCCAAGGCTATAGGAGGAAACCCCTTTTCTCGAAGAGCCTCTGATAAAGGTTGGCCTCGTTGTATACCCTCGTATAAAGAGCGATATAACATCGTTTTTGAGCCATCCATTAAAAGTTCTAGCGAACGCCTAAGGGAAATACCTGATTGTAGCAATAATCCCAGTTGATATGCTGTGGTACTCACTTGTTTATGATTCCAACGTACCGATTTGCTAGAGGATTTAGCTATACTACAAATGACATATCCTTCTAACTTGAGTTTAGTGCTAACCTCATCCTCAGAATCGGCCCATAATAAGCCTTGTATTCTTTTCTTGTCTGTTGTTATCGCTGTATATTCATAAGCATTCATGTAATTCCTCTATTATAATTGTTGTTCCAATAAAGCATGTAATTGGTGAACTGATCCATATTGCGTTTTTACATCACGCACTGCCATTTCTAATGTCTTCATAGGGGCCTGCGTTTCTTGGATTGAAACAATTTGAGGTTCCTTTCGATTTCTAATTAGATTTGCCACTGCATTCGTATTTAACAGAATATCCCGTATTGTTATAAACGAGGATTCCCATCGTAACAAACGTTGACATATGACCGCACGCAATACTTGTGATACTTGACTGCGCACTTCATCTTGTTGTTCACCAGGAAATAAAGATATCATGCGTTGCACGGCCATAACTGCTCGTTGTGTATGCATGGTTGCAAGCACAAGATGACCTGTTTCCGCAGCATGTAATGCGGCCTCTAACGTATCTCGGTCTCTCAACTCTCCTACCATAATGACATCTGGATCCTCTCGTAAGGCATCACGTATCCCATGCGCCATCGAATCCACATCAATTCCGAGTTGGCGCTGATGAATAATTGACTGCAATGGTATGAACTCATATTCCACAGGATCTTCTAACGTTATTATGTGTTTATTCATAGTTTTATTTATATATTCTATGCAACAAGCTAAGGTATATGATTTGCCACTACCTGTAGGGCCTGTAACAAGGACTAACCCATCATGATATTCACAAATTTGTTTTAATACATCGCTATCTTTAGATGTATCAAGCGATAAATTAGCATGACAGAGTAGTCTCAATGTTCCACAAATTCTATGATTAGCCCTATAAATATGAGCCCGAATTCGAATGCCATTGCTGGTGAAAGCATTATCTACAGAGTGCCATTCATCATGTGTGACGCCACATCGTTGTAATACATCTTTAATCATATCCACACTGCAAATACTTGAAATAGATTCCAACCCATTAGCGGCTCGAATATAAATCGGTGTTCCCACCTCTAAATGTATATCAGTAGCACTATGCTCTAACGATAGGGAAATTACATCTTCTATTGTTATCATCGAGTCGGTTGTCACTACACAATCACAATAAGATGCCTGCACGATGTACCTCCTCTACTGTTGTAATGCCCGAATTAATAGCAGTCTGCGCCGAATCTTGCAGTGAAACATATAGATATGTATCAACATGATTCCAATCAATATCACTAGACGGTATCTCTACATATTCAAACAAACCTAATCGCCCTTGATAAGAATTTGTAGTGCTATTAATACGTCTTACGAGACGCTGAGATAGTGAGCCAATTAACGTAGCATGTAATAAATATGGTTCAACTCCCATATCAATAAGGCGTCCAATAACACCTAGTGCGGTATTCGTATGAACCGTGGTAATTACACGATGTCCGGTTAAGGCGGCTTTTACAGCTAGCTGTGCCGTCTCATGGTCTCGTATTTCACCAATCATAATAGAGTCAGGATCTTGCCGCAATACAGTGCGTAACCCTTTCGAAAAGGTAAATCCAATCTTTTCATTAATCCCTATTTGAATAGCTCCATCAATGGCCGCTTCTACAGGATCCTCTAAACATATAAGTTTTGTTTCTTTTAAATTCAACATGCGTAACATGGCATATAAGGTAGCCGTTTTACCACTTCCCGTAGGTCCACAAATGGTAATAAGCCCATAAGGACGTTTTAGTAATGCAATAATCTTCTCTTGTAGATTGGCTGACATACCCAGTTCTAATAGATTTTTATGCACCCCTTCATTTCCCATTAGGCGACACACGATGGCCTCACCATATAGACTAGGCAAACTAGATACACGCATGGTGACAGCATACGATTTAGCTGTCCATTCCCATCGTCCATCTTGTGGCAATCTCTTTTCGCTAATATCCATGCCACTGAATACCTTGATGCGGTTCACAATCATATCCGCATCAGTAGCATCGATAAACATATAATCCGTTAATAATCCATCAATTCTCAATCGCACTTGTACGCCATCTGGAATAGGATCAAAATGTATATCACTAGCACTAATCGTAATGGCATATGTAATGATTGAATCTAATGCAACATCTACATACAATGTCACCCCCTCCTTCATACCTTGCGGTGTGTTTATACATCACCTCTGCTCATTGCACTATGTAATTCTGTACAACAAGAAAAACTCCTCTTTATTTCTAAAAAATCCACAATGCGTGTACAGGTACGCAAAAAAACAACAAAAAAGAGACTCTCTTGAGTTTTCACTACTCAAAAGAGTCTCTTATCTAGTATGTTATTCTAAAATAAAATGTATTATTCTATTTTTTCAAATTATAAAATACTGCATCGCCTTTATATTGTGCTGTTTCGTATAACATTTCTTCGATGCGAAGCAATTGATTATATTTAGCAACACGTTCAGAACGTGCAGGAGCACCTGTTTTAATTTGGCCCGCATTAACAGCTACTGCAATATCTGCAATAAATGTATCTTCTGTTTCACCGGAACGGTGAGATACTACGCATGTGTAGCCAGCGCGTTTTGCAGTTTCCATAGCATCAAAGGCTTCAGTTAATGTACCAATTTGATTTACTTTGACAAGAATAGAATTAGCTACGCCAAGGTCGATACCCTTTTCAAGGCGTTTTGTATTAGTAACGAATAAATCATCACCTACGAGTTGAACACGTTTACCAAGGCGTTCGGTTAATACTTTCCATCCATCCCAATCTTCTTCTGCAAGGCCATCTTCGATAGATACGATAGGATATTTATCGACTAAGTATTCATAGAAGTCAACCATTTCGCTAGCGCTCAATACTTTGCCTTCGCCTTCTAGATGATATTTACCATCTTTATAGATTTCACTAGAAGCCACATCGAGAGCTAATTTAAAATCTGTACCAAGTTCATAACCAGCACGTTTAATAGCTTCGCAGATTACTTCCAAAGCTTCTTCATTGGAAGCTAAATTTGGTGCAAAACCGCCTTCATCGCCTACAGCAGTGCTGAGGCCTTTATCGTGAAGCACGGATTTCAATGTGTGATATACTTCTGCACAGCTACGCAATGCATCGCTAAATGTTTTGGCCCCTACTGGCATAATCATAAACTCTTGAAGGTCTACGTTATTATCAGCATGAGCACCACCATTTAGAATATTCATCATAGGAACAGGAAGTTCTTTAGCATTAAAACCACCTAGATATAAGAACAAAGGCAAATCTAAAGATTCAGCAGCAGCACGTGCTACAGCCATAGATACACCTAAAATTGCATTGGCACCCAAGTTAGCTTTGTTATCTGTGCCATCAAGTTTAAGCATTAAGTTATCAATCGCCACTTGTTCAGTCGCATCATAACCGATAATAGCTGGGCCAATTTTAGCATTTACATTGTCTACAGCTTGTAAAACACCTTTGCCACCATAGCGTTTTTTATCGCCATCACGAAGTTCTACTGCTTCAAACATCCCCGTAGATGCACCAGAAGGAACTGCAGCTGTTGCAATTGTACCATCTTCCAAACATACTTCTACTTCTACTGTAGGATTACCACGAGAATCCAAAATTTCACGAGCTACGACTTGTTCAATTACTGCCATAATACTACCTCTTATTTATATACTAAATTAATCTAATAACAAACTTTCACCGGTCATATTACTTGGCTTATCAATATGAGCCAACGCTAACATTGTCGGTGCAATATCACATAATTTACCTGATTTAAGTTGTTTATGTATATCCTGAGCTCCCACTAAAATCAATGGCACAACATTCGTTGTATGGGCTGTATGAGGTTTTCCAGTCTCATGATTGACCATTTGCTCTGCATTACCATGATCGGCGGTAACTAAAAGCTTTCCTCCAACCTCTAATATAGCCTTCGCAATACGTTCTAATCCTGCATCCACAGTTTGAATTGCTTTCACTGCAGCTTTAAAATCGCCTGTATGCCCTACCATATCTGGATTTGCATAATTTAGGATAATCATATCGTATTGACCACTATGAATGGCATCAACTACCTTATCGGTTACCTTAGGAGCACTCATTTCAGGTTGCAAATCGTAGGTTGCCACTGCTGGAGAAGGCACAAGAATGCGGTCTTCACCTTCAAAGGGAACCTCATTACCGCCATTAAAGAAATATGTTACATGTGCGTATTTCTCGGTTTCAGCAATACGTAATTGACGATAGCCCCCCTTAGCAAGGACTTCACCTAATGTATGATGTAACGTATCCTTTTCATAGACGATATGAACAGGTAATCCATCTTCATATTTGGTCATTGTCGCCATAAAGATAGATATAGGTTCTCGTTTAAAACCTTCAAAATCAGGTAAAGTTAAAGCCTTCGTCAATTCACGAGCTCTATCAGGTCTAAAGTTACAGAATATAACGGCATCGCCATCAGAAATCATCCCGTTTGGATCGATAACTGTAGGCACTACAAATTCATCATTCACACCATCATTATAGGATTGTGTAACAGCGTCATACGCAGAATTAGCCTTATTACCAACACCATTGACAATAGCATTATAGGCTAATTCCTCACGGTCCCACCGGTTATCGCGATCCATCCCATAGTAACGGCCACTTACAGTAGCAATTTTCCCACAGTTTATATCGGACATAAAGGATTCTAAATCATTAAGATAGGTTAATGCTGATTGTGGTGGTACATCGCGTCCATCGAGAAGCGCATGTACATATACCTCTTTAATGCCTTCATGTTTAGCACCAGCAATTACGGCCTTAATATGCTCTAAAGAACAATGTACATTGCCATCAGATACAAGGCCAATAATTTGTAATTTACCATGCTTAGCATGCTTGTATAACTCTTGTATTACAGGCTTTTGAAAAAACTCGCCACTCTCTACATCCTTCGTAATACGCGTTAAGTCTTGATATACAATACGGCCTGAACCAAGGTTGAGATGTCCAACTTCTGAATTACCCATTTGCCCTTCTGGCAAACCGACTGCAAGACCTGAAGCTTGTAATGTTGTATGAGGATACGTATCCCACAAATAATTAAAATAACTTGGTTTTGCTTGTACTACGGCATTCGTCGTATCTGTTTGGTCCCCCATACCAAAGCCATCTAGGATGACTAGCATTACGGGTGCCTGTAATTTTGCCATATTTATACCTCTAGTATGTTATTTACTTACGTCTTGAGCCGCCATGATGATTTCATTAAATTCATCCACGATTAACGAAGCGCCTCCAACGAGGGCCCCATCAATATTAGGCTCACTTAAAATTTCACGCGCATTATTAGCCTTTACACTACCACCATATTGAATTCGAACTGATTCTGCTACAGCAGAGGTATATAGCTCCGCTATATAATCACGTATAGATTTACATACTTCCTCTGCTTGATCAGCAGTCGCAGTCTTGCCCGTACCAATAGCCCAAATTGGTTCATAAGCGACAATCAATTGTTCCACTTGATCCGCTGGAATATCTTGTAATGCACATTGTAATTGTCCGTGAATGAAAGAAATCGTTTCATTTGCCTCTCTCTGAGCAAGGCTTTCACCAACACAGACAATAGGTTGCAAATTATGATGAAATGCACTCTTAATCTTTTCATTAACCATAGCATCTGTTTCACCATAGTACTCACGGCGTTCGGAATGGCCAATGATGACATAGGACACACCGAGTTCCGTTAACATCAACGGAGAAACTTCGCCTGTAAATGCACCGGCATCATGATAATCCATATTTTGAGCCCCTACGTCAACCTGTGTATCTCGTGTTAAGGACACAGCTCTCTCAAGCGCAGTAAAGGGCGGACATACAACTACGTCACAGTCCAAATCTTTATCACCTAGAAAACTAGTAAATGCTTCAATCAAGATAGAACCAGATGCAATGGTTCCGTTCATCTTCCAGTTTCCTGCAATAATTTGTTTTCTCATATTAGGCCTCTGTTAAAGCAGCAATACCTGGCAAAACCTTACCTTCCAATAATTCAAGGGATGCACCGCCACCAGTCGAAATATGGCTAATTTTATCTGCTAAGCCGCTTTTTTCAATAGCAGCTACAGAATCACCACCACCAACGATAGTCATGGCATCAGATTCTGCAACGGCTTTAGCTACTGCATTCGTACCAGCTGCAAAATTATCCATTTCAAATACGCCCATTGGGCCATTCCAAATGATAGTTTTCATATTAGCCAATGCTTCTGTATATAGGTCACGTGTTTTAGGACCGATATCCAAAATCATCCAGCCATCTTCGATGTTATCGACATCCACGATTTTTGTGTTCGCATCATTGCTGAAAGCATCTGCCACTACAGCATCGATAGGTGTCAATAATCTAGCACCTGCAACGCGTGCCTCCATAACTAAATCTGTAGCGATAGCATCTTGACCATCTTCATATAAGGAACTACCGATGTTACAGCCTTGAGCCTTAATGAAAGCATTCGCCATACCGCCGCCGATAATCATAACATCTACCTTAGGTAATAGATTGGAAATAACAGAAATCTTATCTGTTACCTTAGCACCACCGATAATGGCAGCCATAGGTGTTTTTGGATGTACTACAGCTGCACTTAGTGCATCAATTTCTTTTTTAAGTAAGAAACCTGCACCCATAGGGATGTAATCAGCAATGCCAACTACAGATGCTGCATTACGATGGGATACACCAAATGCATCATTGATAGCTACATCAGCAAGAGATGCTAATTGTTTAGCAAACTCAGGATCATTTTTAGTTTCTTCATTGTGGTAACGCAAGTTTTCAAGCATCAATACATCGCCAGGTTGTAATGCTTCAACAGCTGACTCAACCTTAGGACCAACACAATCATCTACAAATGCAACTGGTTTATTGATAAGCTCAGATAAACGTTTAGCACAAGGAGCCAATGTCATATCCGGTTTACGTTCACCCTTTGGACGACCAAAGTGAGATGCAAGAATTACCTTAGCATTGTGGTCGATTAAATATTTGATTGTTTCTAGTGCACCACGGATACGAGTGTCATCAGTGATAACACCATCCTTCATAGGCACATTGAAATCCACGCGTACAAAGACGCGTTTATTATCTACATTCATATCTAAAATGGTTAATTTCATCCTAGAATTTCCTCCCATTATAGACCTTTACTAGCTACGAAAGCTGCCATATCGATAAGGCGTTCTGAATAGCCCCATTCGTTATCGTACCAAGAAACAACTTTCACCATATTACCATCCATAACCATTGTCAAATCAGCATCAACAATGGAACTACGAGGATCAGAGCTGAAATCACAGGATACCAATGGCACATCGGACACGCCAAGAATGCCTTTTAATTTGCCAGCTGCTGCTTTACGGAATGCTTCGTTGATTTCTTCTTTAGTAGCAGGTTTTTCAAGTTCGCAAACAAGATCAGTAGCAGATACGTCTGGAGTAGGAACGCGCAATGCAAAACCGTCTAATTTTCCTTTTAATTGAGGCAATACTTTAGCAACAGCCTTTGCTGCACCAGTTGTTGTAGGAATGATGGACATAGCTGCTGCACGAGCACGGCGTGGGTCTTTATGACGTGCATCAAGAATTTTTTGGTCATTTGTATAAGAATGAATTGTAGTCATCATACCGCGTTTAATGCCGAATTCATCGCACAATACTTTAGCAAATGGAGCTAAGCAGTTTGTTGTGCAAGATGCATTAGAAATGATGTGGTGTTTTGCAGGATCGTACATATCTTGGTTAACGCCCATAACCATTGTTAAATCTTCATTTTTACCAGGTGCAGAAATCAATACTTTTTTTACAGTAGGTTGATTCAAATGAACCTTTGCTTCCTCTGCATCACGGTATTTACCAGTACATTCCATAACGATTTCAACGCCTTCTTCAGACCAAGGCAATTTAGAAGCATCACGGTCATGGAATACGCGAATACGTTTACCATCTACATAAATGTTTTCGTCATCAAATGTTACTTCATTAGGGATTGTACCATGTACGGAATCGTATTTTAACAATAATGCAGTACCTTCATTATCACCAGTTGCATTAATAGCTACTACTTCAACATCTGGATTATTAATTGCCGCACGTACTACACATTTACCAATACGACCGAAACCATTAATACCAACTTTAACTGCCATTGTTTTGTCCTCCTCAAAAGAACTATATAATACTTAAAAATGATAAACTAAATTATAATGCAGGAATATTTAGTAATTGACGCATACCTTCTGCTGCTTGATCATCTATTATGAGAATGCCCTTTTTACAAGACCTCATAACGCTGATAATTGCACTAGCTTTATCAAAGCCACCTGCTACAGCTATAACATGTGGTATATTTACTATATCCCTTAATGAAAGCCCTATGTTGTTCGTCGCATAGACGATAGAACCATCCATAGAGCAATACTGACCTAATGCTTCACCTACAGCATCGCTATCAACAAGTTGACGGCGCACACCATCCGGTATATGTCGTACATCGGCCATATGGAGTGCTTGACCAATACCAAAAACTAATATATCAGTTCTATGGATTAATTCGCTAATCTCCTTGATTTGTGGTTCTAATGTTACAAGCATATCTAGGGAATCTTTGGATAGCCCATCTGGTAAATGAAGCATCTTATACGAGCCATGCCAACGTTCTGCTAATACAGAGGCGATTACATTCGCTTGATATTCAACGACTTCACCAACACCACCACGGGCTGGTACAACCACAGGATGCAACACACTACTAGGCATTTCATCAGCCATGGCTGCCATGGTACTACCGCCACTAACAGCTACGACAGACTCATCGGTTACCATACGTTGAACCACTTTGGCAGCAGTAAAGCCTAAGCGCTTTAACATCAATGAGCCTTCACTAGGTGTGATAATCACATCATCAATATGTAACGCCGCTTTTAACTGTTGCTCTAATTCACCAACACGTTCGTATTCATAAAGAATACCCCTTAATTTGGGAACTAGTTCTCGTCCTTCAGCACTTAGATAGATACCAGGTTTAGAGATTTCAACTAATCCATTACCGCGCAATGCATCAACATGAGAACGTACCGCACGTTCTGATATATCCGTAGCTAGAGCTAAACTCCTACGGCCGAGAGGTTCTTCATAGGCTAGATGGCTCAATAATTTGTAGCGATCCTTTAAGACTGTCATTAATTCCGGTGCTATACGCTCGCATACCATTAACAACTCATTCATAGGGTTCCTCCTTTACCCTTTGATAAGGATAACGATATTCGTCCCAGACAAACAAAATTAGTCCCACCTAGAATAAAAAAATACTTCTACACAATTATTTTATACCTTATTACAACTTTATTCAAGTAAAAACGCCCTTTCGGGCGTCTTTACTTGATGTATCTTTTATTTAATGGTATCTACTGGCAATTCGGATTGACAATATCTACATTTAACAGCTTCTTGACGAATAAACTCACCGCAAAATGGACATTTTTTTAAATCACTATTTTTCTTCATAGCATTGTCATTATCAGTAAGTACGATTGAATGAATTAAGGCTATAATCCACAAAAAATTACCATAAATAAGCCATCCCCAAAAAGAACGACCTTTATTATTAGCAATAATAGCCGGAATCATAGCAATTATCCCCAATATAATAGACAATGGTATTGGTCTATCTCCTCCCGGTGGAAATACACAAAGAATATAAAACATAGAAATAAAAGTAGAGAATATATACCCCAAAAAATATTTCATAATAACACAACTCCCCCTAATTTCCCCAAAATTATCTATTTAGTACCGAAGATACGGTCCCCAGCATCCCCTAAACCAGGCAAGATATAGCCATGTTCATTCAATGTTTCATCAAGAGCTGCTACATAAATAGGTACATCAGGATGTTCCTTATTAACAACTTCTACACCTTCAGGAGCCGCTACGAGGCACATCAATTTAATGCTCTTAGCACCTTTTTCTTTCAACAACGTAATCGCTGCAGATGCACTACCACCAGTAGCAAGCATTGGATCGGTAACGATGAAATCGCGTTCGCCCACGTCGCTAGGTAATTTGCAATAATATTCTACTGGTTTTAATGTTTCTGGATCACGATATAAACCGACATGACCAACCTTAGCTGTTGGAATCAAGCTAAGCATGCCATTTACCATGCCAAGACCAGCACGCAAAATTGGAATAATGCCTAATTTTTTACCGGCAATGCGTTTACCTGTCATCTTAGTCAATGGTGTTTGCACTTCTACATCTTCTAATGGCAAATTACGTGTAATTTCATAGCCCATCAACAATGTAATTTCATCTAATAATTCGCGGAAATCTTTTGAACCTGTTTGTACATCACGCATCAATGTAACCTTATGATGAATCAATGGATGTGTCATAACATTAACGTTCATGATTATGCCCCCTATAAAAACAATCCGAATCCGAAATCATTATTTCGGCCTTTTACTATTCATACATACTCTATCACATATTTACAAATCCTGCCATATAAATATGACCACTACAACATAAAAAGGGTGAGCAAGAAAAACTCTTGCTCACCCTTTTGGGTTCTTACTATACCAATACCTATAAATTATAAGTTAGGGTATAAAGGATATTTTTCACATAATGCAGCTACGCGTTTTGCAGCATCTTGGTGTTTTGCTGTATCTTCTGGGTTTTGAAGTACTGTAGCAATGATATCTGCAATTTCTTTCATATCGTCTTCTTTAAGACCACGTGTAGTCAATGCAGGTGTACCTAAACGAACACCACTAGTTACAAATGGGCTAGCTGGGTCGAATGGAATTGTATTTTTATTAGCTGTGATGCCGATTTCGTCAAGAAGATGTTCTGCTTCTTTACCAGTTAAACCTGTATTGCGCACATCTACGAGCATAACATGTGTATCTGTACCACCAGAAACGATAGTCAAACCTTTAGCCATCAATTCAGCAGCCAATACTTTTGCATTTTTAATAACTTGTTCAGCGTATTCTTTAAATTCTGGTTGTAGAGCTTCACCTAATGCAACAGCTTTTGCAGCGATAACATGCATCAAAGGACCACCTTGGATACCAGGGAATACAGCTTTATCAATAGCTTTTGCATATTCTTCTTTGCACAAAATCATACCGCCACGAGGACCACGCAATGTTTTATGTGTTGTAGTTGTAACGATATCAGCATATTCTACTGGATTTGGATGTAAGCCAGCAGCTACAAGGCCAGCAAAGTGAGCCATGTCTACCATGAAAATAGCGCCTACTTCGTGAGCTACATCAGCCATTTTCTTGAAGTCGATTTGACGGCTGTAAGCACTACCACCAGCAATGATCAATTTAGGTTTTGCTTCTAATACGATTTTGCGGAATTCATCATAGTCGATTTGTTGAGTTTCTGCATTAACACCGTAAGGAACAACATTGAAATATGTACCAGATACGTTTACAGGAGAACCATGTGTTAAGTGACCACCATGGGACAAGTTCATACCTACAATAGTATCACCAGGTTTTAACATAGCAAAATATACAGCAAAGTTAGCTTGAGACCCAGAATGTGGTTGTACATTTGCATGTTCTGCACCAAACAAACGTTTAGCGCGTTCAATAGCCAATGTTTCTACTACATCCACATGTTCGCAGCCACCATAATAACGTTTGCCAGGGTAGCCTTCGGCGTATTTATTAGTTAATACACTACCTTGAGCTTCCATAACGGCTTGGGATACGATATTTTCAGAAGCGATCATTTCTAATTTATCGCGTTGACGCATTAATTCTTGATCGATAACTGCTTTAACATTAGGGTCTTGTTTTGCTAAGAAACTCATGGGAATCCTCCTTGAAACATATGTAAATATAATGTGATAACTAATTGAGTAAAGATGTATTATTTTTCAAGAGCAGAAATTTTTTCTACGCGACGCGCGTGACGTCCGCCTTCAAATTCTGTATTAAGCCAAATCGTAACAATATCCTTTGCAAGGCCCGGTCCAATCACGCGTTCCCCCATCGTAAGAATATTGGCATTATTATGTTCACGACTAGCATGTGCGGAAAATGTATCGTGACAAAGCGCTGCACGTACACCTGCAATTTTGTTGGCTGCAATACCAATCCCAATGCCTGTACCACAGATTAAGATACCTCGATCTGCTGCACCATCTACAACGGCATGTGCTACTGGTTCAGCAATATCCGGATAATCACAAGATTCTGTACTATGAGTACCAAAATCTTCCACTTCATGGCCTAATGTAGACAATAATTCCTTAATTTCTTGTTTTAAATGTAATCCACCATGATCACAACCAATAGCAATTTTCATAGCTCTTTCTCCTATTCTTTTGATGATACTAATCCAGCTTTCACCAAATTATAAATTTGCTCAGCACATTGATTATACACGTCTTGATTGGAACCGAAAGGATCTACCACATCTCCTGTACCATGCCCCCATTCAGCAAGGGTTTTAATTTTAGCTACTTCAAATGGAAATTGACGAAGTAACACAGATTTATGGTCTTGTGTCATACCAATAATCAAATCTGCTGAATTGACAAGTTCCATTGTAAGAGGTCTTGATTCATGTTCAGAAATATCAGCGATAGATTGAATCGCAATCACAGCTTCTTCTGTAGGCTTAGCACCATAAGCAGCAAATAATCCAGCCGAAACGACGTTCACGTCTAGACCAAGCTCTGTTGCTAAGGCCCGCGTAATACCTTCTGCCATTGGGCTACGACAGGTATTACCAGTACATACATACAAAATATTCATAATGACATCCTTACTGCCACAATTTCTGTGGCTATTTATACATTATAGCAAATACATCCAATATGTAAAGACATTTTTCTATTATGAATGGACATAATAAATATTACCTAATTGCTTATAAGTAGATAATCTGACCAGCACACGCCTTTTCCATGCGATTCATAACCGCTACGCCAAGGCCTGTATTCTGAACACCTTCTGCTAAAATATAGTCTACATTACATTCATTAAAATGATGTAGTGTCTTATAAAAATCGTGAGCCAAAGCTACTGCATCACCACTATGTCCATATACATGAAATTCACCGTGTACACTATCTTTTAACAAATCATATGTTTCTTGGCTAACAAGAAATGCACCACATTTAGTTTCCTGTTCATG
Source organism: Veillonella sp. T34266-5 (assembly GCF_002959815.1). Lineage (NCBI taxonomy): Bacteria > Bacillati > Bacillota > Negativicutes > Veillonellales > Veillonellaceae > Veillonella > Veillonella sp. T34266-5. The sequence goes on from NZ_PPCZ01000024.1 coordinate 73,041, forward strand.
AATTACATTGTTGAAAGCTTCCGCCACATCCTTGGGATTGCCTATAAATGCACGCATAGGTGCATCTGGAGCATAATGCTTATACTTCATACCCGGAGCCTTTGGCGCTTCATTTTGAGACGATAAGAATGGATCATAGGACACATTAGCTACAACTTGTTCTAACATTTCTTTTGTGATGCCGCCGGGCCGTAAGATGGTCACCCCATCATCTCTAACCTCTACAACAGTGGATTCCACACCAATCGTACAGATTCCAGCATCCACAATATAAGGAATACGACCGTTCATATCATCATAAACAGCTTGAGCAGAAGTAGGGCTTGGGCGGCCTGAAATATTGGCACTAGGCGCGGCAATTGGCACACCAGCCAACTCTAATATGTCACGGCATACGCCATGATTTGGGCAACGTAATGCCACCCGATCTAACCCACCAGTTGCACGGTCAGGCACGAGATCAGATTTAGGCAATGTAATTGTTAAAGGACCCGGCCAAAAAGCCTCAATCAATAGCTTTGCTGTTTCAGGTATTTCTTTCACAAGCGGTTTAATACTTTCCGCATTTGATACATGTAATATTAATGGATTATCTGAAGGACGACCTTTAGCAGCATAAATTTTATCCATTGCGTCTGCATCGAGACCATTAGCACCAAGGCCATATACAGTTTCCGTAGGAATTGCTACAACATCACCATGACGCAACGCATGTGCAACTAATTGAAGATTATCTCTTGTAAGTTCGGTAATGATTTTAGTCTCCACATTCTCACCCCTTCACGCGAGCCGTCACAACACGATTAATGCCCGCTAAATCTGCTGCAAAAGATATATCTACATAGGACCCAACAGCCTCCAGTAAAGATTTCACAGCCTTAGCTTGATCATATCCTACCTCAAAAGCTACAAGTCCATGAGGTTTTAAATATGTAACGCACTCCATAGCTAACTGACGATAGAAATCAAGTCCATCTTCACCACCAAATAATGCAATATGAGGCTCATTAAGTACATCAGGAGACAGGATTTTCTTATCCTCTAATCGAATATACGGCGGATTAGATACAATCACATCAAACAACTCATTATGATGTTCTAAATAAGAAAACATATCCGATTCGTGAAATTCGCTACGATTCTCTAGCTTAAATGCTTCTTGATTCTTTGTGGCTATTTCAAGTGCATCACGAGAAATATCAAGGCCCATCCCCGTTGCTGTAGGCAGATAATGCAAGAGGCTTAGTAAAATAGTACCAGGGCCCGTACACATATCAAGGATTCGAATAGAGTCTTGTTGATGATAAGCACTTAATACATATTCTACTAATGTTTCTGTATCGGGACGAGGAATAAGGACCTTATCATTTACAGCAAATGTCAATCCCATAAAGTCTTTTGTTCCCGTTAAAGATGCTACAGCATGTCCTTTAGCCCGTTCAATGACAAGCGGTCTAAATTTATCCAGTTCTTCTTGCTCTAATGGTTGATCATAATTCGTATATAGATATATACGATTCTTCCCTAAAACGTGAGAAAGCAGTACTTCCCCATCAAGACGAGGTGTATCCATCCCCTTGCTTTGAAAGTACTGCTCTGTCCACTGGAGAATACGACCAACCGTCCAAATCTCCTTATACATTTGTATTAGCCTCCTGCATTTTAGCTGCTTGATCAGCGGCATTTAAGGCTTGAATAATTTCATCGAGATCACCATTTAAAATGGCATCCAATTTATACAATGTTAAATTGATACGATGATCTGTTACGCGACCTTGTGGGTAGTTATAGGTACGAATACGTTCACTACGATCACCTGTACCAACTTGGCTCTTGCGGTCTGCGGCCATGCTAGCTGTAGCCTCTTGTTCGGCTTTATCTTGCAATTTTGCACGCAATACGCGCATCGCTTTCTCTCTGTTTTGTAGCTGAGAACGTTGATCCTGACAAGCTACGACAATACCTGTTGGTAAGTGAGTAATACGGACAGCAGATTCTGTTTTATTAATATGCTGACCACCGGCACCACTAGCGCGATATGTATCGATTTTCAAATCCTTATCATTGATTTCAATATCAACATCTTCCATTTCAGGAAGTACTGCCACAGTAACCGTAGATGTATGTACACGGCCTTGTGTTTCTGTAGCTGGAACCCGTTGTACACGATGTACACCAGATTCAAATTTCATCTTAGAATATACATTCTCACCATCTACAGAGAATACAACCTCTTTAAAACCGCCTAATTCAGGTTCATTAGCATCGATAATTTCACAACGCCACCCTTGGCTTTCAGCATATTTAGTATACATACGGAATAAGTCGCCTGCAAACAATGCCGCTTCATCGCCACCAGCGCCACCGCGAATTTCGATGATAATATTTTTATCATCGTTAGGGTCTTTTGGTAATAAAAGAATTTGTAATTTTTCTTCTAATTCCTCTTTTTGAGGTTTTAATTCTTTCAATTCTTCTTGAGCCATTTCACGGAATTCTTCATCCATCGTTTTGTCTTCAATGACTTCCATGGCTTCATCAATACCAGCTAAAACCTTTTTATATTCTCTAAAAGCTTCTACAGTTTCAGATAATTGGGCATGTTGACGTGTTAGTTTACGCCATTCATCTTGACGCGCAATGACTTCAGGGTCACTGATGCGTTGCTCTAGATCCATAAATTTATCTTCAATAACTTGTAATTTATCTACTAACATATATAACCTCAATCTTAATATGTTTCATCTTCATAAGCATCTTCTTCTGGAGGACGTACCTCTTCTAGAGCACGAATAGCCACTTCGATTTGATCTGCTTCTGGTTCACGGGTCGTCATATATTGCAACGCCAAGCCCGGTTTAACGAGAGATTTTACAAAGGAGCTTTCACTACGTCCTGCAAAACGAATACATTCATAGGCAATACCTGCTACAACGGGCATCAGTAAAACACGTGACACAATGCGCTCTAGCAAGTTAGGCCAACCTAAAAAGGCAAATACAAATATACTAACTACCATTACAATGAGTAGAAAATTAGTCCCGCATCTCGGATGTAAACGAGATTGAGCACGCACATTTTCTACGGTCAAAGGTAGATCATTTTCATAAGCATGAATGGTTTTATGCTCTGCGCCATGGTATTGGAATACACGTTGTATATCCTTAGTTTGACCAATACCCCATATATAGAGCAAAAACAGAGCCAATCGAATAGCACCTTCAACAAGGTTCAAAATAAAGTGATTATCTTGAATACCAGGAATAAATTTAACTACAAATGTAGGAAGGGCTACAAATAAAGCGATTGCAAATAGTGTGGAAAATACCATGGTAATGGCAATTTCACTATTCGACATTTCTTCCTCTTCATCACCAGCCGCTTTCGCAGAGAAGGACAAGGCCTTCATACCGATAACAAGAGATTCATATAAGGCTATACAGCCTCGTAAAAATGGTTTCTTTAATATAGGATATCGCTCTTGAATGGACGTGGTGGCTTCCTTTTGCACCACGATAGAACCGGAAGGCTCACGTACAGCTGTCGCCGTATATCCTGGGCCACGCATCATGACGCCTTCAATGACAGCTTGTCCACCAACGAACTTCTTAATACGTTCTTTTGCCAAAGGATTTCCTTTCATAAACAAATAGAGGCAGAGCCCAAAGCCCTGCCAATAGTTGTTTCGCTACATAAACTATTATTTACCGTAACGTTTGTTAAATTGTTCGATACGACCACGAGCTTGAGCCGCACGTTGTTGACCAGTGAAGAACGGATGGCATTTGGAGCAAACGTCTACACGAAGGTCTTCTTTTACAGAGCCAGTTTTGAATGTGTTACCACAACCGCAAGTAACTGTAGCTTCTTTATAGTCTGGATGAATACCTTGTTTCATTCTATACACCTCTTTCCAGCAATCAATATTATTCTTATAGATTATAGCACGATAATGCGTACAAATCAAGAAACTACTCTTTAGAAGCCTGTTTTTCTTCAATTGCTTCCGCTAAGATAGTTTCTAAATCACTTTCATTCAAAAGATCGCGTAATGCAATCAATTCTTCCAAGGAAAGAGTAATCCCTTTTTTCATACTTGTATATTCGCTATCCCAAGCACGAAGATCAAATTTAGGATTATATTTCCCCCAGCTTGTGCATGTAAGTTGTTTTTTCCAGCCATCTTTATCTTCAGATAATGTGCCGATAACTTTGAAAATTTCGAAATTAATAACAGCCATTGTTACCTCCCTCCTCACCTAATTATAGTGTACACTATGTGTCAAATTATGTAGTTCTAAATCGATACGATATATTGTAAACCAAATTACCTATATTGACAATTATTTTTTATAGTCACTGTAGTCTTCAATATCGATGGATGTCGTCGGAGGCATTACGTCAGCACCCAAAGAATTCATATTTTCTTGCCATGATGCTCGTGCAGATTTGATAGTCTCTTTATACGCTTCATCAATATTTTTGGCCGCATTAACTAGTAGCGATTCATCATTTACATCGAGTACACGGCGACGTACACTGCTAAGCATATAGCCGAAGGATTCTTCTGTTTGAACGAGCATAGAAATCTCTTGCATTAAGGTTTGCCCAATTGTGCTAGAGAAATATGTATACCACATATATGCCAATTCTACATCAGGGAACATCCAATATACACCCGTACTAGGTGCTTCTGTACCCATAGACACCTCTACATGGTCACTATAGCGGGTAAAAGCTAAGTAATACGCTCCATTTTCACGAAGTGCCGCACGTCCTAGTTCTGAAACACGACTATCTATACAATAAATGCCATCCTGCCCTAAAGCTACATCAGTTTGACCGCCAGGCAATAAAATAGAACGTAGGGACAAACCATAATTTAGTACGGTAAATACTGGTAATTGAGCAAAGACACCATGAGGTAATGGAATATAATTAATAGCTTTCCAGTCATCACCAACCCGTTCACGAAGGCCTACGCGCATCTTTTTAACATCATATTTACCATAAATGATTTCATAAGCCCCTAGAGGAGTCCATTCGCGAATAGATTCTACACGTTTTTGGTTCAAAAAGAATTGTAATGCCATATTATTCAATCCCAATTGATTTTGTGCCATTGTTGCTGGTAAGAACAATTGAGCAGTCCCTTCAGGAACCAAATTATGCAAACCATTAGCTACCTCTTCTACAATATCTTCAGAGGATTGGAACATACCAACAGTACCTGTAAAGATATGGTCAAAATAGCTACGATGAGGCCATTGATTAATAATCTGAGCCATTGGATATAATCGAGAGATAATGCTATAGCATATAGGAGATGCTGTATAAAGTACTACCTTTTTATCCTCATAGGATTGCAAGATTTCTTCTATCATGCCAGCATATTCTTCTACATAAGCATATAACACGAGTTCCCCCGTTTTGCTATGAGCTTCTATACTTTCACGTACAGGCGACTCCCATACAGTCCCCACATCAAGGCCATCTAGAATACCAGTATCACTAATAAAATCAAAGAGCTCTACCGTAAAGGATGGTCCATACAATGCACGGAATGTGTTTACATCATATGGAATAGGTCCAAAGGATTCAACAGTAGACTTCTCTGCTAATCCATACAAATCCTCTGGTGTAACACCCCATTCACGAGAATTTGCATTGCTGGAGAGCAATTGATCTAATACTTTAAAACGCATTAATTCATTGACGATATCAATACCTTCTATGCCATATTGGGCACAAAGAGCAATAAATTCTTCATTATTCTTTTTCATATTAAACCTTTCCTGCTGACGGACAAAGATGATTTAAAAAACATGTTTCACATAGAGGCTTACGTGCTTTGCAGACACGTCGTCCATGATAAATCAGCCAATGATGGGCCGCAGACCACTTCTCTTTTGGTATAGCCTTTTGTAACTTTTGTTCCATTTCTTCTGGCGTTTTCGCAATGCCCAATTTCAATCGGTTTGCTACGCGGAACACATGTGTATCTACTGCGATAGCCGGTGTTCCAAATAATACAGACACTACAACATTTGCCGTTTTTCGACCTACACCGGGCAATTCAACAAGCTGATCAAATTCGCGTGGCACTTCTCCATGATATTGTTCTACCAGTATATGACAAGTGGCAATCAAATTCTTCGCCTTCGATTTATACAAACCACAATCCTTGATAAGAGTTTCTAGTTTTGTAACACCAATTTCTAGCATCTTAGCAGGATGATTTAATGCAGGGAACAATCGTTTTGTAACAATGTTAACCCTCTCATCTGTGCACTGTGCAGATAACACAACAGCGACTAATAATTCAAATTCATTTGTGTATTCAAGAGCAGGTTTAGCATCAATATAATGTTCTTCTAATAATGCTAATTGTTCTGCTTTAATTGCTTTCGTAACACGCACGATAAACTCCTTTCTCACCTGTGAAAGTACGAACTCGTACAATTTATATCTTACCATACGTATTCATTAAGTTCTATGTTATAATAAATCATGTTATTCTAATATAGAATACAGGAGGCAACTATGAACAATATTAATGATACATTAAAACGTATAAATGAACTAGCAGCTAAGAAAAAATCTGGTCAAGAACTAACACCTGAAGAATTAGCCGAAAAGAAAGAGCTATATAACATCTATTTAGGCTTTATTAAAGGACAAATCACAGACACCTTAGATCGCGTTGAATTTGTTGATCCTAAAACAGGTGAACGAACAGCACCTAAAAAAGCGCTTGAAAACTTAGCGTTAAAGGCAGATGAAGAAATTAAAGAACGTAAGGACATTCACTAACACTAAAAGGCACTTCAATTTGAAGTGCCTTTTTAAATTCATTTCTTTATAATTTGCCTAATCGTTTCATTGCATCATAGATTTTTCCAGCTAATCCCTTCATTTGGAATTTAGGAATACCACATGCAGCGATACGAATACCATTGCCTAACGCAATGCAATAAATATGTTCTTTTTTAAGTTCTTCACAAATAGCGGTACCAGAATCAGTTGGTATAGTTATAAAGAAACCACCACGATATGGCAACATAGGTAAGCCCACTTGTGCTGCCTCTTGTTTAAAGATATCTGCACGATCGCGAATCAATTGATAATAACAATTACGTTCGTCCTCATAAGCCTTAAATTTATCAGGATCAGAAACGATATTAGCCATAGTGCGCATTGCTGGACGACAAATATTAGACCAGGTTGCACGACTAGTCGATTTATTCACTTCTAAGAATTCATCGGCGATTTCTTCATCAGAAGAAATACCAATCATAGCGCCAACACGTTGACCATACATTGTAAAGCCCTTAGATAAGCTATAACATACACAAACTAGGATTTCCTTTGGTAATTGCCCCATCTTTTTAAAGAATGCGCGGACTTCTTCTTTTTCACCAGAATAATCCAAATAAGCCACATCGATACCAATGATGACGTTATTGCGACCAATAGCAACTAATTCTTTCAAGAAACTAAGAATAGAATCCCAGTCCTTATCCTCTACAGAATATCCTGTAGGATTATTACCTGGTGTATTAAATAAGATAACAACATTTGTTTGTTTAGCAGCTAATTCCTTAACACGATGTTGGAATGCATCATGATTAAAGTTATTATGTTCATCAAATAAAGAGTATGTAACAAGTGTACGTCCATTATCACTACAAATAATACGATATGCACCCCAGTACCAATCTGCGGTTAATACTTCATCTCCAGGTTCAGTATAGTTATGTACCAAATGATGAATACCGCCTGTACCACCAGTGGTTGCGATGCTACGAATAAAGCCATCAGGACGAGAATCGCCAAAGCATTCTTTTTCAGCACATTCCAAATATTGTGGAATCCCTGCAATAGGGGCATATCCAATATGTTCGGTGTCAGATAAATTTAAATATTCTTCTTTTACAGTTTTTAAGAATACTAAATTACCTTCTTCATCATAAATAGCACCCAAAGTACCATTTACTACATTTTCACGACCATTTAATTTTGTATCTTCCGCCGCCTGTCCTGCAGTTACAAAGATTACATCTTTTAATTTTTTTCCTCTTGCGTGTTTCGCTGCTACACTTGTCATCGCATACACCATCCTAACTAAAAAGAACTATTACATCAATATCATACCTAAAGTTAAGCATTTATACAATGAGTATTCATGAAAAATATTGTATACATGAGTGAATACAAAAAACCACCCATCAACGATGAGTGGTTTCAATTGCATATATGACGATTAGAATGTATAACCTACACCAGCATGTAAGCCTTTGGAAGTCTTGTCATTATCGTTTACGCTATATTTGTCATAACCATAATAAACATTCAAATCAATGTTAGGTTTAACTTCATATTGAGCACCTACTTGATAGGATTGTTTAATATCGTTGCCCCAACCAGCTTTAGCAAAGCCGTTCACTTTGTCAGTCAAAGGCACGTGACCAATTACACCAGCTTGAACACCTAACTCAGTGTCATGTGTACGGATAGCTGTACCAGCACCGTAAATATTTACATTAGGATGTACTTTGTAAACATAAGCCAATTGGTGATCTTTAATATCGCCATTTTTAGCATTTACTTTGTTATAAGAGTATTGAAGAGCAGATTTATTGCTTAAATCATGTTCTAAAGATACGCCAAAGCCATCATTGTTAGTGCCACCGCTATTAGATACGCGTTGATTGAACGCATAATCAGCTTGAATTTTTGTGGAATTATCACTGATTTTAGTTACAGGCACGGATGCAGCGAATGCACTGCCAGTAATCACTGTTGCAGCTAAAGATAATAATACTAATTTTTTCATTTGTACCTCCTATACACACATAAATATGTGTCTTAATAAGTTACTTTTATTCTAATATTGTATAAGTATATATATTAAATATTAGCGTTTCATGAATACAGGGATATCAGGGATACCACTTGTTGGAGCAGATGTATTTGTTGCTGGACGTGCAGCAGTTGTTGTTTTACCGAATTCTGGAACATTCTTAGTACTGGAGTTAAAACCAGTTGCAACAACTGTAACTTGAACGCTATCGCCCAAGCTTTCATCAATAACAGAACCGAAGATGATATTTGCATCAGGATCTGCTGCATCAGAAATAATTTCAGCTGCTTCGTTAATTTCGAACAAGCTCAAGTTTGCACTACCGGAAATATTAAGCAAGATGCCTTTAGCACCATCGATGGAAGTTTCCAACAATGGGCTGTTGATAGCCATCTTAGCAGCGTCTGCAGCGCGGTTTTCACCAGTAGCTATACCAATACCCATCAAAGCTTCGCCTTGTTCAGTCATGATAGTTTTAACGTCTGCAAAGTCAAGGTTGATTAAACCAGGAATTTGAATCAAATCGGAAATGCCTTTAATACCTTGGCGAAGAACATCATCAGCTTTACCGAATGCATCAGACAAAGAACATTTTTTATCTACAACTTGTAACAATTTATCATTAGGGATAACGATAATTGTATCAACTTTTTGAGTCAAGAATTCAATGCCTTTTTCTGCTGCAGCACGACGACGTTTACCTTCAAATGCAAAAGGTTTTGTTACAACGCCTACAGTCAATGCGCCTACTTCTTTAGCGCATTCAGCAACTACAGGAGCAGCACCAGTACCAGTACCACCACCCATACCAGCAGTTACGAATACCATATCAGCACCTTCAAGAGCTTTGATGATATCTTCGCGACTTTCTTGAGCAGCTGCTTCACCGATTTGTGGGTTAGCACCAGCACCAAGACCTTTAGTAACTTTTTCACCGATTTGAATAGTTACATCAGCCTTGGACAATTCAAGTACTTGGCTTTCAGTGTTAACGGATAAGAATTGAACCCCTTTAAGTTCACTTTCAACCATGCGGTTAACAGCGTTATTACCGCCACCACCGACACCGATAACTTTAATATTTGCAAAATCAGACATTGAACTTCCTCCTCTTATCGTTATCTATTTTTGTCAATATAAATGCGAATGCGTCTATTTATATACTGAGTTAATTATAACAATTACATTTATTTTACACTAAAATTTAAAAACTTTCCACTACAACTATAATCGAATCTTGATAATTAGAAACGTTTAGTCATAATGTTCTTTCGAATAGCAGCTAAATTAATAAATACTCGTAAACCAAAACCAATCAAGGCAACGTAGTATAAATTAATCCCAATTAAATCGCCAATATATACTAATACAACAGCAAGTATTACATTGGAGAAGAATCCACTGATAAAATTACTTAAATCAAATATCCTCTCTAATGCAGCACGACTGCCACCAAATACCGCATCTAATGCAGCTAGCACAGCTACAGAAGTATAATTGGCATAGCTTGCCGGAATATGTAATGGTGTGAACCATCCTACAACAACACCTACTATGAGTCCAATGATAGCAAAGATATAAATATTCATTCTTTACCTCCTAACTCATTTGATTGTAAATGCTCTTCTCTATAAGAACCTGTAAATGCTGGAATAGCAATGGATGGTTCTTCTTTAATGGTCACCTTAATCCCCCAATGTTTTAGAGAATCTACAATACCTCCACGCATAGTAAGGGCTGAATTCAATGTTTTAGGATCACCTATAGCCTTAACTGTAAATGGCGCCCCATACACCTTACCATTTACAGTAATTGTAGGACCTGAACAACGGATTTCAGATGTACCAATCAAACGTTGATCATTTATCGCCAATGCTTCAGCACCACCAGCTCGTAATTCATTGACGATACGAAGAATATCTTCATCGTGAATTACATATAAGTTAGGATTTTCGCCCCCTTGAATTGGTTTAGCACTATCCTCTATCAAAACGGTTACCCCAGGCCCTTTGACATTAGTCAATGCAGCTTTACGAAGTAATGTTTCATCTGCACTAGAACCGGAACCACTGGCTTTTAATTGCTCAATTTGTTTTAGTAGAGCATCCTTTTCATGTTCTGCATCCTTTAACTGAGCCACCAAATCACCAGTTCGTTGTAGCCGTATATTTTCTTGAATATTATCTTGTGTCATCTTGTATTGAGTAATGACCATGAAACCCAATACAAAGCTGACAAGTCCAATAGCCCATCGTTCGTGTTTCACAACATCATCCACCCTTTTTGTGCTTATAACTAATCTTGTTTTGATTTTGATACATTAGCACTTTGTTTTGATGTATCTTTTTTCTCAGATTGGCTAGTGTCTGACTTAGATTTATTAGATTTTGGTTGCACCGTTACCTTATCGGTCTTAATGAAAGGAGATGACGGGTTAACATCTATGTATTGAACATTACCTTGACTCTTAGGTAAATCTTTTAGCATAGACGCTGTTAAATCAGCTTTGCTTTTCAAATCTTCGCCATCACCTAGTCGAATCTGTATACCGGATACGGTATACGCCATCATATTATTAGGATCACCGATATTGATTTCTGCAATTTGCTTAAATGTATCATCATCTAAGGCGCGCAAATAATCAAGAGCCTGTACAATCGGCTTATCGGTAACCACATCACCTAGCAGTATATTACCACCCTTAACACCTGAAATCATAGGCACCGTAGTGTCTTCAATTACACTATCAGACGCAATCACTTGCCCATTCTTATCCAAGGTTAGATACCCAAATTGAGCTGGTATCACAGCAATAGCCTTACGCTCGACTACACGGACCACCATCGTCAATGGTAATTCGTAACTAATTTGAGCATCTTCAATACGGAGATCCTTTGATAATCGGTGCCGCAAGTTCTCTCTATTGATGCGAAGTACATTCACTGGTTCCCCAATATCACCAGCAACCTCAACATCCTGTACAGTGACCTTATCAGATCCAATAACTTTAATAGATCCAAGCGGAATAGGTAGATTAAATAAGCCTAACAACACGATGGCTACAACACCACCTATTTTTAGAAACTTCTTTCTAACCTCCGCTTTCTCTTGTTTACGTTTACGAGCTAATTCACGCTCACTGTTATGTATTGAATCTCCATCATCCTTGTGGATTGGCTCAGTCTCAGGACGAAGAAAATCGGGTCTATCATGCTCCGCATCTATCTGATTTGAGTTGGGTGGATGTTGCTTAAAATCATCCATAACTACTCTCCTTACATACTACAGCATTTAAAACTTCCCATAACCTGCTGTTAATAAGATTTTTTCACATAATTCAGGAAAATCTATGCCCACCTCTTTAGCAGCCTTTGGCACCAAAGAAGTAGCTGTCATACCTGGAATTGTATTGTATTCCAATACATACATATTGTCTTTATCATCAGTCATGACATCAACGCGAATAGCCCCACTCGCTTGTACTTCACGATACACAAGTTCACCAATAGCTTGCATTTCTTTTGTCATATCTTCACTGATTGGAGCCGGTACTAAATAATCAGTAGCACCTGCTGTATATTTACTAGCGTAATTATATTCACCAGAATGTGGTCTAATTTCAATGATAGCCAATGCCTTACCGTCCAATACAGAAACAGTAAATTCACGACCATTTAAAAATTGTTCTACCACAAGAATTGGATCATATGTAAGCGCATCTGTAACAGCCTTAGCCAATTGATCTTCTTCTTTCACAATGGTAACGCCAATACTAGAGCCTTGCGTTGCTGGTTTCAATACAACAGGCAAGGAGAATTTAGATTCAATATCTTTAATGATATCTTCTTTCGACTGTAGATTGCCATTGTAGGAAATAGATTCAGCCGTAGGAATATGAGCACCTTTAAACACATCTTTACTTACTTTTTTATTCATCCCTACAGAATGTGCCATAATGCCAGATCCTGTATATGGGATTTCAGCCATCTCTAATGCACCTTGTAACGCACCATCTTCACCATAACGTCCATGAATCGCATTAAATACAACATCGCCCTTAAGGTTTTCAATGTCTTGTAATACAGTACGAGGATTTAGTTCTAATGTGGAAACGTGATACCCCTTGCTAATCAAAGCCTCTGCGATGGCTGCGCCAGTTCTACGAGATACTTCAGCCTCAGCAGATGGACCACCCATTAATACGATGATATGTTTATCTTTCATTGTAAACCTTCTTCCAATAATGCTAATAACTTTGGACCATATTGATTAATAGATCCTGCCCCCATAGTAATAACCAAATCATTTGGTCGTACCACCTTCGCAAGGACGGCTGGCAAATCATTTACATCTTCCACATAATTTACATGTTGATGCGTTACTTCACCAATAATATTAGGAATTGTATGACCATCAATACCGCTAATAGGATCTTCTCCAGAACTATATATATCTGTCATATAGATTTCATCTGCACTTGTGAAAGCAGTTGCAAATTCGTCTTTCAACAAAGATGTACGAGAATAGCGATGAGGTTGGAATACACAGATAACACGATGTTTTTCTAATTCCTTAGCGGCTTTTAGAGTCGCTTTAATTTCTGTTGGATGATGAGCATAGTCATCGACTACCCATACACCTGCTACATGTCCCTTTGTTTCAAAACGACGTTTAGCACCGATAAATTTACCTAAAGCTTTCACAATAGTTGGCACTGGAACATGACAGCATTCATGAGCCACAATAAAAGATGCTAAAGAATTTAGCACATTATGATTACCTGGTACACGCAAAGATACACGACCTAACGTTTCACCTTTACGAACTACATCATAGACAAGAGAACTGTCTTCATAATGAATATTTTTTGCTACATAATCATTAGTCTCTTCCAAACCATATGTGATAAATTGACGGTTCACTTTGCTCATAACATAACGAATGTTATCATTGTCGCCACAAACGACTGCTTTACCATCGACAGGTAATGTTTCAACGAATTGACAGAATGCATTCAATAGATTTTCCATCGTCTTATAATGATCCATATGATCATCTTCGATATTCGTAATAACAATCGTCTTAGGTCTTAATTTTAAGAAAGAACCATCACTTTCATCGGCTTCTACGACAGAGTATTCACCTTTACCTAAGCAACTACTCCCCTTTAGATAATCAACTTCACCACCGATAATAACAGTTGGCTCCATTTGTCCTTCTACGAGAATTTGACCAATCATCGAAGTAGTAGATGTTTTACCATGAGCACCAGCTACGGCAATGCCATTTGTAACATCCAATACGGCTTTTACAATGTCAGAGCGATGTAAAATAGTGATGCCTTGTTCCTTTGCTGCTACGATTTCCGGATTATCCTCACGAATAGCTGTAGAACGAACTACAGCATCTACACCTTGTACATAGTCAGCATTATGACCGATATGAACGGTAGCTCCCATTTGTCTAAAACGTTCAATTACATCGGATTCTTTAACATCAGAACCAGATACTTCATATCCTTTTTGAATTAAAATATTCGCAATAGCGCGCATACCAGATCCACCTATACCGATGAGATGAATCTTATGGATACCTTCTAACATAATTACTCTCCTTAACTATTTCGCAATAGATAACGCTAACTCAGCAATATCATGAGCTGCATTTGGTTTTCCTAAACGCAAAGCACTAGCCCCCATTTGAGCTAACAATTCACGATTTGCCATAAACATTTCGATTTCACCAATCAAATCATGGCTCGTCAAAACCTTATCTACAATCATATGCGCAGCTCCTTCTTGTACGAAAATGCGCGCATTATACGTTTGATGATCTTCTGCAGCATAAGGATATGGCACCAATATAGATGGAATACCACGTACAGCTAATTCAGCAAGACCGATAGCACCAGATCTAAATACAGCCAAATCCGTAGCAGCTAGTGCCTTAGGCATATCATGTAAATATGGCAAAATCAACGATGATTCTCCCAAACCAGTACCATCGTCAATACCTAATTGCTCTAATACAGTATTATATTCACCATTCCCTGTAATGTGTATCAACTTGATGCCCGGTTTACCTTGGAAATGTTTATGTACATCTACCATGGCCGTATTAATAGTACGAGCACCACGAGAACCACCAGCAATAAGAACTGTAAATATATCATCAGACAGTCCAAAAAATTGACGACCTTCTGCACGAGAATCTACGAGTACATCAGGACGCACTGGATTGCCTGTATATACGACGCTTTTCGCCTTGCTAAATGATTTTGCGGCTTCATTATAACCAACCGCGACTATATCAACAAAACGGCTCAAGATTTTATTTGTAATACCAGCAATAACATTTTGCTCTTGAATTAATGTAGGAATATTACGCAATGCTGCGGCCATTAAAATAGGGCCACATACATAGCCACCTGTACCAATCACAACATCTGGTTTAAAATCCGAAATAATTGAATTGGCCTTTACAAGAGAAAGCGCTGTTTTCCCCATTGTTACCAACGTACCTAATGAAAGTTTACGTTGCAGACCTTGTACAGGTAATGTAACAAAATCGATGTTCTCCTTCGGCACCAGATCAGCTTCTAAACCATGTTCTGTTCCCACGTAGAGGACCTTAGCATCAGGTTGCTGTTTCATAATTTCCTTATATATCGTAATGGCTGGGTATATATGACCACCTGTGCCACCGCCAGAAATGATGATTCGTTTCACGCCCTTAGCCCCTTTCCTCTAATTCTTTAACACAGTTTTTAAAATCGTCGCCTCGTTCTTCAAAACAACTATACCAGTCAAAACTAGAACATGCTGGTGAAAGCAATACAATATCTCCAGCTTTTGCTAATTGATAGCCTAATGCAACAGCCTCTTTCATAGACTGTACACGATGAATATTTTGAACACCCATTTTTACAGCAACGGATTCAAATCGATCTGCTGCTTCCCCCATAAAAATGACCTCTTTAGTATGTGCTTTTACAATATTCATGAAATCTTCTAACGGCGTCATCTTATCGTGACCACCAGCCAATAAAATAACTGGTTTGTCAAAGGAATCTAACGCTTTCACTACAGAGTCTGTATTAGTAGCCTTAGAATCATTATAGAATGTTACATCATGGAATGTTGTGACCCGTTCCAATCTGTGCTCTACACCATGAAATTCTTCAATAGTATGTTTAATATGCTCTACCTTTACGCCTAAAGCATATGTTAAGGCAATTACAGCCAATATATTTTCAATGTTATGAGAGCCCTTAATGTGAATATGTTCTGTATCAATAACAGGAATAGCTTTACTATCTAATACAGCATAACATGTATTGCCTTCAAAATACGCACCATTATCAACCTTATGCTGTTGGCTAATGCTAAGAATTGTACTGTGTGCATCTTGTTTCATAGCCGCCACAATAGGGTCATCATCATTAAGGACGACAAAATTATGAGCAGTTTGATTCATAAAAATACGAGCTTTAGCCGCTGCATAGTTTTCCATCGTCTTATGGCGCGCCAAATGATCTGGCGTAACATTTAATACAATAGCCCCTAATGGACAAAAGGACTTAATTGTTTCTAATTGATAGCTAGATAGTTCAGCTACTAAATAACCACCTTCTGGCATATGATATGCAGCTTCACTTAGGGAATCACCAATATTCCCGCCCACCTTGACAGGAAGGCCAGTAGATTCCATAACTTGCGTTAATAGAGTTGTTGTGGTGGTCTTACCATTTGTGCCAGTAACACCTAAAATAGGAGATTTGCAAACATCATAAGCAAGCTCTACTTCGCTTACTACATCAATCTTACGGTGCAAAGCCTCTTGTACGATTGGAATGGATAAGGCAATGCCCGGAGAAATGATAATACGATCTACATCATCAAGTAAGCTATTATCTTGTCGCCCCGTAATGATAGTTACACCAGCATCTTCCAATCGTTTACGCGTAGATGGTTCAAAATCTACTGGTTTATAATCATTTAAAACTACATTTGCATGTAACTGTGCCAATACCCATGCAGCACCAATTCCACTGGAACCAGCACCTAGAACAAGAATATTTTTCTCTCCATAATCCATTTATATCACCTAAATCACTAAGCACGAAAATTTTTTATCTCATCTTATAAGAATACCATTAAATGCCCTTCAAGTTAAGTATTTTCACGTATTTAACTATCAATTTACAAATATAGGGTTCTTATATTAAATAGTTACAGTTGCAAGTATAACACCTAACACAGCTAGAACTGCACCACCGAACCAGAATCGATTAACTACAGTTTGTTCAGACCATCCGGATAATTCAAAATGATGGTGAATTGGGCTCATCTTAAATACGCGCACGCCTCGTGTTTTAAAGGAAATGACTTGAATGATAACAGACAAGGCTTCCATTACAAAAATACCGCCAATCACTACGAGTAATAATTCTGTTTTAGTTAAAATAGCCATGCCTGCAAATGCGCCACCAAGAGCCAAGGACCCTGTATCGCCCATGAATACCTTTGCTGGATTAATATTAAATACCAAGAATCCTAAACATACAGCTGTTACAATAGCGCCAAAGAAAGCTACGCTTTCAGCAGCTACAGAACTTTCAGTGGAATAAATCATCAAGCCGATTACAGAAAACGCTATCGCTGCTACAGCGGATGTACCAGATGCCAATCCGTCAAGACCATCCGTTAGATTAACAGCATTCGTAGCACCTACAATAATCAAGAAAGCCAAAATATAATAGGCAAATCCCAATTGAACATGTGCATCTATAACTGGTATCCATAATGTTGTAGGAATAACCATAATTTCAGTAATACAATAACAGAATACAGCAGCCAAAATGAATTGGCCCAATAATTTTTGTTTTGCTGTTAAGCCAAGATTACGTTTTTTAACAGCTTTTACAAAGTCATCAAAGAATCCGAGCAAACAATGACCAAGTGTAAGGAATAGCAACATACCTGTCGCCACATTCCATGGTGCAAAAATAGCCACACCGATCGTAAGAGCTACCATCATAAATGCACCACCCATAGTTGGTGTACCAGCCTTAGCTTGATGGCTTTCAGGACCTTCCTCACGTATACTTTGTTGAGCATGCAATGATTTAAGCATAGGAATACCAATCTTGCCCAATACTAATGTAATTATAAATGTCACTACAAATGCTAATAGAATGTGGTAAATCATATTACTCCCCTATTCTCTAATAACGGCCAATACGGCTAGAAGAATCTAGCCGTTATAACCTCTATTCACGTTCTTTTAATTCCTCTACAACACGTTCCATTCGAAGACCTCTGGAACCTTTTACCAAAATAACATCGCCTTTTTCACGAATATCATTGTAGGCATTTGCCATTTCGAGATGACTATTACAACGATGTACTTCTAAACCTGCTAATTTCGCTTCTTTAGCAATGAAATTTGCCGCCTCACCAAAGGTAAATACAACGCTATAGCCTTCTTCAGCCAATAATCTGCCCACTTGTCGATGGCCTTCCTCCGTAAAATCACCTAGTTCAAGCATATCGCCAAGCATAGCAATTTTACGTTTACCTTCTAATTGACCCAATGCTTTGATGGACTCAGTCATAGAAGAAGGATTGGCATTATACGCATCATTGAGAATAACAATATCTTCGAATGCTACAATTTCTTGACGCATAGGTGTGCCTGTAAAATCACTAAGACCTTTTTTAATCTTACTAGATTTAACGCCTAACACACGACCTGCAGCAATAGCAGCTAACGCATCATACACATTATGCTCACCAATCATAGGCAAAAATACGTCAAATACTTCGTCATAACATTTGCAGGTAAACTTAATGCCATCCTTTTTATAGCGTAAATGACTGCCAATTACCGTAGCATTACTATGAATACCGTAAGTAACAGTTTTTCCTTTTGCAATGGAACTCATGGCCTTTACGAAATGATCATCTTCATTTAGAATCGCCACACTATCGGGACCTAAGCATCTAATCAATTCGCCCTTTGCCTCAGCAATGGCTTCTTGAGATCCCAACAATTCAATATGACTAGTTCCTACATTTGTAATGATACCAATGGTTGGTTCTGCTATGAGGGCAAGTTCTTCAATTTGACCTAATCCACGCATCCCCATTTCAACAACACAGGCTTCGTGTTCTGGTGAAAGTTGCAATAATGTTTTTGGTAAACCGATTTCATTATTAAAGTTCTTTTCTGTTTTTAAAATATTAAACTCAGTACTAAGAACAGCAGCTACCATTTCTTTTGTCGTCGTCTTACCAGATGAACCAGTAATGGCTACCACAGGGATTTGAAAACGTCGTCTGTGAAAGTTTGCTAAGTCTTGGTATGCCTTTAGCGTGTTTTCCACTTCCACGCAAATAATGCCATCTACACTGCGTCCCTTTTCTACGATTGCTGCAGTGGCCCCTTTTTCGATGGCTGTTTTAATAAAATCATGACCATCGAACGTATCGCCTTTCAAGGCTACAAATACATATCCCGCTTCAATCGTACGCGTATCAGTAGATATATCTTTAAATTGTAAACTTACATCGCCCTTACATGTGCCACTAGTAGCATCAATTATTTCTTGTAATGTAAATTCTGCCATATTAGATCTCCTTAAGAGCTTTTCGAGCCTCTTCTCGGTCATCAAAATGAATTGTTTCATTTTTTAATATTTGATAATTTTCATGACCCTTACCAGCGATAATAACAATATCACCAGCTTTTGCATCATGAATTGCATGATTAATTGCTTCTCTACGATCCACAATTACCTCATAAGAAGTACCATCGCGAAGTGCTTCTTTCACCCCTACTTCAACATCCTTAACAATTTGTACAGGATCTTCAGTACGTGGATTATCAGATGTTACATAAATCTTATCGCCGTATTCTGCGGCAATACGGCCCATAATTGGACGTTTTGTAGCATCGCGGTCACCACCGCAACCAAATACGATGATGATACGATTTTCTTTAATTGCCTTTGCAGTTTCTAAAATATTTTGCAAACCATCCGGTGTATGAGCATAATCGACAACAACGGCAAAGTCTTGCCCTTCTTCGATTAATTCAAAACGTCCAGGAACGGAACTAAAGGTTTTTAACGCCGTATCAATCGCTTCCATGGAGATGCCTTCTTGTAGACAAGCTCCAATAGCAGCCAATGTATTATACACATTAAATAATCCTGTAGTATTCATCGATACAGGGTAACTTTCACCCTTATAATTCACAGTATACTGACTATTCTTAGTAGACATATGAACATCTGATGCATTCAATGTGCCCTTGCCTAATGTACTATACGTAATCGTTGGAGCTGTAGTTTTTTCCATAACGCGATGACCATAGGAATCATCGATATTAATAACAGCACCTTTATTATCTTTAACTTGATTAGGCGCACTAACTTGTTCAAATAATTTGCATTTAGCGGCCAAATAATTTTCAAATGTTTTATGGAAATCCAAGTGATCTTGCGTCAAATTCGTAAATACTGCCGTATCAAATTCAACACCACTAACACGGCCGAGTGCCAATGCATGAGAAGATACTTCCATTACACAGTATTCCACATTTTCTTGAACCATTTGATGCAAAATATGTTGTAAATCAACAACATCTGGTGTCGTATTATGAATTGGATAACTCGTATCACCAATCATGATATGGACAGTACCGATAACCCCTACCTTATGGCCTTGAGCCTTAAGGATATGGCGAATCATATGTGTGGTGGTCGTCTTACCATTTGTACCTGTAACACCAACCATACGCATGCAATTAGCTGGGTAATCAAAGAAATATGGAACACAGGCCATCATAGCTTGACGTGTATCAGCAACGGTGATGACACACACATCATCAGGCACAGTAACCGGTTTTGATACGATAACGGCAACAGCACCAGCATCAACCGCTTTATCGATGTAATTATGACCATCAACTGTAGCCCCATCAAGAGCGATGAACAAGCTATTTGGTTTTACTGCTCTGGAATCAGCTGTTATATCTTGAATAGATACATTTTGATTACCTTGTACTTGTTGTACATCTAACGTACTTAAAATATCTTTTAAGGTTTTCATACTACATTCTCCTCTATATACGCAAATTAAAGCAGCCCATAAGAGCTGCTTTTGCCTGCTAATCTATAATTTGCTGTTTCGTTTGTACATTGCGTTCTGAAGTCGTACTTTTAGTGCTATACACAAAGGAATCAGGCAAAACCATCCCCAATTGTTCTTCCGCAATTTTTTGAATGCGTACTGGAGATTTCAAGGATGCCACCTCTACATCAAGGGTATCATTATCCTTTGCTAATTGTACTACAGTTTGTTGTGTTTTAACTACTTCATAACCTAATTTCGTAGTATATGCATTCATAGCCATCATAATCATCAAAAAACCAACAAGGATTGCTATACCTTGAATGATTTGTCTCATCAATGGACTAATATCAAAAACAACACTAGCTCTCGCTTTTTTCGCTTGTACACCTAGCAACACATCACGTTTAACGTGGCCCACAACAGCCTTTCTCGCTAACATTAAAATAACCCCTTCCAATACTACAATTTAATCCCTACTCTAAGTTTTGCACTTCTAGAACGAGGATTCATTTCTACTTCCCCTGCACTAGGCTCAATGGCCTTATTTTTAGCCTTAAGAACAGCCTTATGATGACATACACATACTGGTAATTCTGGTGGGCAAATACAAGCTGTACTTAGCTCTTTAAATGTTTGTTTTGTGATGCGATCCTCTAAGGAATGGAATGTAATAACACCAATTCTCCCCTTTGGCTTCAACATACTCACAGCATCTACAAAACTATCATGCAAAATAGCAAGTTCTCGATTCACTTCAATGCGTATCGCTTGAAATGTACGTTTTGCAGGATGTGGACCATCCTGTCTTGCTTTTGCCGGTATAGCTTTTTTTATAATTGACACCAGTTCGCCAGTAGTGGTAATTCTCTTTTCATTACGGGCTGCCACGATAAATTCAACAATACGTTTAGCCCAGCGTTCTTCACCGTAATCACGGATAATCTGTAATAATTTATCAGATTCATATTCATTCACGACGATTTCCGCAGTAATAGGTGCCTCTTTATCCATACGCATATCAAGAGGTCCATCATTCATATACGAAAATCCGCGTTCCGGTGTATCTAATTGATAACTAGAAACACCTAAGTCAAATATAAATCCATCAACTTCATAAATACCTTGCTCTTCTAAAGCATGTTTTAAATCTGAAAAATTTGTAGGTATCGTCATCACCTGACAAGTTAAATCAGACAAGCGTTGTCTCGCTACCGCTAAAGCATCTTCATCTTGATCTAAACCGATAATCATGCCTTGTGAGCTCAATCGTTCACCTACGGCATGAGCGTGACCAGCGCCACCTAAGGTACAGTCAACATAGATACCATCAGGATTGGTAACAACAGAATCCACCGTTTCATTCAACAGCACACTGACATGATTAAATTCCACGATAGCCTCCTACAACACAATGCCTTCTAATCCTTCAGCCAAGGATTCTACACTGTCAGCCACTTCCGCATCATATGCATCAAAGCGTTCGCGGCTCCAAATTTCAACCTTATCACCAGTACCAATAATAACCGCATCCTTTTGTAGCTCAGCATGCTCGCGAAGGGCGCTTGGCACCAAAATCCGGCCTTGTTTATCAAATTCAAGTTCTGCGGCGCTACCAAAGTAAAACCGTTTGATTGCACGCGCATTTGCTTTATTAGATGGTAATGATTGTAATGTTTTTGAAAGTTGCTCCCAACTTTCGGCAGTATATATAGCGATGCAGTTATCGAGGCCTTTTGAAAGTACACAGTGATCACCTAGTTGTTCACGTATTTTGGCAGGTATAATCAACCGTCCTTTTGCATCTATAGTGTGATTATATTCACCCATGAACATCTAACATCACCGCCTTACAATCCTCATTCACCACTATATGGTAAATTTTACCACAATCCCCCACTCGTTACAATAAATAAAACGTAAAAATTGAGGAAATTATGAATTTTTCTTCATTTTTTGTTATTTTTCATCGTTTATCTCTATTTTTCGCAAATGTATGTTCGCTTTTATATGGTTATTTTTATCATTTTCACCATATATGTACCACCATTCACCACCAGCTATACACATTTACCACATAATTAAAACTTCAAAATCAAGCCAAAAGAAAACCGCGTAGCACGATGTACTACGCGGTTATACATACCTTAGATAGACAGGTATTCAGTGCCTACCTTATGGGAGGTACCTTATTTAGTTGTTTTTTTAGCTACTTGAGGATTAGCGGCTAATACTTTTTCAAGCACTTCTTTAATTTCTTTATTTTGTGCTTCTAAGCTAGCAACCTTATCTTCAAGAACTTTTACAGTTGCAGGAGATGCAGGTTTGGAAGGTGCTGTAGGAGCAGAGCCAATACCAATAGTTACACCAGCATTTGCCATTACACCATTATCACCATCATACGCTGCACCAGCATGGAATAACAAATCAGGATTTGCATAATGAGCAACACCTAATGCAGTTGCTGTTTTACCTTTGTATGTACCAACAGCTGCCATGATTTGAGCCTTTTGGCCTTCATGGTATTCAATAGGTTTCAATGCTGCCAATGCGGCTGCAGATGCACCTACTGTTTTAACTTCGCGTTCTACACTGCTAATGCGACGGGAGTTATCTTGAATTTGTGCTGTATGTTGTTCAATAGTTTCATGATCTTGAATTGTTAATGCACTTGCACGCAAGCTGTAATTTGCAGCTTCAGCTAATGTACTAATATCTGCAGTATTCTTGTTAACTTGTAAGCCCATTACATTGATACGTTCATTGTTTTCCAATGCAATCGCACCTACTGCCTTAGCTAATTTAGTATTGTCGTTAACTTGATTTGTTACAGTAGCAATACTTTGTGTATTTGTATTAACTTGGCTAGATACTTCTGTTACACGGTTATTAACAGCATTAATATTAGAAGCATTTGCTTTCACAGATTCAGTAATACCAACAATAGCATTTGCATTAGTTGTTACACGGCTATCAATGTTTTTAATATTTTCTGTATTCACGCTAATATTCTTAGCATTTACATTGATATTATTGATATTCGTATTAACTTGATTAGATACTTTAGCAATGTTAGTCGTATTTGTTGTTACTTGATTATTTACTTTTGTAATATTGTTTGTATTTTCAATAACGGATGCATTGATAGTCGCAATATTATTAGTATTTTTGTTAACTTGAGCAGATACACTATTAATTGCTGCAGTATGTTCATCAACCTTGTTGATTACTTTTTGAACTGTTACGTTAGTATTTTGAATTGCTTCTGCATTTTGTTTGATAGCAGCTTTGTTAATATTGATATTTTCAGTATTGTGTTTAATCTTATCAGTATTAACTTCTACTTGGCTTTGAACATTTTTAATGCGTTCTTCGTTAGCATTAGCTTTGATTGTGTTCGCATTAACTTGTTCTTTTACCTTAGATACATCAGCGCTTACATTTTGCAAATCTTTGATTGCTTGTGTATTTTTGCCAACTTGATCTTTCAAGCCAGATACATCCGATTGGATGCCGTTGATAATCTTAATATTGTTTTCAACCTTAGCATTCACATTTGTTACATCAGATTTAATGCTAGTTACATCAGATTTGATGCTTGTTACATCATTCGTAATATTTGTAACTTGATTATTGATGGTCTTCACATCATTTTTGATGTTTTCAACATTGTTGTTCACAATATTAATCTTCGCATCAACCTTCGCATTAATGTTTGTAATATCATTCTTCACGATAGTTACATCAGCTTTGATATTGTTAACATTCTTTTCAACATTTACTACATTAGCTTTAATGTTGTTAATGTTGGAAGTATTGTTTTGAATATTTACAGTATTAGCATTGATGACACTATTTTGAGCTTTAATGTTGTTTGTGATGTTTTCAACTTTCTTTTCAACATTAACGATTGTAGTGTTGCCTTTACCTACTTGACCTTTCAAGGATTCAATAGCTTTCGCATTAGAATCAACTTTACCGTTCAAGTTACCAATAGCTGCTGCATTTGCATCGATACGAGTGGAGTTAGCGTTTACCTTAGCAGAAACCTCTGCAATATTTGCTGTGTTACCTGCTACTTGTTTAGATACACTAGCAATAGCGTTTGTATTATTAGTTACGTCAGTACGTATTGCTTTAATATCTGCTGCATTCACATCAACTTTACTATTAATATTAGCTACATTATTTTGAATAGCTGTAATAGATTTACTATTGTTTTCAATAGCTTTTGTATTAGCATCAACTTTTACATTTACATTATTGATCTTGCTATCGATATTTTTATTATTTTCAATAATCTTAGCATCGATATTTTGATCAACTTTGTTAATGATAGTTGTATTGTTGTTGTTAATTGCAGTTTCAATATTCTTATTGATTACTGTATTGTTATTATTGATAGCAGTCTCAATATTCTTGTTGATTACTGTGTTGTTATTAGAAATTGCGGTGTTGATATCGTTTCTAATCACTGTATTATTTGCTTCAATTTTAGTATTGATTGTATTTTCTACATTTGTGATTGTTGTACCAATTTTACCATTCAATTTCTTAATAGCATCTTCATTAGCAGAGATACGTTCAGAATGTTGAATAATGTTACCATCAATGTAATCAAGACGTTGATCATGACGATCTACGCGAGCTTTAAGGCCAGATACATCACCTTTAACGCCATCAATCTTAACATTTACATCGCCAATCTTAGTATTGATTGTGTTGTTAATTTGTTTGTTGTTTTCATTGATTTTTACATCAATATTTTTATCAACCTTGTTAAGAATTGTAGTATTATTTTCAGTAATCTTATTATCGATAGACTTATTAATAACTACATTATTTTCATTAATTTTGTTAGTAATAGTATTTTCGATATTTGTGATTTGAGTACCAATATGACCTTTTAATTCATCAATAGCTTTAGTATTGGATTTCACACCATCTTCTACAACACTGATACGTGTAGAATTATCTGCGATGTTATCTTGTAAGTAATCCAAACGTTGATCATGATGATCTACGCGATTTTTAAGACCTGCTACATCACCTTTAACACCATCAACTTTTACATTGATATTATTGATATCACCTTTAATGCCGTCTACCTTAACATTTGTTTCGTTGATGCGTTTACTGTTATCTACAATAGCTTGTGCATTTACAGCGATGTTCTTAGTATTGTTTGTGATGTTAGTAGTGTTATTTTCTACCTTACCATTGATATTAGTGATTTGAGTTTTAATATCGTTAATAACTGTAGAGGATTGACCTACTTTGCCTTTCAATTCATCAATAGCTTTAGCGTTGATATTGATATTCTTAGTGTTGTTTTCAATAGCTACCTTGTTATCACCGATAAACTTACGGTTTTCAAGGGCAATTGTACCAGCTACATTAACATCTTTTGTATTTTGATCTACCCGTTTAATTAAGCCATCTACATCACCTTTAATACCATCAACTTTTACATTGATGTTATTAATATCACCTTTAATGCCATCCACTTTAACATTTACGTTGTTAATAGCTGTTGTATTAGCATCTACTTTAACGTTTGTTTCGTTGATACGTTTGCTATTATCTACGATAGCTTGTGCATTAACAGCGATATTCTTAGTATTGTTCGCAATGTTAGTAGTGTTATTTTCTACCTTAACATTTGTTTCGTTGATGCGTTTGCTATTATCCACGATAGCTTGTGCATTAACAGCGATGTTCTTAGTATTGTTTGTGATATTAGTAGTGTTATTGTCTACCTTACCATTAATATTAGTGATTTGGTTTTTAATATCGTTGATAACAGTAGAGGATTGACCTACTTGACCTTTCAATTCATCGATAGCTTTAGCATTGATATTGATATTCTTAGTATTGTTTGCAATGTTAGTAGTATTAACCTTTACATTATCTTCAACAGCACTAATGCGTGTAGAGTTATCTACAATATTGCCTTCTAAGTAATCTAAACGTTGATCATGACGATCTACGCGACCTTTAAGGCCATCCAAGTCGCCTTTAAGACCATTTAAATCACCTTTAACGCCATCAATCTTAACGTTCACTTCACCAATCTTAGTATTGATTGTGTTGTTGATTTGTTTGTTATTTTCATTGATTTTTACATCGATGTTCTTATCAACCTTATTAAGGATTGTTGTGTTATTTTCATTGATTTTAACGTCGATATTTTTATCAACTTTATTAAGAATTGTAGTATTGTTGTTAGTAATAGCAGTTTCAATATTATTATTGATTACTGTATTGTTATTATTGATTGCTGTTTCGATGTTCTTATTGATAACAGTGTTGTTATTAGTGATTGCAGTATTGATATCATTTCTAATCACTGTATTGTTAGCTTCAATCTTAGCATTGATTGTATTTTCTACATTAGTGATTGTAGTACCAATTTGGCCTTTCAATTTCTTGATATCATCTTCGTTAGCACTAATACGTGTAGAGTTATCTACAATATTGCCTTGCAAGTAGTCTAAACGTTCGTCATGACGATCTACACGTTTAGTAAGACCATCTACATCACCTTTAACGCCATCGACACGGACATTAACATTATTGATTGCTGTTGTATTAGCATCAATTTTCTTGTTAACATCAACGATATTAGCATCGATTTTCTTGCTCAAGTCGATAACATTGTTATCAATCTTAGTATTGATTTCGTTAACCTTGTTATCAATGTTTGTATTGATTTCAGTTACTTTATTATCAATCTTAGTATTGATTTCATTAACTTTATTATCTACCTTTGTATTGATAGTTACATCGTTCTTATCAATCTTAGCATTAATTTCGTTAACCTTGTTATCAATCTTAGTATTGATTTCGTTTACTTTATTATCAATTTTTGTATTGATAACATTTACATTATTATCGATTTTCTTGTTAATAATATTTACATTATTATCAATATTTGCATTGATTTCAGTTACTTTATTATCAATTTTTTGATCAATAGCAATTACTTTGTTATCAATCTTAGTGTTGATTTCTGTAACCTTATTATCAATCTTAGTATTGATTTCATTAACTTTGTTATCTACTTTTGTATTGATAGCGATGTCGTTTTGATCAATCTTTTTATTGATGTTTGTAATATCGTTTTTAATATTGTTGATATCTACTTGAACATTACCAATATTTTGACCAACTTTGCCTTTCAAATCAGCAATGTCTTTAGTATTGATATTTACTTGATTTGTAGTATTGCTTAAATCAGTCTTAACATTTTTAACATCATTTTCTACAGCTTGCAAACGTTCTTGATGGTCACCAAGAGCATCAAGAAGATAATTGATACGAGTTTTTGTATATTGTTGATTATTATTAACTGTATTCGTCAAGTTTGTAATAGCCGTCGCATTTTTATTAATGTTTGTAGTATTATTTGTAATATTCACTTCATTAACAGCAATGCGTTTACTATTATCTACTATTTTTGCTGTATTACCATCAACCTTTGTATTTACATTGTTAATTGTAGTGTTGACATTATTAATCTTAGCATCAACATCAGCATTCACTTTATTGATAATAGTTGTGTTATTAGCATTAATTTCATTTTTAATTGTCTTATTAATTTCAACATTATTTTGTTTAATGCTATTGTCGATATTAGCGTTAATAATTGTGTTGTTAGCGTTAATTTTATTATCAATGTTAGTGTTTACTGTATTGATAATATTGGTTTTACTATTATCAATTTTAACGTCTACATCTTTATTAATTTGATTGATAATTTTAGTGTTGTTTTCAATAATCTTATTATCAATTGTTGTGTTGATGTTGTTGATAGTAGTACCAACTTTACCTTTCAACTCTTCGATAGCTTTTTTATTATCATTGATGTCTTTTTTGTTATCGCCGATAAGTTTGCGGTTTTCTATCGCAATGGTATTGTTGAAAGTAATATTTTTAGTGTTTTCGTTAACTTGTTTAGACAAGTCAGCAATAGACTTGCTGTTATTGTTAACGTTAACAGTCAAGTTGTTGATAGCTTTGCTATTAGCATCGACCTTAACATCTACCTTGTTAATATTCGCTTGCAATTCATTTTTAACATTAGCGATATTTTGATCGATTTTTACGTTATTTTCATTGATCTTATTAACAATGGTTTTGTTAATTTCAACATTATTAGCTTCAATGCTATTTTTGATATTATTGTTAATAACAGTGTTATTAGCATTAATTTCATTCTTAATAGTCTTATTGATTTCTACATTATTAGCATTGATTTCGTTTTTAATGTTGTTATTAATAACTGTATTGTTGTTTTGAATACTTTCATTAATAGTTTTGTTCACTGTATTGATGATAGAAGTATTATTCTTTTCAATTTTTGCATCAATATTTTGGTCTACTTTATTAATGATTGTTGTATTGTTATTTTCAATCTTAGCATCAATATTTTGATTTACTTGATTAATAATTGTTGTATTGTTATTTTCAATCTTATTATTAATCGTTTTATCAATATTTTGATTTACTTGATTGATAATAGTAGTGTTATTATTTTGAATTTCTTTTTTGATGTTGTTATTTACTTGATTAATAATATTCTTATTATTTTCTTCAATTTTAACATCAATCTTTGCGTTTACAGTATTATTTACTTGATTAATAACATTGTTTGTAACATTGTTGATAACATTTTTAGTTACATTATTTGTAACTTTGTTTTCAATATTTTTCACACTGTTATTAAGTGTATCAACTTTTATATTAAGATTATTAATAGCTAATGAATTTTTGGATACTTTATCAGCTAAACAATAGAATTTACTATTAAGGCAGTTAACATTACCTTTCAATACGCTAATATTGTAAGTATTTTGGTTAACTTGATTTTTAATATTAGTTAAATCAACAATAACCTTACCAGAGCCTTGTTTTTGAGATTGTTGGCCCCATTGTTGTTGATCTTGTTGATCTTGTTGATGTAAATCAATTGGTTGTTGTTCAACTGCTTGACTACCTTGGCCAGGTGTTAACCATTTTTGACTACCAATAAGATCAGTTCTATACCAATCTGCAGGTGTGGATGCAGAAGCAATGCCTCCACCCAAACTGGCACTTAACAAAATAGCTGCTACAATTGTAGTAGCCGTTTTTTGATGCGACTTAGCCAACTCAGATGTTACTACATATGCGTTCTTAGTCGCACTCCATACTACTTTGAATACCTTATTCATATTAAGTTCCCTCCCAACTTATGCGGCTCTCACCCCGCACAGATGAAATAAATGAAAAATACCGGAATATACTTCACTAAATATTCACAATATCTAATTAAATACTAGCACAAGATATTTTAAAATTAAAGCGTTTTTTTAATAAGTTAAACTTATGCTTCATATTTTACTCATGCTTTTACACATCATAAATCATGAAAACGCCTTATTTATCAATTTTTTCCGATATAGAAATATTCCTCTTCATTTTATATTTAATTTATAGTTTTACTTGTATTTTTATTTGAACAGATAAAAAAGGCCTATTAATGTATATGTATACATTAATAGGCCTTATATATTTTAGTATATATTAATCTAATTAGAATTTAGATTCGATAGCGCCTTGTAAATCACCTTTTGGCAAGAAACCAATTTTACGATCTACTACTTCGCCATCTTTCAAAATTACAAATGTAGGTAATACTTCTACTTGTAAATCACGAGCCAAGCTTGGTTCTTCATCAGCATTTACTTTTACAAAGTTTGCTTTACCTTCTAATTCACCAGCAATTTCTTCGATAACTGGCATCATGCGTACACAATAGCCACACCATGGTGCCCAGAAATCAATAACTGTTACGCCACCTTTATTAAGAAGATCTTGATATTCTGCTGTTTTTAACTCTTTTAATTCGCTCATTATTTCCTCCTAAGGCAATTGAACTAATACACAATCTTGAATGTAATCCAAACCTACCTCTTGAGCCTTAGCCAAGACTGTGGGTTTATCCGCACCTGGTTGTAACCAGATCATCTTAATGCCCAACTGTTTACATTCATCAATTGCTGCAAGCCCTGCTGCTTCTGGTACTACAAAATCAACAACGCTAGGAACAACTGGCAACGCAGATAGACTCGGATAACAAGTATCACCATCGATACTCGTTACATTTGGATTAACCGGATAGACTTCATATCCATGCTCTTTTAAGCACTTATAAATCTTATACCCAAACTTATCGGTTTTATGAGTGGCACCTATTACAGCCCAAACTTTTTCAGCTAACGCATCTTTAATAGTCATTCTTACCACCTCTTATATACTATTATATATTAATATCGAAAACTGTCAATATATTATATCGATTTTTTTAAAACAATATGTTCACAACGTAATTCTTCAGTTCGCGCTGTATATGTTAGTAATGATTTTAAGGAGATGCTTGGTGCATCACGTTTAGGTATAAATCCTGCTAATACGGCTAATTCACCTAAAATACGCTCTGCTGACCATCCGTTATCTCTCAATTCTTTTACAGTTATACTTTTCTGCCGTTTTGAAAGCCTATGTCCGTCATTATCAATGAGCAGCGGTGCATGGCCATAGCATGGTGGCTCAGCCTGTAACATACTATATAAATACATTTGTTGAGCCGTAGTTTCCAGTAAATCATGACCGCGAATGATTTCTGTAACCCCCATGGATATATCATCTAGAACGACCGCTAAATTATAGGCATACATCCCATCTCCACGGCGCAGCACAAAATCATCAACACCTTGACGCAGTACAAAATGCTGTGGACCTTGGTATATATCGTTGAACTCCATAGTAGAATCATTTACCTTAATACGCATAGACGGATTCTTTTCAAGTCTCTTTAGCTGTACAGTAGCACTATCCAAATTACGACAATGCCCGTCATAATGATGAACGACTTCACCTCGATGAGGTGCGGAAGCAATTGATTGTAAGCGAGTACGATTACAAAAGCAAGGATAGATTAAATCTGTATCTTCTAATCGTTGCAAAACCTCATCATACATTGGTAACCGTTCGCTTTGCCAGTATGATGGTTCTGGTCCACCCACACGAGGGCCCTCATCCCATTCAAAGCCAAGCCATTCTAAATCATCTAGCAAAGCCTCCCCTAAAGAGCGCTTGGATCGTTGTAAATCAATATCCTCCATGCGTACCACATAGGTACCATGCTGATTACGAGTAGATATATACGACAAAAGGGCGATCCACACATTCCCTAGGTGGATATACCCCGTTGGGCTAGGTGCGAATCGTCCTTTCATAAATAGTATCTCCTTATATGCACTCTAATAATATACTATTATATTAATACATTATTATATTAACACATGGTGAGGATAGCCTCAGTTTACAAACTATATATTAGCCAAGGGATACGATACTATCAAAGACACCAGCATCTTTAATTTTTTGTTCGTTACCCATGGAGCAAATATGATTATCCTGTAACACAGGTTCTACAACATCTGCAAGAGCTACGATATCTTCTGGCTTACAAGCAATGACTTGTTTTCTAAATGCTACTTTATCTTCAATATTGGCACCGCTGAAGTATAACCCCATGGCACGAGGGCCACGCAATGCAGGTGTCATCGGTAAATCAAGTCCACTCATAGTCCCGATAATATATTTACGCATTTCTCGGTCTGTTAATGTAAATTGACGTAAATATTCAGGCAATTCTTTATACACATTAAGTGTTTCCACAAGATTTGGATCTCGATAACTACAGAAAATCATATTGCCATCATCGTAGAAGTTAGCAAATGCGCCATAGGCCCCACCTTGTACGCGAATGCGAATCCATAAGTATTCATAACGCAAGATCGTTTCTAATACGCTCATAGCACCAACATGAGTAAATCCATGATCGATGAAATTACCACCTTGCGCCACATATTGAACCTTACCAGCTGTGACAATACCTTCATTCTTTGTAGTATGTTCTATCGTTAATACATTGTTTGGCAATTCTTCTGCCTTCCAAGTACTGAGTAATGGTTCCATCAACTCTGTAAATGGTGCTAATTCTTGTTCTTCACCAACGAACATGATTTCTACATTGTTAGAACGGAAAATCTTACGAGCTACATCGGCCAATTTTTCTGGCAATAATGGTAAAGCAGCTGGATTAGTTGCTAACTCACTAATTTTTTGATAATAGCCTAAATTACCATCATCACGGAATTTACCAACCTTCGATACCTTAGCCATTACACGTTGACTAACGATGGTATTCCCTCTACGGAACGCCTCATTATCCCAAATAGCTTTGCCTTCTTGTACAAGTTCTGTTAAACGCGTTACGTCGGTGTATTGAGCATCGTGAATAACTTCATTTACGATATTACACAATTCAGGTAATTTAGCATGCAATACCTTACTACGTACAACCATGAGCGGTACGAACTCATCCCGTTTACCTGCTTTACTAATGCCTGTAATATCAGCACTCAAACCACCAAGATTTAGATTGATTAACTTTGCCAAATCTTCATAAGAACGTTTGGATGTATCTACACGGCCGATGATATCACTTAAGATATCCGCATAGAATAATTCATCTTCAGTAAGGCAATCTAGTTTAAAATAGTAGGCCACATAGTTGATGCCCTTTGTGAAAGTCGGAACAAAATGAATTTTTGTATGGCCAATCATACTTTCACGACGCTCTACATCTTCCACGTCTGGACTTAAATCAGATAATTCTAAAAGTGGAATAGTTGCTAGCGCTTCTTCACTATCTGGTGTTTCTTGACGAAGTTTAAGACGTTTTGTTTGTTCTACGATAGCTTCTAGCTCATCTATCGACATAGAAGCTTTGATAGCTGCTAACTGTTCTTTAACCTCTGCATCCTTTTTATCTTGCAAGCCTTGTTCAGGATATAAGGATACGAGAGACTTATGATTATTATCCAATATAGAATGACGAACCAAGTCCTCAAAATAAGAACCTTGCAAACCTTTACGGATATTAGCTAATGCTTCTTCGTAGTGTAATAACTCAATTGGATCTTTGCCATATAGCCAATTATCCATCATTCGGATGACATATGCTAAACCGATTGGACGGCCCCCAAAGTCACTTTCACGAAGGGTAAACTCAATGCTATTAAGAGAAGCCTCTAACAATTCCTTGTCGATGCCATCCTTACACAATTGTTGTAATGTAGATTCAACAATTTCTTGTAATTGACCTTGTTTATCCATGTTAGAGCCGCTAGCTTGAACAACCCAAATTGGTTGACGGATGCTATCTAGGTAGTAACCAGATACATCAGAACCAATGCCTGCTTTCACCAACGCTTGTTTTAAAGGCGCTGCAGGAGATGTCAATAAAGCATGTGTTAACACCTCAAAAGCAAGGCTTTGTTCTGGTGTCACGTCTGGCAATACATAGGAGAAAGCATGTAACGTACGGTTATCCGTGCTTTCATCAGAACCCACACTATAAGGATACGTGATTACTTTACCCTCCTTAAACGGAGCCTGCTCAGTCACCTCAGTATCGATTTCAATAGCATCAAAATGACTCAAATATTCATCGTTAATAAAGCACAATTGTTCTTCAATATTCATTGTGCCATATAGGAAAATATAACTGTTGGATGGGTGATAATACACATCATAGAATTTTTTGAATTTTTCATAGGTCAAATCCGTAATATTATCTGGATTGCCACCGGAGTCTACGCCATATGTTGTATCAGGGAACAAAGAATGCATCAATTCGCGTTCTAATACGGAATCTGGAGAGGAGTAAACCCCTTTCATTTCATTAAATACAACGCCCTTATAGGTCAATTCATCATCAACAGAGTCGAGCTCATAATGCCAACCTTCTTGCATCATAATTTCTGAATCCTTTGCGGCACGTGGATAGAAAACAGCATCTAGGTATACATCCATTAAATTATGGAAATCCTTGTCATTCTTACTTGCCACAGGATACATCGTCTTATCCGGATAGGTCATGGCATTTAAAAATGTATTCAAGGAACCTTTTACAAGTTCTACAAATGGCTCTTTTAATGGGAATTTACGAGAACCGCAGAGCACGGAATGCTCCATGATATGAGCGACGCCTGTACTATCTTGAGGAGTCGTTCTAAAAGCAATATTAAATACTTTATTAGTGTCTGGTGAATCAATATAAATAAGACGAGCACCAGATTTTTCATGTCTCATTTCATAGGCTGTGCCATTGATTTCATCAATACGTTCTATGCGATCAAGGCGAAAACCAGAATATATTTTATTCAGTTCCATAGATACCCTTCTTTCTAATTTGTTTATAATGTATATATATATGTAAAATCTTAATCTATTATTGACTATCTATTATACCACATTACGGAGATTTACACGAATTTTCAAGAATTATTATCAAATTACAAAGATTATCTATAACTTATTCTTATTCATGAGATATAAATGACGCATCTATTGTAAAAATAAATCAGGACACCCATATAGGAGTGTCCTGATTTATTATTAACCTTGTTTAATTTGCCATTTTTGGTTGCGTCGACTTGTCAAAAGACCTTCGAGGACAACCTCAAATTGGCGAAAACTTAATGTATAGGGAGCATACATATCTGGTACTACCTTATAAGATATGGTCACTTCTGATGCATCATAATTATAAAATATACCATGTAAATTGCTCACCGTTGTATAGCCTGTCTGTGCTTGCTCTAATGTGGGGATAGGTTGTGTTTTTAAATTCGCCAACAAATCGCTAATAAAACCTTCCTTACGCCCCTGATCATCGAGCATTTCGTCCATAAATGTACGTAGACTATCCATCGTGTATATTAGCCTCGTTCGTTTAACAAAAGACCATTATGAATAACGCGTACAGCATCTTTTACGCGGTTTTGTGCAACCAAGCAAGAAATACTGATTTCAGAAGTACTGATGATTTCAATATTAATACCTTCTTGGCTAAGGATGTCAAACATTTGAGCTGCTACACCTGGTTGACCCAACATGCCAGCACCAATGATAGATACTTTTGCCATGTTTTCATCAATGTTTACAGCTTCAATATCAACAGTTTGTTGCAATTCGCTTAACACTTCACGTGCCAATACTACATCATCAAGAGCAATTGTGAAGATAAGGTCTGTCTTAGGTTCACCTACAGAGCGAATAGATTGAACAATCATATCCACATCTACGTTTTTTGCTGCTAAAGCTTTAAATACCTTTGCCGCAACGCCTGGTTTATTTTCAACGCCCACAAGAGCTACTTTTGCTGTATTTGTATCATCGGCTACGCCTGTAATTACGTGTTTGTTAGATTCCACGGTATAATCCTCCCGAATAATTGTGCCTGTATTATTACTGAATGTAGAACGAACATGAATTGGTACACCATAACGGAAGCCCATTTCAACAGCGCGTGGTTGCATTACACCTGCACCTAAGCGTGCCATTTCAAGCATTTCGCCATACGTAACTTCTTCTAGTTTGAAAGCTTCCTTTGCTACGCGAGGGTCAGTAGAATATACACCTTCTACATCTGTAAAGATTTCACATACATCAGCTTTCATAGCACCTGCTAATGCAACAGCAGTTGTATCGGAACCACCACGGCCCAATGTTACCATGTCACCGTACTCTGTAATGCCTTGGAAGCCTGCAACAACAACGATATTGCCTGCATCTAATGCTTCAAATACACGGTTAGGATCAACACCTAAAATACGTCCCTTATTAAAGTTGTCACTACTTGTAATACCTGCTTGATCACCGGTTAAAGAAACAGCCTTTTGACCACGTTCATTAAACGCCATAGCCATCAATGCAATTGTTACTTGTTCACCAGTAGATAACAAACGGTCCATTTCACGACCATATGGTTTAGATGTTACTTGTTTTGCCAAAGCTACCAAGTCATCTGTTGTATCGCCCATAGCAGATACAACTATTACAATGCGATCGTCCTCATTCTTTTCATGAAGGACACGATCAACAATATTAAATATTTTTTCAGGTGTTGCAACAGAACTGCCACCAAACTTTTTGACGATTAATGCCACTATTATCCCTCATTTATCATTGTACTAAAAAATAACATGCATATACTTTACCACAAAACAAACCGCACTGTAAAGGTATACACGGGTATTTTTCCACTATAAAAAAACAAATTTCTTTTTATAGCGGACATACATTGTGTTTATAATCAATAGTTAATGTTCGTAACGTGTCATACTCTCCATACAAAAAAGACCAGCCCTAAGGCTGGCCTTTTACAGTCAAATACAATCTATTATTCAACTACGATAGCTTTTTCAGATTCCCATAAACCATGGATGTTGCAGTAAGAAACAGCAATCAATTTACCAGATTTATTCAAGGATACTGCCAATGTACCTGCGGAAACTGCATGTACAGGACCTTCGTTTGCTGTTGCACCATCACCATGTACGTTGAAGGATAATTCACCAACTTCGTAAGGCAATTGAGTGCCTTCAGCTACGAAGTACAATTTAATCCATTCAATGTGATGTTCTACAGTGTTTGGATGAGCAATGTCTTTACCAACGGATAATTTTACGTCGAATGCTTCACCAGCTTTTACTGTGTCAGCAGCTTCGATAACAGGAACGTGTTTTTCAGTAGCGAAATCGCCAGATTTAATGTAATCATGTACAGCCATAGTTAACCTCCTGGTTATAGTTATATACATACTTAATGTCTAAGAATATTAGCACCTTGTGCTTATGACTATATTATACATTTTCGATATAGTTTAATCAAGGACTTTTTCGAAAATTTTCTATTTATTTGTAAAGGGATGGCTGCTGTGGCTCCATCGGCCGGGTCTTCCTATCGGAAGGGCCAAAAGTCACCACAGCAGCCATCCCTTTACAGCACTCTAGAAAATTTTCGGAAAACTCCATGGTGAGAGGGAAATACCGGCCGGGTCTGTCCCTTCGGGGCAGGGCCAAAGTCGCCTCAATCCATCTGTAGGTCATTGGCTTCGCCTCGACCTATTAAAACTCTATTCCTTTTGCTGCTTTTATGCCTTTTTCGTAAGCGTGTTTTACTACGTTCATTTCAGTCACTGTATCAGCGATGTCGATGATTTCAGGTTTTGCATAGCGACCTGTTAGGATGACATGTAGTCGCTCTGGTTTTTGTTTAAGCATGTCTACGACGGAGTTAACATCGATGAGTTCATAGTTAATGGCATTGTTGATTTCGTCCATAACGATGAGATCCCATTTGTCGGAGTTGACTTCTTCTACTAGTGTTTTCCACGCTTCTTGAGCTGCTGCTTTGTGTTTTTCTAGTTCTTCTACAGTAACTTTATCTCGATTGTAGTAAATAAAGCCTTTCCCCATGGATTTAATGGTAACCGCATCCCCCAGTTTTTTCAGGCCTTCTAGTTCACCGTATCCATTACCGCTTTTGATGAATTGTAGAATCAAAACTTTCAAGCCTTGTCCTACGGCGCGTAACACAACACCTAAAGCGGCTGTTGTCTTTCCTTTACCATTACCTGTATTTACGAGAATTAAACCACGTTCGCTCATTTCTATACTCCTATTATCTATGTCACACTATGTAGGGCTGCATCTATAGTTAATATAATAATTAAATACTAATATAATAAATTTATTTAGTATGACCAAAGGCTTCACACATATCTACAAAATGCTTAGCTCCTTCAAGAGAACCAGCAAAGTTAAGATGTAGATAGGATGCCAACACATTATCGGTAGCATACCCGCCATCATAGGACTGAGGTTTGCGGCCCCCTTCTAAGTGAAAGGCCCATGGGAATTCTTCAATGGTTGGTTCCATGGTGGAGAAATGGAATTCATGACCATGTAAAGCTGTTCCTGTATTGCCAAGTAATGTATTGCGTTTAGCCGTTGCCGTTACATATCCTACCTTTTGCAGTTTTTGTTGCATTACACAATTGGCAGGCACAACACCAACTGTATCAAACACATTACCATCAAAATCGTGAATATGTTCACAAAGGTACATAAGGCCACCACATTCAGCATAGATAGGCATACTACATTGATTAGCTTTACGGATTGATTCCTTCATGGCCGTATTTTCGGATAAAGCCTGCAAGAACATTTCAGGGAAACCACCGCCAAATACGAGGCCATCTACATCAGGAATAGCGCTATCTTTTAAAGGGCTAAAGTAAACTAGTTCAGCACCTTGTGCTTCAAGGGCAGACAAGCTGGCTGGGTAGTAGAACGAAAAGGCTTCATCATAGGCAACGCCAATTTTTGTTCGTTTTGTAACACCCTTGGTTATATCAATCGGTGCCGGCATAGGTGCTGCACTGGCCGCTACATTATAGAGTGCCTCTAAATCTACCATAGATTCTACAGCATGCTGAATCGTTGCAATTGCCTCTGTAGGGTCAACTTCTGTAACCGGTGTCAAACCAAGATGACGTTCAGGAGAGTGCATGCGATCATCACGGCGTATAGCCCCAATAACAGGAACTCCAATTTTTTCCATACCTTCACGAACCATGCGTTCATGGTTATCGGAACCTAAGCGATTTAAAATGACGCCTTTAAAATCCACATCCTTATCATACTCTCTAAAGCCCATGGCAATGGCTGCTGCACTTTCACCCATGGCCTTACAATCGATAACGAGCACAACAGGAGCACCTAATTGCTTAGCGATTTGAGCCGTACTGCTCACACCCTCTCGGCCACCATCATACAGCCCCATAACGCCTTCAATAATGGCCAGATCTGCATCGCCCGCCATGGATGAAAAAAATGTTGGCAATGTATCCGGTGGAACTAACCAAGAATCTAAATTATAACTTTCACGGCCCGATGCAATTTTATGAAAGCCCGGATCGATATAATCCGGGCCCACTTTAAAGGATTGCACCCCATGGCCACTTGCTCGATACGCTGCGAGAAGGCCCGCAACAATAGTCGTTTTGCCGACACCGGAATTGGTACCAGCTATAACAACACGTGGAATGGGTACAGTATTCATATGTATTACCTCTTATTAATACTATCTATACGGCTTTCACTAAAAGCATTCAGATATCAGAGTATAGTCAATTAACGATCTTTACGTTTTGCCAAAATTGTGGACAAATAGTTTAATTTCTTGTCCTTAGGCATATTATCAAGACCTACGAAAACTTGTTCATCAGGCAAGCCAACGCGAGAAATCATAACCGCGTCGTCAGCCATATTGTGTTTCAACAATACTTCTTGCACTTCATCAAAGTTTTTATACACCTTCATGATAACTGCATCATCAGCAACAGCCATAACAGCATCAATTTTTTCCTTAGGTGCAGTGGCTGGAACGATAGCCAAAACCTCTTCTTTTTCTACGATTGGATAGCCAAGATGGGAACCAATGGCACAGAATGCAGTGATACCAGGAATTGTTTCGATTTCAAATCCAGTATTTTCAATCAAACGATATACATACATATATGTACTATAGAACATTGGATCGCCAAGTGTTAAGAAAACAACATTTTTCCCTTGCTCTAAATACGATACGATAACGCGCTTAGCTTCTTCCCAACCTTCTTGTTGTGTAGCATCATCGAGTACCATTGGGAATACAACTGGTACAATTTCAGTATGTTCTTGAATATATGGTTTCGCAATATTAAGGGCTACAGAACCATCTTTCTTCTCTGTTTTAGGTGTAATGATAACGTCCGCTTCGCCTACGATACGCGCAGCTTTCACAGTCATTAATTCAGAGTCCCCAGGACCAACACCTATGCCATATAATTTACCTTTCATGATGATTCTCCTATTCTATATTTCAATATGATTAACATTACTATTATACCTAATTAATTAAATATATTCAAAATTTTTTGTGAAAGCCGATGCTTATTTCACATTCGGAATCGCCGGTCTATGGCTGCTACGTTTACCATATATATCATCGATACAATCTTGAATATGTTGGCAATAAATATCTTGGATTTCTGTATATTCACCGAGGGCATGATGCATTTCTTCTACTTCATAACCGGCCTCTTTCAATACATTAACTACACTATCCTCTTCATCGCCAAATAAATCATTCAGTGCATGATCACCAAGTACGAGGAGCAATGGGTGTACATAAATCTTATTAGGTTTCTTGCCATCAAGCCATTCCCAAGGTACTGCTACATCCTCTACGTAAGGGGCATTTTCCAAGGTGGCTACACGAACATGACCAAGACCGCTGCGAATTAATTGGTATTGCAAATAACCATACGCAGAATTACCAGATCCTAAACCACCATGACCGACTAATAATAAACCATCATTGTCTCTAATAGCCAAAGATTTAACAAATGCATCGATTAAAATCTGATAATCATTTGGGTGTTCCTCTTGGCCCATATAGTATACCAATGGTCTGCCAACACGCAATGTATTAAGTTCGTGTGCCCGTTCATGATTTAGAATATTGTGTTTCAACTTATCAAACTCTTCACCACCAGTGAAGTGCAATGGTTGTACATAAATATCTGTATATCCTTCACCAATGAGAGCATCTAATGCGCCTTGCTCTGTAGAAATTTCAATACCACGGTCGCGCAAACGCTTTACGATGATACGCGATGAAAAGGCTAAGCGCACTTCATAATCTGAATATGTCTCTTTAATACGATTTACAACGGCATCGATTTGATGTTCACGAGCGGAATCAACTGTTGAGCCAAAGGCCACTACTAATATAGCTTGTTTCATAACGGTCTCCTTATTAAATATAATTCATTATTCATCATACCACACGCATTACTATAGTTGGATACCATACCCCGTATAAAGGTAATATTATAATTAACTTTCATACCCTTATAGATGCATAGCAAAAAGCATCCGCCCCTAAAGGTGGATGCTTTTTGAAGATAGTGTGTATTTATGAGAGAGTTTATATACAACCTTACCAGAAGCAATTAGGAAATCATTCCTTGTGCTTCTATGCGGGAAGGTCGGATAACAGTTTGATATGATTCGCGTTGAGAGCTACGTTTTCTGTCAGACATACGAATCGCTTGACCTAAATGTTTCAAGAATAAATCTTGTACATATGGGTTTTCACCAAGGCCTTCATTCCAGATATCTACATTGTACCCTTGTTCTGTTAAAAGTGCATAAATAGAATCGGAACGATCACCGCCAAGGTAATCCATTAAATGAGTGGAGCCAATCAAAGCCAATGGTACAACGAGTACATCTTTATGACCCATTCGATCTACCATCGTTAAGGCCTGCTTAAATGTAGGGAATCCGTTTGTAGTAAATACTGCTACATTAGGAGCAGAACCATACATGGCTTTCAATTGTAATGTAGAAAATTCCAATTGATTTTGACCATTTGCCATCAATAAAACGGATTTATTAAGAGATTTAGTATTGATATGACGCATGATACCATCTAATGTGGCTTCATAATCATCAGCATAATTTTTAACCCCTAACGATGTTAACAACGGTTTACCGATATTAACTTGAGAGAAATTATATTCACTACTATGTAAGAACTTAAGTGCTTGCTTACGCATTTGTTGATAGCATTGATCCGCTACGAGAGTAATCGGTTGAATATATACCTCATCAATTCCCTTGCGACTAAATTCTTGCATGACGTCGGTGAAAGAAGCAATCGTATCATCATATTTTTCATTCCACTTTTCCACTAATGCATCAGACAAAAATACGCGTCGTACCTCTACATCTCTGTATAAGGAACGAACTTTAGACTCTATAGTGCCAATGGATGTTTCCACTGCTTCTTTATAAATTGATCCAAAGGATGCAATGATTATACCTTTCATATGTGACCTCCATATACCCATATATATGAAATAATTTTCATAAATGAAAATTATTATCAACTACTATGTACTAATAATACAAGATTAGCGTATGAAAGTCAATGAGAAATATTATCATATAATCATTTTAGCAAAACAGAATGATAAATCCTATCATAAATATTGAATTACTTATAATTATACCACCATAACCAATAAGAATATTTTTATAAGATATAGGATTATTCCTCATTTATTATGATTTTTTATAAAAATCTAGATGTATTATTTATACGTGTACAGGTATGGGGTTTATTGACATCTATATTCTAGGTTGCTACGATTAATTATAGATTTATAGTTATGTCTGCATAGTCAGATGATGTTGTTTAATGAGGTGATTCACTTATGTTTAGTGTAAAAAAACGTGCATTAACAGTTTCTGCTGCATTAGCGGCTTTCGCATTGACATTTGGTGCTCCTGTGCTTGGTCACGCTGCATACCAATTAAATGATGAAGTAAAAGATCCTACTCCAGCATTGAAAGAAGCTGCTGCAATTGGTGTTCGTACACATAATACAGAAGCTTTACAAAACTTGCCAAACAAAGATGCTATGGTTGTTATGAGCTTTGGTACAACTTATAAAGATACTCGTGCGAAAACAATCGATGCTACTGTAGATGCTATTAAAGCAGCTCATCCAAACACAAAAGTAGTTACAGCTTTCACAAGCCATATCATTCGTGATCGTATCCAACAAAAAGAAGGTATTACTTACCCAACTCCTGAAGAAGCTTTGGCTGATCTCAAAAAAGACGGTTACACTCGCGTTGCATTAGCATCCCTTGATGTAATCCCTGGTATGGAATACAACTACGATGCAGCAGTATATAATTTGTACAAAGATAATTTCAAAAAAATGACACTTGGTACATCTCTTATGTACTGGATGGGTCAAGAAAACCAAACTGACCAAGTTATTGAAACATTAAAAGCTGTTCAATCTCAATTCCCTAAATTAGGCAAAGAAGACGCTCTTCTTATCATGGCTCATGGTACTCCAGATCCTTCCAATGCTTACTATTCTGTAATTCAAGACCGTATCCATACTCTTGGTATGAAAAATGTATTCATCTACACAGTAGAAGGTACTCCAAATCTTGAACAAGTTATCCCACAATTAAAATTACATGGTATTAAACATGTTACATTGATGCCATTCATGATGGTTGCTGGCGACCATGCAAACAACGACATGGCTGGTGCGGAACCAGATTCCCATAAATCCATCCTTGAAAAAGAAGGCTTCAAAGTTGACACTTACATCCATGGCTTAGGTGAAAACCCTAACATCCGTAACTTATTCGTTGAACGTGCTAACGAATCTTGGGACGCATTACAAAAATAATCAATCTACAATTTAACTAGTATCGTTGTATAACGTACATAGGAGTACATCATGAAAAAACTACTACTCTGTAGTCTCGCTTTGGTCATGATCGTACTAGCAATAGCTGGGTGTGGTAAATCCACATCCAGCTCTTCTGCTACTACGAAGGAACTTACCTTTAATGGTGAAACCTACACTGTACCAAAGGATCCTCAACGTATCGCTGTTCTTTCTAATTCTGTATTGTCCATGCTATATGCGGTTGATGGCAAGGCTATCTCCCGTGCTAGCACAACCGATAAATTAGCACCAGAATTAGAATCATTACCTGCATTAGGTCAAACGGCTAACATCAATATGGAACAATTGTTAGGTTTAAAACCAGATGTGGTATTGGGTTTGGAAAACCAACATAAAAAATATGAATCCCAATTACAATCTAACAATATTCCAGCCGTACT
The DNA here is from genome assembly GCF_002959815.1 of Veillonella sp. T34266-5. Classification (NCBI taxonomy): domain Bacteria; kingdom Bacillati; phylum Bacillota; class Negativicutes; order Veillonellales; family Veillonellaceae; genus Veillonella; species Veillonella sp. T34266-5. The sequence continues at coordinate 117,717 of NZ_PPCZ01000024.1, forward strand.
TTTCAATTACGATGGCATTAAGGATAATGTGCCAATGCTAACATTCCTTGGAGAGTTAACAAACCATCAAGATAAGGCTAAATCCATTATTGCCACCTATGAAAGTAATATTCAAAAGGTTAAGGATGCCATTAAAAATCAACAACCTGCACGTGTTGCCGTATTGCGTGCTACCGGCAAAGGTGTGACAGCCGAAACCGACGAAGCGATAACTGCATCTATGGTCAAAGAATTAGGTATGACAAATGTTGTAACAGCTCACCTAGATGGTACAACCAAAGATAAAACGGTACCGTATTCTCTTGAAACATTAACCGCTGATAACCCTGATATTATCTTCGTCGTTACCATGGGTAAAGAAGAAGAAATTACAAAGGCCATGAAGAAAGCTATGACAGATAATCCTGCATGGGCTAATCTTAAGGCTGTACAAAACAACCGTGTCATCTACTTACCATCTAAACTATTCCTACTTAACCCAGGTCTACAAACACCTGAGGCTATGGCTCGTTTAGTGAAAGAAGCATATGGCATTGATGTTACATTTTAACATATCCTAACATACTAAAGAGGGCATTCCCTATTTCGGGAATGCCCTCTTTCACTATTAGTCTAGCTATCTACTCAACTAAACCTTTTACGCGTACATATTGTTTATCATCAAAGGTATCGATTTGTACATCTACGGAAAATACATCTCTAAATAGTTCATCCGATACGATTTCTTTCGTATCTCCAGCTGTCACTAAATGACCATCTTTTATAATAGCCATATAATGAGAATATTGTACGGCTTGCGTCAATTCATGGAGTACCATCAATACGGTTAACCCTTGTTCATCGTTTAATCGTTTTAACAATTCCATGATTTCTAGTTGATGGTTAATATCTAAGTATGTTGTCGGTTCATCTAACACTAATAATTTTGGTTGTTGTGCTAACGCCATAGCAATCCATACCCGTTGCCGTTCACCACCAGATAAGGATGGAATTAATTGATTCCGTAAATGATTCGTTTTTGTAATGCCTAATGCATAATCAACGATTTCTCGGTCCTCTTTGGCCGTATTCTTCCACCACATTTGGTATGGATAGCGTCCACAATATACCAATTCTTCTACGGTCATATCCTTTGGCATATTAGGCACCTGTGGCAGAAACGCCATTTGACGTGCCAATTCATTTTGTGAATACGACTGTAATGGTTTACCTAAAATAGTCACACATTCACGAGGACTATGAATATATCCAATCATAGACCGTAAGAGTGTACTTTTACCACAACCATTAGGCCCGATTAAAGTCGTTATTTTACCAAAAGGGACAGATACATTAATATCATGTAAAATATGACGATCTCCGAGAGTGACGGATAACTGGTTTACATCAATAGCCGTATTCATTAGTTATCCCTCCTCAATAGATATAAGAAGAATGGCGCCCCAAAGAATGCCATGATAATGCCAACCGGTACCTCAATTGGACTCCACATAACACGCCCTACCGTATCACTAACAACGAGGACGAGTGCCCCTAATAATGCAGAGCCAGGGAGTAAATACGCATAATCATTACCAATGATAAGTCGTAACATATGCGGTATAACGAGGCCTACGAAACCGATTAAACCCGCAATACTAACGGCACCTGCTGCTAATAGAGCCGCAACAGCAGTCATAATAAACCGCGTTTGTTCTACCTTAAGGCCTAGCCCCTTTGCTGTTTCATCACCTAAACTTAAAATAGTAAGACGTTTGGCGCCTAAGCAAGCAAAAATAAGACCGACTAACGCATATGGGAACAGAACCTCTACTTGAGGCCAACTGCGTGCAGCCAGTCCCCCCACCATCCAAAGTAAGGCTCCTTGCACACGATCTCCATAGAATACAAGTAGTGCAGAAATACCAGAGCCTAAAAAAGCAGCCACCGCAACACCAGCCAAGATGATACGGCTTGGGCGTACACCATTCTTCCAAGCAAGAGCATATACCATCAATGCCGCAGCCATAGCACCTATAAAGGCGACGAGAGGCACAATATGATCATAGCCAGGGAAAAGAATAAATATAATAACACCGGCAAGTCCAGCACCGGAGGAAACGCCAACGATTTGAGGATCTGCCAAAGGGTTCTTCATAACCGCCTGTAAAATGGCACCCGATACAGCTAAACAGGCACCAACTAATGCAGCAACAATATTACGAGGCAACCTAATATTCCAAATGATTTGCGATGCTGTATCTGTTAGCTCACTAGCCCACAATGTGTGCCAAATCTCCGATAGTGACACCGGTGTTGAGCCCCAAATCAGTGAGATAATCATGCTAGCTATGACAGCAATAACCAAGACAATAATAACTGATATGCGAAAGAGTTTTCGTTCATTCAGAGAGTCCACAGTAACCTCTCCTTTCACCAATACATGGTACTATCAGCACCCGTATTATACATATAAACCTCATAATAGATACAGTAAAACCCGAATCGCCAGCAGTATGCAACGATTCGGGTTACTTATTATTTAGATTCTTTGCCTTCTACGAAGAGCATATCGTTGCGTTTTACATCTGTGTAAAGCAATGCATTACATACGGATGCTGCAATTGGGCTACCACCCTTATTACCTTTTACAGTGATGTAAGGAACTGGGGATACTTCCATCAAATAATCTTTGGATTCAGCAGCGCCTACAAAGCCTACAGGAATACCGATGATAAGAGCTGGTTTAATACCTTCTTCAAGAGCTAAACGCAATACTTCATACAATGCAGTTGGCGCATTACCGATAGCAACGATTTGGCCTTCTAATTGTTTGCCAAATGTGCGCATAGCAGCGATGGAACGTGTTACGCCCAATTCTTTAGCCATTTTAGCTACATTTTCATCTTTGATTAAGCAATGTACTTCATTACCACGAAGTTTAAGAGCCGGTTTAGAAATACCTGTGCGAACCATTTCTACGTCAGTGTAAATATCTGCACCATTGTCTAATGCTTCGATACCTTTTTGAACAGCGTCAGGGCTCATTTTTACGAGTTGAGCATATTCAACGTCACCAGATGCGTGAACTGTACGAGATACAACGCGTACTTCATCATCGGTTAAACCTAAATCCTTTACATAATCGTAAATGATTTCCATACTTTTATCTTCAATGGCTTTAGGATTTTTAACGTAATCCATTAGTGTCCTCCCATAATTTGAAAAATTCATCATTCGATGATACCACAGGGCATTCTAGTTTCACCCGTGGACGATCGATAACAATAACGTGGATGCCAAGGTCGATGGCAGCCTGCAATTTCGTATCTGCACCACCTACGAGGCCAGAGTTTTTCATAACCACAACGCTCGCCTTTGTATCGTGGAACATAATACGGTTCATATCGTAAGAAAATGGACCTTGTACGGCAACGATACGCTTAGGGCTCACATTGAGGTCCTCCATCATTTGCAACACCTCAGCAGTTGGCAAAATGCGTGTCCATACTTCGCAGTCTTGTAAAGCTTCAGATTTAGCAAAGATGTGCATCGTTTTACTACCAGTAGTCAAATACACATGTTTGTTGTTTTCCTTTGCTAATGTACCTGCCAAATTAGCTGCTTCTATTTCATCCACTACGATATGCAACTTATCATAGTCTGGCAATGGTACCTCTTTTCGTTCAAACCGAACAAAAGGAATACCCACCACCTTGGCTGCATCTTGAGCCGTTGCGGTCACAATAGCCGCATATGGATGGCTTGCATCAATGAGTAGGCGCACATTATGCTCCTTAATCAACTGTTGCATAGCCTCTTGATCGAGGCGCCCCGTATGAACCGTAATACCGTCATGGGCAGCTAGTTCCGCCCCATATTGGCTCACGACAGTCACGAGAACCTCTTCACCGGTTCGTTCTTGGATATCTACCGCTAAGGTTCGACCATCCAAGGTACCAGCGATGACCCAAATCATAATTTGTAACCTCGAGGTGTAATCATGCGACCATTTTCAACATAGGTTTGGCTGTTACCAATGATAACAAGTGTTTGCATATCTACTTCTTCTTTTGTGAAGTTTTCAAGATCAGAAATCACCATATGTTGACCTGGACGACCTGCTTTTTGCACGATGCCTACAGGTGTTTTAGGGTCGCGGTATTTAAGAACGATTTCACGTACTTCATCTAAATGAGTTACGCGTTTTTTACTGCGTGGGTTATACAAGGAAATAACCATGTCCCCTTGTGCACAGAGGTCAGCACGTTTTTTAATTAGATCCCAAGGTGTCATCAAATCGCTAAGGGAAATAACGGCAAAGTCATGCATCAAAGGTGCTCCCAATACAGAGGCTGCTACGTTGACAGCACTAAGACCTGGTACGATATCCACGGAAGGACGTTTGTCTGCTGGTACTTTATTAGCCAATTCCAATACAAGACCAGCCATGCCGTACACGCCAGAGTCACCAGAGGATACAACTACTACTTGGTGACCTTCTACAGCCAAATCAACGGCTTGTTGACAACGATCCACTTCTTGCATCATCGCTGTACCTACCGTTTGTTTACCTGCGATAAGGTCTTTAATCAAATCAAGATATGTTAAATAACCGACTACACGATCTGCCGCTAAAATCGCTTCCCGTGCTTGTGGTGTCATAAATTCAGCATCCCCAGGTCCAATGCCGATTACTTTGATGTTACCTGTGCAATGGCTACCGTTGTTTTGGGATACACCGTTTTGTGCTGTATTAATGTTTGGCTCTTGGCCGCTAGTAATGCTGTTGTCTCGCATACGTTTCCTACTCCTATTGTTCCTTTTACAAATGTGGATTCTTTTAAATCCTGTTCTTCTATAACGGGTGCTATCTCTTCTTGTGTGTAGAAATGAATAGCCCACCCTAATTCGTTTACGGCCTCTAATAGACCGACTTCATCTTGTTTCACGATAACCGATGCAGCTGTGACGATGCTTTTTGGTGAAAGCTTATGCGTCTGCAGAGATTGTGTAATGGCATCCAGTATGAGTTCCTTTGGCGTATCTCGGCGACAACCGATCCCCATCGTATACGTACGAGGGCGTAAGATGAGTTGCTCTGCATACTCAGGAATCATCTTATCTGTTATAACTACACGACGAACACCATCAATCTCAGGCAATGTAAATACATCTACCACCTGAACAGTGCCATGCGTACCGATATGTAATGCAGCAGCATCGCGTAACCGATTAGCATCGACTAAGGTTTCATCGATGTAGTAGTTGACGCTTTCACCAGCCACAACAGCAGAATTCACATCCACTAATGTGTGAAAATCATCAACCAACAGATGCTCGTGGCGCGCCAACACATCAGGCGCTGGCAATCCATTAACATCCGTCGCCGTTGTAATAACTGGGTCCGCATCGATGGCCAGCGAAATGGACTGCGTCCATTCGTTGGCGCCCCCAAGATGTCCGGATAATAAGCTGATGACATGATGACCGGCCTCATCCATTACGACGATGGCCGGATCCTTGGATTTATGCTCAATATACGGTGCAATCATGCGCACTACGATACCGAGTGCCATAATGCATAACACTTGATCGTAATCCTTGAAAATCTGTCCTATATGATGTTTGAGAGAATCAAAATAGATAGCCTCACCACCAGAGGGACGGTTTTCCTTTTCATAACAATCCGCATGAGGAACCACCAAAGACTTAATGCGTTGTCCTAGCTTTGCACCGCGTTCTGAAACAGAAAGAATAGCTGTCCTATTCTTATTTCCTGTTGTTATAGGCGCATCAGATTCTAGTTCTTTCATCACACTAGTCCTTAGCACTACGATACATATGAGCAAAGCCCTTATCGTAAAGCTTAGATAATTCGTATTCGCTGTCTAGTACATGACTAACAACGATCATAGCTTGACGTAATACGCCTTCTTCAGCCACGATATCCGCAATGGTTTCCAATGTGCCACGGATAATGCGTTGGTCTGGCCAAGAAGCTTTCACTACGATAGCTACAGGTGTTGTTTTATCATAACCGCCTTCGATAAGTTCAGCTACTACCTTATCTAGCATTTGAACGCTAAGGAAGATACACATGGTCGCTTCATGAGCCGCCAACATGCGCAATTTTTCCTTCGGAGGCATTGGTGTACGGCCTTCCATGCGCGTAATAATGACGGTTTGAGATACATTTGGCAATGTGTACTCTTGCTTTAATGCTGCTGCTGTAGCGAGGAATGAACTTACACCAGGCACCACTTCATAGGTAATGCCCATACCAGCCAAGGCATCCATTTGTTCTTGGATAGCACCGTAAATAGCGGGATCACCGGTGTGCAAACGAACAACCTTTTTGCCGTCAGCTACGGCAGCTTTCATAACTGCCAATACCTCATCAAGGTTCATAGTGGCACTGTTATGAATTTCACAACCTGGTTTACAAGCCTCTAAAATAGCAGGGTTTACCAAGGAACCGGCATAGATGACAACGTCGGCCTCTTGCACTAAACGATACCCTTTGCGCGTAATAAGCTCTGGATCCCCAGGGCCTGCGCCTACAATATGCACGTCAACCATATTACTCTCCTTCTGCGATACGCGTTGCAGATACAATGAAAATTGGACTCAATGGGTCCAACAAATGATATGGACCAGCCTTACGATAGCGGCTAATGGACATTTGGTACCCTTCATATGTGAAAGGACGACCTTTCAATTCTTTTAAAATGGTATATCCCGTTTCCATCGTTACCGCCGTTACAACAAGGCGACCGCCTACCTTTAACAATCGTTGTACTTCATCCATAATGCCCGTCATACCGCCAGCACTGCCGCCGATAATAACCGCATCAAGCTCAGGTAAATCTTCCATACCTTCTGGAGCCTTGGATTTTATGACAGTCATATTATTTACATTGAATTTCTTCATATTTTCATGAATCAACTCAATGCCTTTATCAAAACGTTCAATAGCATATACATGACCTTTAGGAGCCGCTAATGCAGCTTCGATAGAAATCGAACCTGTACCAGCCCCCACATCAAGGACGATGCTATCTTCTTCGATGCGTGCCTCATTCATAACGGCTTTGCGAATCTCGCATTTCGTCATCGGCACGTCACCGCGTATAAATTCCTCATCAGGAATTCCGAAAAAATGTCTCATCCTAGTACCACCATAACAGAATGTCCAAAGCCTTCGAGCTCAGTTAATACCTCTAATGTAGAATCTACGATTTTTTCATCATCGTAACTCAAGCGCTCTAAGGCTGCTGCTCTCGTTTCTTTTGGCCATCCTGCATCTATTAAAATACGCGCAATATGCGCTGGATTATATTCAGGATCCGTTAAGAATCCCATCTTTTTCCCCGCTTCATATACGAGTCTTTCAGGCGCTGGTTGGCGTCCGTGAAAGCTCATTAAATCCGCATCATGCCACACTTCGTTAAGGCGTGCAAAGGCAAATGTCATGGAACTAATGCCTGGCACCACGTCAATGCGTGTGGTAGGAAATTTCTTTTTCAAATACGGTAACAAGCTATAGTAGCCCGTATCACCACTGACCATAACCACAACATCATGGTCGTGAAGTTCACGCTCGATTTGTTCGGATAACCAGCTTAGTTTCCCCGTTACAGGATACGTAATCTGCCCAGGTTCCTTAAAATCCTCCAAGGAGCGTTCACTACCTACCAAAACGGTAGCATGTTTAATTAAATTAAGGCCTTTAGGCACCACATAATCAGGATTGCCCGGACCAATGCCTACGATATACAAGGTATGTGCCAATGTTCTAGCTCTCCTATCTCTTTTGCATGCTTATCCATAGCCAAAATCTCACCCTTTAAGGTGGTAATAATAATACCTACTTCAGCCTCATTAGCAATATATCGTTCACTGCGCATAGATGCGCGGTCTACTACACGTTGGTATACACCAGTTAGGCCTTCTCGTTCTAATATAGGGAACGTAGATTCTGTAGTTTGGCAATTAAATAACTCTTCACACACCGCTTGGGATGCTCCTTCAAGAGCTGCATAGGCTACAATACTTTCCATACGACCATCGCTCATGCGATTATGAGTATGAAAACTTCCGCTAGCAAGCTTAATAAGTTTACCAATATGACCGATAATCAAGATACGTTTAAAGCCAATATGAACGGCTTGTTCAAGCATAAATCCGATGAAGTTACTCGTTTCAGCCATTTGGTTCTTATGGATACCAAGCACTTGTTCCGCTAAATCTTGACCAATCCGCCCTGGTACGAGAACTGCCGTTTCACAGCCATTGGCTTTCATCACCTTTAACTGAGGCACGAGAGAATTCTTAAACCCTTCTTCACTCATCGGCTTAACGATACCCGTTGTACCGATAATGGATATACCACCTTCGATACCCAGCGTATGGTTCAACGTCTTCTTAGCCAACACCTTACCATTAGGAACGCTTACTGTTACCGTCACACCTTGACCTTGCGTACAAAACTCTTCAAATACGAATTTCATCATCGCTCTAGGGCCCGGATTAATGGCCGGTTGTCCAGGGGGCATGGCAAGACCTGGTTTCGTAACCGTACCAACACCAAAGCCAGCTCGAAAACGTAGCTTGCCTGTGTCATCAAGGGTTACCGTCGTTTCCACATCATTGCCATGGGTCACATCTGGATCGTCACCGCCATCCTTCATCACAGTCGCCTTTGCCTCTGTTTCGGATATGATTTCCACAGATTTAATAGGTACCTCGATGAATTGCCCTTGCGGATTCTCAATGACAACCTTGTCCACAATATCGTGTTCTAAGAGGGCCAATAGACCTGCTTTCATGCCTGCCGTAGCACATGAACCGGTCGTATAACCACCCTTCATGTCCTCTACTCTCATAGCGCCTCCTACACCGATAGGGTTAGCGATTCACTGGAATCAATCTAACCCTATCTCTTATGCTTATATAATTAGGAACGGAAGTTAACGAATTGCAATTCAACCGGTACATCCAATTGTTTTAACATTTGAATAACCGCTTGCAAATCATCTTTATCCTTGCCAGATACGCGCACTTGATCCTCTTGGATAGACGCTTGTACCTTAAGCTTCATATTTTTGATTGCCTTTACTACTTCTTTAGCATTTTCTTTTGTAATGCCTTTTTTAATAGTAATCACTTGGCGTACAGTGGCACCAGCAGCAGGCTCAACCTTACCATAATCAAGGTTCTTAACCGCTACATTACGTTTAACCATTTTGCCTTTTAATACATCGATAATAGCGTTCAATTTATATTCGTCATCACCGATGATTTTAATGGTATCACCTTCAAGGCTAATTTCAGCTTTAGAACCGCGGAAATCATAACGCGTACCAATCTCTTTCTTCGCTTGGTTTACCGCATTATCCACCTCTTGCATATCCACTTCGGATACAACGTCAAAGGAACAATCTTTAGCCATTTTATACCTCCTACACCTGAACCCATTGGGCATGGGGTTCACGCATTATTTTCATCATCATCCACGTATTCATTGAATGGAATACATCTATATAATTATATCGTAAATTATCTATATTTACTAGGAATTTCAGAATTTAGATTATAACTATTCATTATATAAAAATAGCAATGTACGATACATTCATACATTGCTATTTACTCGTTAATTTATTTTTTATATGTACTCAATATAAACGGCCCTCTATCCTACAAGCTGTAGAATAAGTAATCCGCTAATTAAGCAAAAGTTCTGGTTATAGGATATTTATAGCCTCATAAGTAGGTTGTACAACCCATTCACCTTTAGCATTCATAACGCCCCATTTTCCTTTGGACTTAACAGAGCTAAAGCCATGATTAAAAGACTTCACATCTTCTATAATATTATTAGTATCTCTAAATAATACATGACCATCATTATCGATAATAGTATATGCGTCTTTACCTGTATGAACCCATGTTACAGTATCACTGTTAAATGGCTCAATAGTCGCTTCTGTTTGAGCAGAATATAATGATTTCCCCGTAGACATATTGATAAGATTTTTAACATTGTCTTTCACTACTACTAAACGATCTGTACCGGCAAAGGAAATAGAATCATATTTGAAGGACACCACTTGCTTACCTGTAGACACATCAAAAATGCCCCATTTATCAGTGCTATTATCTTTTAATGCTAACAAACCATTAAATTTATCCATTTCACCAGCATCATAATCACCTGGTTGAATAACGATTTCGCCCTTGCGATTAACAAAATATAGTTTACCAGAATCCTTAATTACCGTACCATATGATGTCATAGGCCATACTTTATCTTTTTTACTGTCAATCACAATATTGCCATTACGGTCAATATAACCACGTTTTGCACCATCATATACAAAACCACCTACATGGTAATGATGACCACCTAGAAGGGCACCGCCTACAATGCCGCCTACAATAAAGCCACCTACAAGGCCACCAAGGTTAAAACCACTTACAGAACGACGATATTCGGCAAGACCATTACGATATCCATAGACCTCTTTAGAAGGTGCTACGAATAACTCTTTACCAGTACCATCAATAGCTACAATTTTACCTTTTGCATTTTTAACAAATGCACGATCTTCACTAAAACCAGTTAACACTTGACGGAATTGCGGTTCAATTACAACCTTATCATCTGCTGTTTTAAAACCGTATTTTCCTTTTTGTTTAAATTCTACAAAGCCATCACTTGCATACTCTTGTGTAACTTCTTGTTTAATACGGTCTTTTAAAGCTTCTTCTTCGGAAATTTCCACACCTTTAGGTGTTACCCAAGTTTCTGTTTTCTTATCTACTTGAGCTAATACATTACCAGTCTTATAGTCAACATCGCGAATTTCTTTATATTTAGGTTCGATTGCTACGGTTCCATCTGGACGAATAATCCCCCATTTACCGCCTTGTTTCATAGATGCTAGCACACCATGTTCAAGAACTTCATCATTTTTGAAAGTCATCCCTTTGCCAGACTTCAATGATTTTGGTGCATCGCGATATGGGTTTAATACATCAGATACATCGGTAGCAATGTAACCGGCCAAGGCACTACGTTCTTCTAGTTTTTGAGGTGTCATTACACCTACGCTAGCACTCGTTGATGTAGTTCTATGAGTTTCCTCCGATTTCCACGTAGTAGAAGATGCGGATGTACTATGTTGCTCACGTGTTACACGCGTACTAGTAGATGTTGGTGTATCTGTATTTGTTACAGTTGTGGTACTAGTAGATGTTGTAGTGGATGCTGCGAAAGCACTTGTAGACATAGCCGCCAACACACATGCGACTAATAAAGATTTCTTGTTGAGTTTCATAAATCTCTCCTCTTATTACTCAAAGGTCTATACATATAAAAAATATATAAATAATTATTAATATAAATTATACTATATAGCCATATATATATACAATAAATTATGAAAAATACTTCATTCATTATTTTTTTGCTATAATAGGACCTATGAAAACAGCAACCATAATCGACTTGATTGTAGATGCTAATGTACACACGCAATCTATGAATCATATTATAAAACAACAGCATATTTCACAGCGCATGCGCCGGCGTCTAAAAAATGATGGCATCATCACCATTAACGGACAACCGGCTACATGGGATACCCTTGTTCATGGCGGTGATCATCTGCTTATGAAATTAGCACCTGAACAAGAATTTTCACGCACTCAAATGAATCTGGAAATCGTATACGAAGACGATTACATTCTCGCTGTAAATAAAGCCGCCGGTGTTCTTATGCACCCTACCTCGACGGTACGCGATAGAACATTGGCAAATGGCGTTCTCTATTATTATGACGAAACCGAACAAGCTCATGACTTTCACCCGGTCCATCGACTCGATAAGGACACATCGGGCATCGTCATCATCGCTAAAACATCGGTGGTACAGCATGCCTTTGATAAGCAACGCACAAAATTTCAAAAGGTTTATGACGCCATTGTTGAAGGCACTCTGCCAAGTCAATCGCTAACCATTAATTATCCCATCGGACGTAAACCGGGTAGCATCATCGAACGGTGTTGCACATTAATCGGCAAACCGGCTCGTACAGATGTGACGGTATTGACACACCACATTGTTTCCCAGCCAATACAAATGGATAAAAATTTGAGCACGCAACAGGTTCTCACTCATGTGCAATGTGTACTCCATACGGGCCGAACCCATCAAATTCGTGTACACCTATCCCATTTAGGTTTTCCTTTAGCTGGTGATGATTTATATGGCGGTCATTTAGATCATATCCGTCGGCAAGCATTACACGCTGGGTACCTAGCTTTCACCCATCCTATGACACAGGAGTATATAGAACTACGGGCCCCTATACCAAAGGATATGAAAGATTTACTATATCTCTAACAGATTCATCTAGAAAACCTTATAAAATTGTGGTGCTTTATATCGTTTCTTGATATACTAACAATGAATAGATATGTATCATCATAAGTTGATGACAATACTTTCAAAATACATACAATCGGCTATAAAGCCAAGGAGGACAACATGCCATTAGTAACGACTACGGAAATGTTCAAAAAAGCTTATGAAGGCGGCTATGCAGTAGGTGCTTTCAACGTTAACAATATGGAAATCGTACAAGGTATCGTCGATGCAGCAAAAGAGGAACAATCCCCTCTTATTTTGCAAGTATCTGCAGGTGCTCGCAAATATGCTAAACATATTTATCTTGTAAAACTAGTAGAAGCAGCATTGGAAGATAGCAATTTACCAATCGCTCTTCACCTTGACCACGGTGATTCTTTTGAAATCTGTAAAGATTGCGTAGACGGCGGTTTTACATCTGTTATGATTGACGCATCTCACCACGATTTCGACGAAAACGTAAAAATCACTAAACAAGTTGTTGAATACGCTCATGCGCACGGTGTTGTAGTAGAGGCAGAACTTGGTCGTTTAGCTGGCGTCGAAGATGACGTTAACGTATCCGATGCAGATGCTCGCTTCACAGACCCAGAACAAGCTGCTGAATTCGTAGCATTAACAGGTGTTGATTCCTTGGCTATCGCTATCGGTACAAGCCACGGTGCTTACAAATTCAAAGGCACACCATACCTCGACTTTGAACGTTTGGAAAAGGTTGGTCAATTATTGCCTAACTTCCCTATCGTATTGCATGGTGCTTCCTCCGTATTGCCTGAATTCGTAGCAAAATGTAACGAATTTGGTGGCAACATCCCTGGCGCACAAGGCGTACCTGAAGAAATGCTTCGCAAAGCAGCGCAAATGGCGGTTTGCAAAATCAACATCGATACTGACCTTCGCCTTGCTATGACTGCATCTGTACGCGAATACTTGGCACAAAATCCATCCGAATTTGACCCTCGTAAATATTTAGGACCTGCTCGTGATGCTATTAAAGGCATGGTAGCTCACAAAATTAAAGATGTATTAGGTTCTTCTCACAAACTATAATCTATGGCTAGTGGATTTGTAAAAGGAACCTTAATCTTAACCATTGCCGGTTTCGTAGTGAAAGCCATCGGTAGTATCAACTGGATTCTTCTCTCCCGTATCTTGGGCGGGGAAGGCATCGGGATCTACCAGATGGCCTTTCCTATCTATTTGTTACTATTACAAATTTCGAGCGCAGGTGTGCCGATTGCCATCTCTATTTTGACGGCAGAACGATTAGCATTACACGACTTTGGTGGTGCTAAACGAGTATTTAATATTTCTTTCACAATGCTGACCATTACGGGCTTTATCGCCAGCTTGGCCATGTACTTTGGCGCAGATTGGCTTATCTCTAGCGGTCTCATTGCTGAAAGCCGTGCCTACTACTCAATCATCGCACTTGCTCCGGCAGTATTCTTTGTAACGTGGATTTCCTGTTTCCGCGGCTATATCCAAGGTTATGAAATGATGACCCCAACGGCGGTCAGCCAAATCGTAGAACAACTATTGCGCGTTATCGTCATGCTCGGTGCAGCGGCCATCTTATTGCCATATGGCTTACCTGCTGCAGCTGGCGGTGCTAGCCTAGGTGCTGGCGTCGGAGCCTTTGGTGCCTTCCTCGTGCTCTTGTACTATTACTACAAATTGCCTAAGGCTAGTAGTACTGGTGAAAGCTACGATGGTCCACGCGAATCAGCCAAGGAAATTTTATCGCGACTGTTATCGTTGTCCATTCCGATTTCCTTAGCCAGCATCATGTTACCATTAACGGCCAATCTTGATTTGCTCATCGTACCACGTCGCCTATTAGACGCTAATTTCCCGATGAATGAAGTAACAGAACTGTTCGGTTATCTTACAGGTATGGCAGTGCCGCTCATCAACTTGGCTACCATCATTACGGCGGCCCTTGCTACGAGCATCGTGCCGGCTATTTCCCATGCCTTTGCTAAACAAGATCACCAAGGTATTTACGAACGCACTGCAGGCTCTATGCGCTTAACATTTATGGCGACCGTACCATTTACGGTGCTATTATATGTACTTGCTGCCCCAACGGTTACGTTAATTTACAATGCGCCTAAGGCGGAACTAGCAACGCAAATCACAGCGTTTTCTATCTTCTTCCTCGGTGTACACCAGGTAACTACAGGTATCTTACAAGGCCTTAACAAACCGCGCATTCCGGTTATCAACATGGGGATTTCTCTTGTCATTAAGGTTATCCTTAACTGGACATTAACGGCAATTCCTTGGCTTGGCATCGGCGGTGCCGCTTGGGCAACCGTAGCCGACATCGGATTTGCAGCCTTACTCAACTTGATTTACATCAAAAAATACACAGGCTACTTCCTCGATATATCCCTTCTATGGAAAAACGTGGTCAGCGCCGGTGTCATGGGGGTTCTCATCTTCTTGAGTTACCACTACCTAACAGGTATCTTACCAATGTGGGCTAACTTTATACTCACAGGTATCGAAGGCTTATTACTCTACGTCATCATCATGGTTCTCTTAAAAGGACTTAATAAAAATGATGGTGCTAGCATGCCACTCATTGGTAGATTCTTTAGATAATTACATATGCAAACTACAAAAGAGGACTGACTCAAACGAGCCAGTCCTCTTGTTAATTTCTACACAGTAATTCAAAACGTATTAGTTATAGATTATATAATTAATTACTAGTCCATCTTTTATCAAATTCTCTAGGATCCATGCCTAAGCCTATCTTTACTGTATCATAATTGTTTTTATCAACTTTACTATTTACATATTGAATCATATCTCGAGTTTTATATTTACTAATATGAATATCATGTGGCTGTACTAGAAGGTGGCTATATACATATTTATCATCATACACAACCATAACAAATAATGTCTTTTCACTATCTTCTAACTCTAGATACATACCCGGTGTTGCATCATTCCAAACAGTAGCATATTGAATAGACTTAGCACCATTAATTTCATCTCTACTTAAAAATTCAGTTAAGTATTTGTAAAAAACAGCTTGTCGTTCAGTTAATACGGAATTAGAAACAGGATGTTTAATAAACAAAGATTTTATCGCCCCCGATGCATACTGAATGTATTCTTGGCCATCCGGTTCTTTCTTTTTATTTATCAATTTACTCCCTTTTAACACTCTAAAGGTATAATTGTCAATTGAAACCGGACTAGAATATTCTAAAACTGTACTAGAAGGTTTAATAGATGGTAACGCAAAATTTGCTAAGGTTGCCATCGTTTTATCAACTAACTCCGTCTCATTCCCCTTTATATGATGTTTCAGTATACTTTCACTTAACCCATAGCCTATATGATATACGACATTAGGTTTGCCTGGTATTGTAAAGTTAATTGTTCCATTAGGACTATCTCCGTAATTAGCGATATCCCAAGTTGCATTCTCGACATTTTTATAAGTAAATGTATTGCCATCAATAAAACGTATTTGCTCCTTACCAGCTTTATTGATTTCGTCTCGTATGACATTCTTTGTCACCGCATCATATGGCACCTGAGTATTATTCCAATTGGTAATATTCTCACGTTGCTGAACTTCAACACCTATATTACCAACTGGTGTTACTGTTTGATGGGTTACAGTATGATCTTCTTTAAATTTTTTTGAAACAGTAGCTACTGAGGCAAATGGCAATGTAAACATTATATCAGCACCATTTTCCTTTAGCATATATACAGTATATGAATGATTAGTGGCGTGATTTACTTCCTTCACAACATACTTTAACTTCTCTATCTCATCATTTGTATATTGAGGGTAAGCCATCTTAATACTCTCTACATTATTACTAATTTTCTTATCAATGAGTTCAGCAATAAATCCTGAGACACGATAGTCTCTATACCTCATCTCATCAATCGTTGGTGTAGCTCCTGGAATATTAACATCAAGCCCATAACACTGACCTGCACCTAACATAACACCAAGAAAACCTAATGTAATTATTTGTTTCCAATTCATAGATACTCTCCTCTATTTTTCTATCTCTTAAGCTAACAATTATTATATCCAAATACTAAATATCTATCAATTTTCTTTAAACTTTCACTGCATGTAAATTTGAAGTAGTCTTGACGTATAGAATTTTAAGGAAACAACTATTTTTTATGCATTATGTTTTACTCTACAAAAAATATCTGCTATATACTAATAAATAGCATTAACAGAAGTGTATAGGATTGAGTCTATATGTTAGGACCCATCCTTTTGTATGGTATTAAGATTGACCTATTTGTAGATGCTACAAAAACAAAATATTCTAAATAAGAGGGTTATAGAATCACAATACATAATAATTTATTTTTTCTTATTCATTTGTTCCGATATATTTCGTTCAATTAAGAACTTTGGCATGCCAAACCCCAATTTAAATCTACCATAATCCTCTTTATTATGCTTATAATCTACATATTGAACAATATCACGTAATTTAAAGTTACTTACATGTACATCATGTGGTTTGACCATATAATGAGTATAAAGATGTGTATCATCAAATACAGTCATCACAAACAAAGTATCCTTTTCACCCTTAACTTCATAATAAGCACCTGGTAGAGCATCATTCCATACAGTAGCAAATTGAATGGGCTTACCTTCATTTAATTGATCTGTCCCAATAAATCCAATTAAAGAATGGTACATTATATTCTGTTTCTTTGGATCATCTCGTTTAAATAGAGGTCTAACAGAAATAGACTCTTTAATTTTACCAGACTTAAAATACTCGACTTGGCTACCATTTTTAGTGACTTTTGTACCTAAAGATTTACTATTTTTCAAAATTCTAAATGTAAAAGGTCCTCTATGTACTTCAGAGGTATATTCTAGTATATCACTAGCTGGTTTTACCGATGGCAATACGATGTTCGCCAAACGATTCATAGTTGCTTTGACTAGTGCATCATCACCTTTAGAACTTATCTTTTTAACTACTCCTTTTGGAAGCACATACCCAATATGATAGGAAATCGTCGGCTGTTTTGGCATAGTAAAATTAATTGTTCCCTCTACCAAATCATTCTTATATACGATTGAATCCCATGTAGCCTTTTCAATGGTTGGGTATGTAAAAGTATTAGCACCTAACACCTTTTCACTAATTTTTTTATTACCTACTATTGGATTATATTTTTTATAAAATACTTCTTTCATAGCATCAGAATTTAACTTACTATATGGTATGTTCGTATCTTCCCAGTTATCACCCTTAGGCTGTGGTCTTAACTCATAATACCACTCCCCATTATAGGTCATTACACCACCTGCACTGATTAACTCTTTATGCTTACCTATACTTCCCTTAGCCTGAGCCACAATGCTTGATTGAGGAATAGTGAATTTTATATTTGCTCCATTTTCTTTTAAGATAAACACCGTACTAGAATATCTAACACCATGGTTTAATTCCGTTGTATGATATATATCCGTCGGTAGTCTCGACATATCATAATTAGGAATAGCCGCATCCTCTTTTTTAACCTTCTCTATAATTTTTTGGTCCATTTCCCTTGAATATACCGTATTCTTACGATAATTTTGATATTCATCAGCAGGTATGGATGCATCGGCGCCAGGAATATTTACATCTATCGCATAGGATTGCCCCATGCCAAATGTTAATCCAAGTAAACCTAATGCTATTACACGTTTCCAATCCATAAAATCTCTCCTCAATTTATACTATATAATCTAAAACACATTATACCTAAATATTAATTTTTTATCAATTTTATATAAATTCGTTTTAGAATTATCCAGTATTAGCTATATTTACACAAATGCAATTCCTACTTGTATAATATGTCATAGTATATTTTAAGGAAATGAATTATAATTATACTGTACTTGATGTACAGTATTTTACACATTGAGGTGATGTTATGAAAAAACCATTAATTGGAATTTCCGGCAATACGCTACGCGATACTAGCGGTGCTTATGTCGATTTAATCCGTTCTTATGTCAATCAAGATTACGTCCGCTCCATCGAGGAGGCAGGCGGCATTCCTATTATTATTCCTTTTACGGAAAATTTAGAGCAAGCAAAGCAAACTATCGATATTGTTGATGGTCTACTCCTTACAGGAGGTCATGATGTATACCCGCTCAATTATGGTGAGGAACCATTGCGAGGTATCGGTGATGTATTCCCTGAGCGTGATCAATTTGATTTCGCCTTACTAGCTGCAGCAGAGGCGCGAAATATTCCTGTATTTGCCATCTGTCGCGGTTGTCAAATCGTGAATGTCTATCGTGGTGGGTCCTTGTATCAAGATTTGCCATATGATAAAAACTGCACGATTAAGCACAGTCAAAATCAAACGCCTGCATTACCTACGCATACGGTAGAAATTGAACCTGATTCTAAATTAGCTCAAATCATCGGCACAACTACATGGATTACAAATTCTCATCATCATCAAACGTGCCGTAATATTGGTGAAAGCTTAGTTGTTACCGGCCGTGCTAAAGACGGAATTGTAGAGGCATTAGAAGATACAAGCCGCCCTTGGTTTGTAGCAACTCAATTCCATCCAGAAATGATGCATGTGAAAGATATGCATGCGAAAGCATTATTTAAAGCCTTTGTAGATGCTACTAAGGAGGACAACTAATGGATAAGAAAAGTAAATTTGGATTTTGGAGTATTGTACTCCTTGGAATCAATGGCATTGTAGGTACTGGTATTTTCTTATTACCTAACAAGGCCTATGCTATTATTGGTTCCGCTAGTTTAGGTGTTCTTCTATTTGATGCTCTCATCGCAGGTTGTATTGCCTTATGCTTTGCGGAGGCGGCTAGTCTATTCACACGTAATGGTGGCCCTTATCTATATGCCAAACATGCATTAGGTGACTTTTGGGGATTTGAGGTAGGCGTTCTTAAATGGATTGTAACGGTTATCGCTTGGGCCGCCATGGCCGTTGGCTTTGCCACAGCATTAGGTGCAGCAGTGCCAGCCTTAAGTGGCGATTTTGCAAAGGATGTCATTTCCTTCATATTAATCGTAGGCTTAACAATCGTAAACATATTTGGTGTTAACGTGTCTAAGTTTGTTAATAACTTGATTACAATCTCTAAATTAGTACCTCTCGCCCTATTTATCGCTATTGGTATATTCTTTATTAATGGCGCTAACTTTACACCTGTATTCCCACACGATACCTATGTAGAAGGATCCTTTGCACAAGCAGCCGTTCTTCTCTTCTTTGCGTATACAGGGTTTGAGGTTATCGCTATTGCCGCAGAAGATATGAAGAATCCTAAAAAGAATTTACCTCGTGCCATTATCATGTGTATGCTACTCGTATCAGTCCTATATATGGCCATACTTGCCGTATCTATTGGTGTTCTAGGATCTGACCTTGCTAACACAAAAGCACCGGTACAAGATGCTTTCAACGTAATCGTAGGCCCAGTTGGCATGTATATTGTATTAGCAGGTACATTGATTTCTATGGGCGGCATTAACTTTGCCGAAGCCTATTACGCACCTCGTATTGCAACATCCATGGCCGAAGATGGCATGCTTCCAAGTGCCTTAGCTAAACGCAATCGTTACAATGCGCCATATGTAGCAGCGATTGTCACCGCCATTGCCAGCGTACTACTCGCCTGGTCCGGTTCATTTACAACTCTTGCTGCTATTAGTGCAGTATCCCGTTTCACACAGTACCTACCAACATGTTTAGCAGTCATTATATTCCGTCGCAAATGGGCCGATAAAGAACGATCCTACACAATCCCAGGTGGTTACACAGTTCCAATCATCGCCATTGCTACATCCCTTTGGATGCTAGGCCAAGCCCAAACAAACCAATTACTTTGGGGTCTAGGTGGCTGTATCGTCATCCTCCCTCTCTACATTTGGTACTGGCGCAAGAAAAAAGCTGGTATAATCAAAGAAAAAGAAGATATCTAATTACATTTTTGTACACAAAAGAGGCAGGAGCGAGCTCCTGCCTCTTTAAAATTAGAACAGGCCTGTTCTAATTTATATGGACATGTATGATGTACCAATCAATAATCCGTAAAAGGTTCTTCTTCTACAGGTTCGGTCAAATCTTCTTCGATATAACCGTATTCATCAATGGATTCTTCTTCGTCGCGCGTATCAATGTATATACTAATAACAGCTAATGCGCCATGCTCGTTAAGGCTCACGATAAGGCTCATAGGGCCATAGACTAAAATAAGATTATCGTCTTCATCACGAATGATATGTGGTACGGCAGCAAAGTGTTGATTCATGAGTTGATCAAAATAGTCCTCTACATCGAGACCGTTTTCTAATGTAATGGATTCTGCATCACCTTTTTGGAACACTACCTTTGTATCTTCATCAATGAATTGGTAGAAATCGTCGATATCAAAGTTATCTGTTTCAAGCCATATGCTAAGGGCCGCAATCCAGTCTTTCACAGTGTGCGGCACAATTGGGAAACGATATGGTGTTTCATCTAAGGATAAACGAAGATCATCATATTCAAACTCATAATTTTCTTGGCTAGAAACGATGCGGTCAATACGGCCATCCTCATTGATATCAACAAACAACATATACGCATATTGGTCGCCCTCTTCATAAGCAACGGTCAAACCGTGACGACCCTCATGAAATAAGGCGCCTTCTTCGTATACCTCTGTAATATACATAATACGACAGATAACAGGTACATGGTCAGATTGGATGGAATCAACCATGGCCGTTAAGAATTCTAAGCTTTCACGTTTATTACGAGCAATAATGCCTCGTCCCGTAGAAACATATTCGCAATCATCGTCGAGCATGGCTTCAACACCATGAAGATTTGCGGATTCTAACGTGGCTTTCATCAATAATAAAGATTGTATTTCAGTCATACTAATCCTCCAAATATTTTCAACTAGTATACTAATTGTATCATAGACTAATTTAAAATTCTCGGTTCATATCATATAATGGAATAAGATTATATAGATTTTGGAGGTCCCCATGAAATATACAACTATCGTATTCGATTGTGACGGTACATTGCTAGATACGTTAACAGATTTACGCAATGCGGTGAATTATGTATTGCGCGCTCATAATTTGCCAGAACGGTCGGTTCCTGAGGTGAAAGCAGCCCTTGGCAATGGCGTTGCACATTTGATGCGTCAATCACTGCCAGATTCCATTTCGGAGGCTGAATTCAACACCTATCTCGACGAATTTAAAGCATACTACGGAGAACATCTACAAGATTATACAGCACCATATCCTGGCATACTTGACGTATTAGACACATTACGTGCAAAGGGATATAAACTCGCCATTGTTTCTAATAAAATTCAAGAAGGCATTACACCACTAAACAAGGAATACTTTGGTGATCATTTACCAGTAGCTATCGGCGAACGCCCTGGATTACAACGAAAACCAGCACCAGACATGGTACTACAAGCATTACAAGAATTAGGTTCAACCCAAGACGAATCCATCTACATTGGCGACTCTGAAGTAGATGTTGCTACAGCCAAAAACTCAGGCCTACTATGCATTGGCGTTACGTGGGGCTTTAGAGATGAACAATTACATAAAGATTTAGGCGTCAAACACATTGCTCGAAAGGCAGAAGATATCGTAACGATTATCGAAGCGCTTAATGCATAAGATATCATAATGATTATCGAATAGTTTAATGCGTAAAAAACGACTAGCACCATATACGTATGTATATAATGCTAGTCGTTTTATATTGTATAGATTTACATTCCTATACCAAATATCGTTAATATTTCCATAATAACTGGTATAACGAATACGAACAATACGGAGCTAATGGTTACGAGTCCTGTGGCAAATGGCAAATCGGAACCTGCTTCATTCGCTACGATTGGCAATACGGCGATAACCGGTCCTGCAGATTGAACGATGAATGTAACGACCGCAACGGGATCCAATGTAATGCCCATGAGGTATTTTGTAGCATAGATAACGCAGAACATAATAAATGGGGCTACGGCAAAACGGCCAATGATACCACCGATGGAATCCTTATTTAAACGCATGCTTTTAAGGCCCGCATCATGTAATACGATACCAATATATAGCAAGGATAATGGAGTTACCATATTCCCTATATAGTTTAACGTATTATGTAATACCGTCGGCAATGGAATTTGAGCATATAGGAATACTAACGCCAAGAAAAAGCCCAATAATGGCGGTGGCAATAATTTTTTCCAAGAAAACTTGCGTACCAAGGTGCGGAAGCTTTCACCATGGCTAGCACCATTCGTAGGCAACGGATCAGCCTCAATAAGGAATACACCAAACATCCATACAGATATGGTATTACCAATATAATACAGCAAGAAAAACGGTAATGCATCAGGCCCAAACAATGCAATCTGTACAGGTAGCCCAATAAATAAACAATTATCGTTAACTACCATATTGATAAAAATACCGCGGCGTCCCCGTGGGACATGTACAATTTTCATCATAATAAACGCTATGATGTACGACACCACATAGGTCATCATCACGACGAGTAATCCATACCGCAAGTCCCACAAATCCGATGTTTGCACATTGTGAAGCACGGACATAAATACGCCGACCGGCAAAATGACAGACATGATGAGCCTCGATAGATTCGAGCTAAATGTATCATTAAACATGCCCCGCCCTTTTAGGAAATATCCAAGAGATATGAGCAAGACGATAGGCATGATGCTTTGTAATGAAGTAAGAAAAACCATATAACCTCCTACATACTTTATATGTAGTATATCACAAATGAAGCCCCACGAGTTTCGTAATGGAACCAAAATCCACTGTGCGCATACATTACTCCAATGGTCAAGAATTATGTTAAATTCATATGCAATACCCAATTTTCAGAGGAATTAAACGAGTTGAAATGAGCGAAAATGTTGCTGACCCGACAGGTCTTGGTTTACTTGGTCTTGCGATTGTATGTTTTGTAGTATCTACATCCCGCGTTGGATGGTCTGGCCCAACAACATCTGTTATTGTCCCTTGGGCTGTTTTATTAGGCTCTTTAGCACAATTGATAGCGAGTTATTTTGATTTCAAGAAAAATAATCCTTTCGGATCTGTTGTATTCGGTGCATACGGTTTATTCTGGTCCGCCATGGCCGGCGTTTGGTTAATCCAAATGGGCTCCTTCGGTCCTGAAATCCAAAAAGGTTTCGATGTAACACAATTAGCATTCGCCTTTGTGGGCTTCTTAATCTTCTCTATCTTTGGCACCATCGCAGCTTTAAAAACAAACAAGGTTGTATTCGCTATTATGCTATTAATCTGCTTCCTATTCTTTGGTCTTGCAACAGACCTATTCTTAGGTGGCAAAACAGGTTTCTTCGCCCTTGCAGCATGGTCCGAATTATTCATCTCCCTCTTGGGCTTCTACGGTTCTGGTGCCGTACTTGTAAACAAGGTATTTGGCAAAACTGTATTCCCTATGGGTAAAAGCATCTTATAATTGATTGAAAACTAGATAATACACTTAAAGGTCTATATATTACTGAGTTGTAATATATAGACCTTTTTTCATTACATATGTACCTTTAATTTATTTATAGCTAAATTGCGCATCCATAATCATTTCTCGCAGTTGCTCAATGCGAACACCGTTTGGCAATCTATCTCTATAGAACTGCAATTTATAATAGTATCTAGTTCCTTCATAATCAGTAACTAATACCATGTCCGTCCTATTCTTTAATGGCCAGCCATACATAAATTCAGCTAGTAAACTGCGCACACCATCATTATTAACCTCTATTACACTATCCTTAATGGGCAATACCATCTTAACAGTAGGTTCAGGAATCGTTCTCTCTTTAACAAGATTTTTAATCTCATTATCTAAGGACATACTATTACCATCAATAGATCTTGCCTTAACATGCATAAATACCCCATCAGAGGTTCTAAACACCCTACCATCAATATCTTTTGTTTCGCCCTGCGTTTCAATAGCATCCTTTAATACGCGAAATTGATAAGGTCCTAAGAATTTTGTTTCTGTAAAAGTATCTAACGATTCATCATGTTGACCACTATGCTCATTCGTAACACGTATCATTGGTGTTGTATCAATTGCTTGTGAAAGCACTGGTGTCGCTAGCAATACCCCAAGGCTGATAGCATATATAATTCGTTTCATCTCTACGCCCTCCACGATTATCGATGATACGGATAATCCTGTTCAATATCCTCTCTATAATCATCTTTATACCGGATTTCATCAATCTCTGCTAGAGTTAATACACGACCTTCAGCATTAACATATTCACGGAACTCATTAAAATATATGCCTTCTATATCTGAAGGTTCTAATTGTGGTTCATACGCTTGAATATTTCCGTATGTACGATTAACTTCGTCTAATATGCGATTCTGTTTCTCTATATCCGCATCACTATCTGTTTGATCATTCGATGATCTAGATTTTGCAATAAGTGCAATGATGATGACGGCAATGACTAAATAGAACATAGGTCTCTCCTACAATACGACTACTATATTATTAATTGTAACATATTAGGATAAATAAATTTGTTTAAGGCATGAAAAAAAGGCCCGACAAAGAAGTCAGACCGTTTCTTCAATTAAATCAATATAGAAGCGAAGTCTGGCGTCCAAACCATTTATGCCTCACTTTGATATAAATTATATCATATCTAAACAGGGAAAGGAGTCTCTTACGGTTTCTTTTTTGTTTTTAAGCATAATGAACCTAAGCAAAAAATAATATGCAAACTAAGCTTCACTGTCGTCAATATAAATATGTACAGAATTTGCTGGCCCCGCTAAACTACGGCCGATTTCAATCGTCATAGGTCCATACTTTATAAAGGATCTATTATTCTTATCACGAATTATATGGGGCATAGTATAGAAAAATAAATTCATCATCTTATCAAAGTCATTTATAATTTCTTCCTTACCTAACAACAAAATAGGTTCTTGTTTTTTTCTTTGAAAATGTACACAGCACTCATCAGCAAGTGAATCATAAAAAGAATGCTCATCTATATATCCAGTTTCTAACCAAATACTAATGGCCGTAAGCCAATCCAAAAAATCAACAGGCTTCTTATAAAAAGTATAATCTATAGGAGGGGAATTATATTCAGCACGATGTTTATCAAGTCTAAAACTCGGAATTTCATCACTAACAATAATTTTATTAATAAGATTATTTGAATCTAACTCAATAAACATACCAATAACATAATTGTCTATTTCATTGTATGCAATAGCGAGCCCCCTTTGACCTTCATAAAAAAACTCTTTTTCTTTGGTCTTCCCTCCAAGTGTCATCATATGTGCATACACGGCTACATTTTCATCTCTGGTCCTTTTTGCCATTGAATTTAGAAAATCATATACTTCTACCTTTCCATTTTTTAATATATTCCTCTCAACATTAATATACTGACAATTGTCTGCTAACAAATTATTAATTCCCTTAAAATCAGCATATTCTAATGCAGATTTAAATATTAATAACGCATGATTTACATTCATCTAGGACACCGCTTTCAATAAAAAAATCTAATTATTAGCGCCTTAATTACCGAATTGGCTACAATAAAATAACTCATATCACGTGCATCTCATAATAATTTCATTATATAGTAAAAAATTATTGAAATAAATCTATAAAAGCCAAAATTCAGAATGATAAATAGGACCTTTTTTACTATAAAATAAAAAATAAGGATTAGATAAACCAAACATCCTCTTGATACATATTACCAGTGTCAGATAATGTTGCATCTGTAATTAATTTTCGTAACTGCGCCTTAGTATATGCACCATGATCTAAGGGATATTGGATTGAATTTTGGTACTTAAAACTGTCATCATAAGTAATAAACAGAAATATACCTTGTCGATTATCTAATTCAAGATCTAGTAATAAACCTGGCACACCA
The DNA here is from genome assembly GCF_002959815.1 of Veillonella sp. T34266-5. Taxonomy (NCBI): domain Bacteria; kingdom Bacillati; phylum Bacillota; class Negativicutes; order Veillonellales; family Veillonellaceae; genus Veillonella; species Veillonella sp. T34266-5. The sequence goes on from NZ_PPCZ01000024.1 coordinate 144,140, forward strand.
TCATTCCAAACAAAGGAATGGCTACCTTTGGTAATCTTTGGGGACCCAGGAAACCCAAAGAACTCTGCAGTCTTATTATCAATTTTATGTAACAAATCAATTTCGTCAAATGAACTAAATATACCCTTTTCCAGTTTACGTGCAGGGTCAATCAAAATTTGTTGCCTTATATCTTTATCAACTATGAAAGTTACACCATCTATCTTAACATTGGAGTTATTTTCTTTAACGGCTGTTTTAGGGACTCTAAAAGAATAGCTCTTATAGTTTTCTACTCTACTATAGTCATCTAAATCTTGAAGAGAATGAATTGAAGGCAATATATAATTTGCCATTATTGTATTAATATCATTTGATGTGACACTCTCCGTTACACGAGGATACAGAATAACATTATATGCTTGCTTAGGATGCTTACTCAACTCAAAATTTAAAGCAATAATGTCCATATCTACAGCACCAGTAAGAGTTGTTTTTCTCCAGTAACTTTTACTAAGACCATCATATTTAAAAACCACATCTGTTTTATCAGGAGGATCTGGCATTTCATTTTCAATAATGGCAGTAACAATCATTGGGGACTGAAATAAATACCCAACCGTTGCATCTGGAAAATCACGTAATGCCTCCTTTTGTACTGCACTAAATGGTAATGTTACTGATAGGCCGCCCTTTTTATTATGTAAATTCACTACTGTGTTACCATCAAACTTACGGCGCTCAATAGTATAAATCTCATTTTTTAAGGCTTCTACTGCATCGTCATCTACAACTACACCAAACTCTTGATTAAAGCGCTCTTTAGAATCAGCGGAAAATGAATCCGCCTTCTTTTTTAATCGCTCATCATAAGTAGCCTCAATTTTATCAGTCGTATATACCGCCTGTACATATGTATCACGCGAAATACTTGGATCTGCACCGAGAATATTTACATCAACAGCATAACTAGATACACTAATAGCGCTCAATACAATAGCACTTAATAATAATCGTTTTAACATATACATCTCTCCCCAAAAAGTAATTTTAACTGTATTGTAACATAATAAGAAAACAATTATGAATACGATTACAAAACGCAAAAGGTTCCTATTGGTCACCTAGGTGACTATTAGGAACCTCTAATCTATTTACTTTTATAATTGACGGCACTATATTAAATTTGAGGCCTCTAAATGGGTCCAGCCTTTGCTAATCTTCTAGAGATTGGCGGTGATCAATATGAGTACATACAAAGTGTTATCATTGATGATTTCCTTTGGCATACTTGTAGCGACCATTATTATGGCAGCTAAATGAATTGACATCTAGCTAAAGCTAGCTTTTCACAGCATTAGGCCATGAAAAAAGGCCCGACTGTGAAGTCAGACCGTTTCTTCAATTTTTTTAATCTAGAAGCGAAGTCTGGCGACCAAACCATTTATGCCTCACTTTGATATAAATTATATCATATTTAAACAGGGAAAGGAATCATATGATTTCTTTCTCTGTTTTCAATTATAAATTTTCATGATGCATACGATAGTGATTTACATCACCGACAAGATATTCTCTCACTTGCTATATTGGTAATATATTCCTACTGGGCTGACGGATAAGTAGAATTGACTACATGCACAGTAGCACACATCGTGTGATAGCCGACCGTCTGGGCAAAATTTTGTTCAGACGGTCTTTTTTTGTTCTTTCATAGCAAATATGCTGGACAAATCTTTAATCATTTCACCTATATGAAAGGAGTTTTCTTATGAGAAATCGTTGGCTTATTGCACTAGCAGCTATTGGTCTACATATATCCATCGGTAGTGTGTACGCGTGGAGCGTGCTTACACGACCTATCATGGCAGATATGGGCTTTACTATGTCACAAACAACATGGACCTTTTCCTTAGCTATTCTGATGCTTGGATTATCTGCAGGCTTTTTAGGATCTTTTGCAGAAAAAATAGGTCCTAAGAAAAGCGGACTTCTTTCCATGTTATTCTGGGTGGCAGGCCTATTAGGTACTGCTTATGCACTTAGTGTCCATAATCTTACCTTACTCTATCTCTTCTATGGTATCATCGGTGGTATCGGACTAGGTATTGGTTATATAACACCAGTGTCTACGCTCGTAAAATACTTTCCTAATCGCCCAGGATTTGCTACGGGATTAGCCATTATGGGATTTGGCTTTGCTTCACTCATTGCAGGACCGCTTATGCAGTTCCTTGTAGCTCAGGTAGGCTTAGTAAATAATTTCATTATCCTCGGCATAATTTATCTCGTAGTTATGGGCGCCTCTTCTCTCTATTTGAAAGCACCTCAACAAAAACAACCACCTCGAACTATGAAAGATAAATCCACTATGTATGTTCATAACCATGGCATGCTAGCCAATGATGCTATGAAAACTTGGCAATTTGGTGCCCTTTGGTGGATCTTCTTTGTTAATATTACCTGTGGTATAGGTCTTCTATCCTTAGCTTCTCCTATGGCACAAGAAACCATTGGTATGACACCTGCAGCAGCTGCATCGCTGGTTGGTATCATCGGTATTTTCAATGGTGGTGGTCGCATTGCATGGTCTACTATCTCTGACTACTTTGGACGGGCACAAACTTACATACTATTCTTTATTATACAAATCATCGCATTCTATTTACTCTCTCAAACAAATAGTACTCTAACATTCCAAATTTTAATCCTTCTCATTATCACCTGCTATGGCGGCGGTTTCTCATGTATGCCAGCTTATCTTGCCGACCTCTACGGTATACGTCAGCTTTCTACTATTCACGGCCGCATTCTAACTGCTTGGGGATTAGCAGGCATCGTTGGGCCCATGCTCGTATCATACTTTCACGAAGCAGGATATGGCTATACTACAGCCTTAGTATGCTTTGCTCTTCTATTCGTATTAAATACAGTTATTGCTATAATCTTAAAAATATACAGCAGACGAGGGCTGCATAACTAATACTTAATTCTAGTATTATAAAAGTTGTAAGTGAATTGTCACGACTAAAATCCCCCGAACTAAATACAAATCGAAAGAGGTTCCTATTGGTCACCTAGGTGACTATTAGGAACCTCTAATCTATTTACTTTTACAACTGACATCGATATATTATTAAAGTGAGGTCCCTAAATGGGTCCAATCTTTGCTAATCAACTCGAGGATTGGCGGTGAGTTAACGCATGAAAAAAGGCCCGACTGTGAAGTTAAACCGTTTCTTCAACATTAAATTCTAGAAGCGAAGTCTGGCGTCCAAACCATTTATGCCTCACTTTGATATAAATTATATCATATCTAAGCACGGAAGGGAATTGAACAATTTCCTTCCGTGTTTTGTTTACAAACCTTCATGGTGCACACGAATAGCATAAAACTCTTGAAATACAGGGGGTTGATCCTCCATAAAATTTCTCATAGAAATAAGTCTACGTTTTCCTACACGTCTATCTAAAATGGCAAAAGTACGTACAATTAGATTATCACTAGACAAACTTTTATCAATATTTTGATTGTCAAATTCTTGAAAAGCCTGATAAAAACACCGCTGATCAAATACGCCTAATTCTAGTGCTGTATTGTCTATAAACGGAAAACCTTCATGCATTCTTCGTTCATAGGTATCATCTTTAGGAAACAGATGGGCCTTCACATATTGATTCCAATAATTGCCTTTTATAATTTCCTTACCATTATATCGTATAGCAGCCCGCCCCTCATGATCAGGCGATTTACTATAAGTGGTAACAAAATATTGAATATGCTCTCGCAAGCTGATAGCAAGATATTCTGTTTCTAACTTATGCCGTATTCCAGACCACGTAGACATGTTTACTCCTTAAAATTACTGGTATGAAAAAAGGCCGACTGTGAAGTCAGACCGTTTCTTCAATTAAATCAATATAGAAGCGAAGTCTGGCGACCAAACCATTTATGCCTCACTTTGATATCAATTATATCATAAAAAATCTACTTCGCCCTTATATGTATCACCCAAGTTTGAAATCTTCGCATCAGAGGCGATTCCTGCTAGTGCTGGCAAAGTCTTTCGATTCTCATCATATTTATAATAGATTGTATGTATATAAAGATTATGTGCATCTTGCGTGCTAAATCGCCACTCACTAATACCATCTTCATATTCAAATGTTACCAGCACGCCAGGAACACCATCATTCCATATATACGTATGGCTACCACTACGCATATTCTTTCTAGTTTTTAACTGTGCTTCAGAGATTGTGACAATGTCAACAAGATTAGCCCAGATTTCCCCCTTATGCTCAACAGGATATACTTCTATCATCTGCGAAATACCTGTAGGATCCTTATATATTTTAATATGCTCATTACCGGATGCTTCCTCAACGGCATCATTTAACACACGATAATTGTAGTTATTAAAGCTTTCAAAATGACTATCCTTATTTAACCTATCTAATGAAGTAATATTAGGCACAATGTAATTAGCGATAATGTCCTCGATGCCCCGTTTGCCAATACCTCGTTCGCCATCCTCTCTAACCATTAAGGTAAGTACATATTGCGTATCAGGCTCATTATTTAAGGCAAAAGAAATATCATTCGCTACAAAGGTAGGATCGCCTTTAGTTTTCATGGTACTCCAGCGGCCATTAATAATCCGTTCTCCTTTGAAAGTACTATCATCAATACTGGATATATCAAACATATCTTGATTCATATGTGACCATTGCTCCTGCAATGCAGAACGTACATAGCCTTGCTTTAATTCATTATAGGGTTTGCCCAAATACTGAGCACTTTGCTCATACGGATGATTATCCACAACTAAACTAGTATAAATAAAAGGATGGTTAAATGTATACACCAATGTATTAGTATCTTTCACATTTGGAATAGAGGCAGATTGTGTGCCACCTTTGAAAGCTGGAAAAGGCAGTGTATAGGAAAGCCCGCCCTTATCAATATGCATATGGACTTCGGTTACAGCATTATATTGGGCACGCCACATAGAATAGTTTAAATTTCTACGCTGCTCAGCATTCATCTCATCAACACGATATAGTAATCTAGCCGCATCACTAATCTCCGTAACACTAGTAGCATTATAGATTTTTTCATTAAGAATACTATCCATCAAATCATTCTTATAAAAATCAGCACTAGAATGCTTAGATTTTGCATTATACCCAGGCAACTCATTAGCATTGCTGCAACCACTCAAACACAGTATAGCAATCAGACCACCGAATAACAAAGATTTTCTAAACATAAGATTTCCTCAATACACACTAACTATATTTTGTATATTGTAATGTACTTATGTAGTAATAAAATGATAACAAAAGAGGTTCCTATTGGTCACCTAGGTGACTATTAGGAACCTCTAATCTATTTACTTTTGTTATTAACAAGACTATATTGGGCTTGAGGCCTCTAAATGGGTCCAGCCTTTGCTAATCGTGGCATGAAAAATGGCCCGACATTGAGAGTCAGACCGTTTCTTCAATATTAAAAATCAGAAGCGAAGTTTGGCGTCCAAACCATTTATGCCTCACTTTGATATAAATTATATCATATCTAAGCACGGAAGGGAATTGAACAATTTCCTTCCGTGTTTTGTTTACAAACCTTCATAGTGTACACGAATAGCATAAAGCTCTTGAAATACAGAGGGTTGATCCTCCATAAAATTTCTCATAGAAATGAGTCTACGTTTTCCTACACGTCTATCTAAAATGGCAAAAATACGTACAATTAGATTGTCACTAGATAGGCTTTTATCAATACTTTGGTTATCAAATTCATCAAAAGCCTGATAAAAACACCGCTGATCAAATACGCCTAATTCTAATGCTGTATTGTCTATAAACGGAAATCCTTCATGCATTCTCTGTTCATATGTATCATCTTTAGGAAATAGATGCGCTTTCACATATTGATTCCAATAATTACCCTTTATAATTTCCTTCCCATTATATCTAATAGCCGCCCTGCCCTCATGATCAGGCGATTTGCTATACGAAGTAGCAAAATATTGAATATGGCCTCGCAAGCTAAGCGCTAAATATTTTGTTTCTAATTTATGTCGTATAGCGGACCATGTAGACATGCTAATTACTCCTATCGGGCTACATAAGAGCCATGTGTGAAACTTAATAAATCATCTAACTCCAATACATTATCTATTCTACTTTGTAGTTTTTTCTTGTTTAATATTTGACTCTTTCAAGCAAATAATTGAATTTATATTTTATATCATCATTTTTGTACATTCTTAGAGTATCATTTACAGACACTACCTTATAGATCTCTTTTATCTTTTAAATCAGATATACGTACGTACATACTTAAACTAAATAAATTGATAGTATTATAAATTGATGAGTATATTTCCATAATACATCGAAAAGTGAAGATTAAATATAAAAATACGACAATCTTTTCAACATAGTTTATAAAGTATAAATAAGAAAACTCCTCTATTCTTATTAACCCAATTTTAACTATCAGGCTAATACAAATACTTGAGAAAAAGACATACAATAAATCACCATAATATCCAATATATGAATTTAATGCATCATTCTTACATTCCTTCTCTAAGCGTATCAAAAAAATTGTTAAAGCATCACTAAAAAAAACTAAAATAATAGAATACAGTGTAAATATAATACCAAAAATAGCCAATTGTATTGGTAACATACTTTCAATTACGCTATTAAAAGTCTTATGATAATCCAAATTATTAAATAAAACGATAAAACTAGAGATAATTATTGGTAAAACCCAATTCCATTTATGCCTGCCTTTAACGGATAATATAGAAAATGCTTTTATTAGTGCCACTATTGATGATTTATTAAAGCTAGAAAATTCTCTTAACTTTTTATTCCAAAGCTCTTCATTCATACCTCTATCTCCATTAATCATAACAACTTCTTAATACGTTCTAGAAATGACTCATATATACTATTATTCTCATTACTGGTAACTAATTTAACTTTAGCTTTACGAACAAATGAAACTATTTTAGCAATACTATAATCCATAAGGTTATCCTTACAAGGTAAATATGTAGACATTGCAATATCATTACTTTTTATATTTACCTTTTCTCCATCCTCCGTAATACCTTCTACATTAGCGGCAACAGTTCCTTCTGTCTGAGTTAATAAATTTGCAACTCCAATATTCTTTTTTGGTGAGTTCAAAATAAAAGAACTGTTCTTTGTATCCGTATTAAATGCCATCTGTCTAATTGCTTTAGTGAATTCAGTCGTATCTATATCATTATTTAAGGGGAAAAATCTTAATACCACTCGTTTTACCTTCTTTAATTCATCTAGCTTTTCTATAATAGATTGACTATCTTTGGGAAGACCAACAATATTAACTGTTGCACTTGGTAAAAGCAACGGTTTTAGATTCTCAGTTGTAGAGCTAACTTTATTATTCTTTCTTCTTTTATTTTCATTCCTAATAAATTCATTTATTATATAGCCAATACTCGAATTAAAACTTCTTAAATCAGGACTATTTTTTTCATTTTTAACAAGGACCATCCTATGGTTTCTTAAAAAAATTACAAATTTTGAAAACGGACATGTTAATACATTATGTCTATCAAACTCTAAAGAACCATTTTCCATGGTAGTATAAACTTCATATTTAGTATTCTTTATTAGACATCCCGCTAAAACAATTTCCCCATCAACCTCTTGTATAGACACATCTATTAAAGAATATATTCCTGATTTCATTTTCCGTTCAATATTAGAATTAAAGGCAGGATAAATAATATCCTCAAAATGAGATAACATGGGTTTATCTTCATTATCCTCAAAAAAAGTAACATTAAAATTGCCAAATTGTATTAATTTACCATCATCTTTCATAATTTTATACTCCCCTAAAAACTTTCATATCTATAAATAAAAGTATTTACTAAAAATAATTATTTATAAGATTCCCGATTTTCCCCTCTTTAGCATAAGGTATCGTATCTTCTTGTACAAAATTCTTTCTACTTACATCATCACTAATTGGCCCAAAGATAAAGTTTGTAGCAATCCGATAGATAATAGCCGATGGTGCAAATCCATACACTTGATTTTCAAGAATATGCTTCAATCTTGCCGCATCATCTGGGAATTGTTGTTTCATAGATTCATTGTTATACAAACGTTTAACCAATTCCGCGATGTATAATCCAGATTTCATATATAAATCAATATAGGTTTTAGTTGGATCATCAAAAATATGAGGATTTTCTTTTTCTAGTTCATCTACCATTCGTTTTACAACTTTTTTAGGTGTGAAGATTTGATTTGTTTGTTGTGGCGGAATGTAATCAAAGATGTCTTCTTTATTATCTTCAAAGTAATTAGCAAGTTCTGCTTTTTTACGTAAGAATTCAAGTATGGCTTCATTAAATGTTGGAGCATCAAACAAATGACCATTGAAGTCATCTCCACCATCACGTAGATATCTAAATTGATCTAATGTGATTCCAGTAACTTCATAGAAAACATCTCCATCTACATAGGTATCAAAATTGTCTAATGTAAGCTGCTCATCACCATATGCCATAAGGAAACTTGGAATTGTTCTAGCAAAGCCCCGTAGATGACCACGAATTTTTTCTTCATCACTATTCATTCGGTTTTGTAAGGCTTCTACTTCCTGTTGTTTAATGATTTGTTTAGGCAATTCATGTAATGTTGTACTAATATCTTTTGTAAATTTATCTTTATATTCTACTTTTACAGCACTAATTGCTTCTTCTCGTTCGGTTTCAATCGCTAGCTTTTCCTCATCTGATGTAGCAGCTTCAATTTTCTCTTTATATTCAGCTTCTTTATGTGCAATAGCAACATTTTGTGCCTTATCATTTTCTTCGGCTACCGTCTTAATAGCATCTTTAATATCTTTTTCAATTCGTTGTGCTGCTCGATTTTTAAGACCATACGTTTCTTGCATTTCCTGAACAATTGGTGTAATAACAGGTGCAGTCACACGAGATAACATATCCTCCAATGTCGGTTTTAAATCTTCATTACGTATTGTATTTTCAATATTTGCAATTGAACTTCGTAATTTATCTCCAAATAAAGCCTCTTGTTTATTAATAACGATTTCATCTGAAACAATTGGATTATCATCATCATCTAAATCGACATCAACAATATCTATGTCATCGTTTCCCATAACAACTTTACCTTGAGATGCTTCAGGCAACTCACTTAGAATATCTAAAACAGTTTGAGTCGCTCTAAAAATACCAGCAATATTATCAAATAGAAGATTAGACATAAAACCACGTTTAACAACTTCTTGGGCTTTAATTTGCTTAGGAATCGTCATTACCTGAGCCGCATCAATTTCTATCATTCGACCAGAAGAGTCCTCAGCTATAACAGGGAAGAAGTTTAATAATTCACCGATATTCTCTTTTCTTTCATCAGTCGTACCATGCCCATTAGCAGTCACCATAGATAAATCATTAGCAAACTTATCATAAATAATCAATGTACGTTCTGGTGCAAAATCAAATACATAAGCCCGTTCTTTTCTATAGTGTTTACCTTTTTCTGTCCAAGAATATGGATTTTGTGCTCTAAAAGCAGCCTGCATATACTGAGCTGGTGACTTCATATTACATAGCATAATTACACCAGTCCATTCAGGTACGGTTACACCTGTTGTTAATTGTCCTACTGAAAGCGTAATTGTTTTCTCATGATCTGCTATAGCTTTACGAACAGCCGCTAGAGAACGAAGATTCTCAGTTCCCTCATCACTATTATGTTCATAAGCATTACCTGAACCTGCAGCTAATACAATTCCATAATTTTCAAAGGTTGGATGATTTTCTAGTAACTTCTTAAGTGCCTTCGCTGAATTTATACGATCTAAAATCCAAAATGTATGCTTTAATTCATTACGTAGATCTTTTGTAGAGAATGGATATTTTTCATTATGTGTTAAAGTATCAAGCCACGCAACAACTGCTTCTTTATGAACAAATTCACCACTCTCATTAGTAGCAAAGAACTCATTCAAATCAAATGCATAGTCATAGTTTTCACCATCAACAGTTACACCATCATTAATGACATCTAAAACCATCTTCGACATTTGATAGGTAAACATATTCAATTGAGGTAATGCTTCGTATGGATTCTCACTTTCACACGTGCTATCCCAATTTTTCTTGGCTTGTTGTTCATCTGCATATGACCAATTATAAATCTGTTCATCACTAAATTGACCTTTGGCGATTGATTTAAATGGTGTGCCTGACAAATGAAGGGTCCAACGTCTATGTATATTGCTAAATGCAAAATCGGATTTACGTGTATCTACTGCTTCATGAGCTTCATCTATGATAACTAAATCCCAATGTAAATCGGCCACCCATTTTAATTTATCGTATTCTCCACCAAAATATTTAGACCCTTTTAGATCTTGTAAGCTGATGAAAGCAATTTGTTTTGCCTCATCATGTTCACTGAGATATTCAATAAATTGTTCTCGACTCATAGATGGTCTGTCTTTTAAAGAATCGGTACTGCTAACAAATTTATATTCTGTATTACCCGCAATAAACTGAACAAAATCGTCATACCATGAATTCGCAACAGCTGGACGATTGGTAAGCACTATAACATTTGTTTCACCTAATCGTTTAACTAAATCATAAGCTGATAATGTTTTACCAAACCGAGGTTTTGCATTCCATAGAAATTCGCTATTTTCATGACTAGTGAAATAAGCCGCTGTTTTCGTAACAGCTTCGTCTTGCTCCCGACGTAACGCATATTCATTACTTTTCCCTGGTTGATAACCGGATACATCATGACGAATAAACTTGTTAAATAAACCTTCCGATTTCTCTGGTGTACCATTAAAATAAAACCACTCTGTTTTCGGTCTACGTTCTATATCATGAAACTTTAGGAAACCGTGAAAATCATGGTCTTTAAAATTTAGCCCTTTTTCTGGTCCGTCTACATATTCGGCTAAATGATTCCATAAAATTTCTGTTCGAATAGCTGCTGTATGGGTTTGCTCACGAATTCGAGTCTCCACATCCCGTTCCGTGTACCCAATCTTAATCCACCCATCATTAGTAGTAACTTGTGGTGTAGTATATGCATAGATTTTAGGTTCTACAACCTTCCCTGTTTTAATCTCTGTCCCCATTAGTCCATAGCCCTCACTTTTGATTCAATGAAATCTATTTCATCCTGTGAAAGATTATATTTTTTGTACAATTGTTGGTCTATGTTTTCAATGGATTGAGACCAATCAATATCTGAGTTAGGTGTGAAATCTTGAATGGGAACTTTACGCCATGTCTCCTTGGTATTATCTTGTGTAATTTTTAAAATCCCTAACATCGCACGTGAAAATTTACCTTTAATATACTTTAAACAAGCTTTAGCTTCAAATTCAGTTATGAAAGCCCCAATAGCAATAAATGTTTCTGTATACCCGATTAGGGGTTCCCCGATTAGGGGTGTAGACAAAACTTCACCTATAGCACCACTACCATTTGCTTTAGGAAGAACAATCTTATACCTATCTAAATTAATGGGCCTATTTATATAGTCTCTACGAAACCATTTATATAATCGTTCATTATCAAATCTGCCTAATATCTTAATATATTCATTACCATCATTAGGTATATCATTATAAAATAACTCTTGTAATTTTATAAACGCATTAGATGCCAAACGTCTATCTGAAACACGTTTCATTGCATCAGGATAATCTTTATAAATTAAATCTGAATACCTATACGCCCCACGATTCGTTACAATTTCAGCTAATGATTGTTCTGGTACTACATTAACCTTTTTCATAATAGAATTTAATTCTTCGAAAGATGTAAATGTCTCTATTGCACCATAATCTTTCTGTTTATCAAATATGGTTATCGCTATTCCCCCTTTTATAGATGTATTAGGAAATACCTTAGCACTATTTTGTTCATAATAAGGAACCTTAACATGAGGGTTTTTAAGAAATTCTCTATTCCATTGTTTAGGTGTCCCCCCTGCATTAAATAAAAACCTTGCAGGAGTAATTAAACAAGCTTTTTCCCCTATTTCAAATGCAGAATCAATAAATTTATGATATATAGGCATATCTTTTGTACTTGTACCTTGTGCTTCTTCCTGATATGGAGGATTCCCAATTACTACATCAAATTTCATCATTTCATCTCCCTTAGAAATTGAATCCATAGATACTAACGCTTTATTTTCCCAGTCTTTGACAAATGCAAACATATCCCCCTGCAGTTCTTGATTATTTACATCATCAAATAAATTAAGTTGAATATTCCCCTTTGAATTATCTGAATATGGGGTTTGCTTAGTTAACCCATTCATTTGAAATATATTATAAGAAATAATCGTTGCTATTTGTTTAATTACCTTCATTGTCGGTAATTTACCAAATGTGTAATCATAATGCTCACAAAATGATAATAACAAATTTTCACGCGCTAAGAGTAACGAATCACCTTGTAATTCATAGCCATAGCTAGATTCATAAGCTATTTTAGACCATTTTATAAACTCTTTCTCCGTATTTGATTGTTCAGCTATTCTTTGCAATTTTCGATCTAAAAAACCAACACGTTTATCAACAGGAATAATGTCGCCAGTTATAGAATCATAACGAGTTACTATATATGGCCCCTCACCACAAGCCAGTTCTAACCAACGTAAAGCAATGAAGCTTTCAAAAGAAATGACCCCTATTTCATCCAGTACAATAGATACTTGCTTATCAACAAGCCAAGGTGGAGTAAATACTTCACCACGTTTACGAGTGCGTAGCTCTTGATTACGTTTATTCTTTTCAACACGTGGTTGAATAATCGAGTCATAAGGACCTATAATTAGATTTTTTTTAATAGGCTGGTCAGCACAAAAAGGCTTCCCCATACCTTCATAAGAAGGTGAAGCCCATACAATATTTTTATTTGTAGTCCGATCTTTTAGTAAAATTGTCAACAGCGTTCCAGAATCATTAGCAATCCCTTCTTCGCTAATATCCACTGTTAATAATTGCATATAAGCCTCATTTCAAATTAATGTTACATTTGTAATTATTATATAATTATTCATCCAAATTTTAAAGTACGCTTTGTTTGATAGAATTAGTTAGACTTTATAATTAAATATGATATTACATTATCTACAATTACATGCTTTATATAAGTAACTCTACACATTATTTTTTATTTGTATCGCTAGTCTTCGTGCAAGTAAAATCTCTTTTTTATAAGATAAATACTGCCATATAAAGTACTCTACAGAAATAATAGACAAAGTACTCAAAGAGATATGATAAATAATACTATTTTCTAACCTTGGTGAAACAAGAACTAAGAACCATAATCCAGCAAGAAGTATATATGCTATGATATATTGTTTTATTGATCCAAATGAATATGCAAGAAAGAAAAGTAAAAATAAAGTTGCAGCTAAAGCAATTAAAACCCCTGTAATCAATATACTCCCATATATATCTATATTTTGCGCTGATATAAATACATTAACTTGAAAAGGAATAAATAAAGTAATAAATGATGTAAGCATAACCATCATAACCTTATATACAATATCAAGTGACTTTTCAGATTTTTTTATAAACTCAAGTTCTATCAATCGTTTCTCAGCAGTTAATAGGCGATATAAACGAGTATATTTTACAAAATTTCTACGAAACACTCTACTTTTTTTATGTAATATAGGCTCTTTCCTAAATTCTTTCTTGAAAAACTTCCAGTTTCGTTTAATATTTAATTTAATCTGAAGGGCTTTATCAGCAAATATTCGAATAAATAAAACAAGATACTTCATAAATAATCCTTTCAATATACGTACATATCTATAATACGGGATTTAATAGTCTATAATGTATACAGTCATATATATATTATATACAAAATACCACATCATACGGGACAAAAAATTCCTATATGATGTGGTATTATTTTCTTTACGACCTATTTCATCACTATATATTAAATGTAATACTACTTTTCGGATTCTTCAATTTCGGAAAACCATATTTCTCCAACGCATGTAAAATCTTTTGAATAGTCTCTTTGATATTATCTTTAGACACAGGTATAGAAGTTACGATATATATGATTCCCTCAGCTTTTGCAGGATAAATACTTACAACACAATCTTGGCTATGTATGATTCGGAGCAGATATACATCATAGGTAGACTCAACATAAAAATCAAACTCCTGATTTTCATATATTGCATCAGGTATATCGTGTACTGGCGCTACTGTACAATCAGATATCTGAAAAGAATCTGCATAAAAATGCACTCTACAATTACGCTTTCGTTTTATCCGTTCAAATTGTTCATCTATCATGTTTCACCACATCACTAATTAGTCGCCCCAAGTCTATAGCATTTTTAGAGATAATAACAGGCTTACCAGTTCTAGCTTCAATCGATTTACGTGCATCACCCGCAATAGAACCACCATCTTGAGCAACCTGTTTATTTTCCTCTAATCCTTGTGGATTTTTAGCTTCTGCAATATCTTTAGTTGCTGTTTCTGCCAACATATTTAAAATAAGCTCCGTAGTAGACATATTATCTCTCAGATTTTCCTTTTTAAGACCTTTGAAATCCTTATACTCCCGAGTAGTCATTCCGGACCAAGCTTTTGAAATTTCATTGGTTAAGATAGCATATTCATTGCCACCCTTAACACCATGATCTTGCCATGTATCTGTAAGTTCTTTACGCACTTGAATCGCCTGTAATCGTTGGTTAATCCATTCTCGGCTATATCCCTTACGAGCATAAGATTCTAAAGCCCTATCTATAGTTAGCTCTGGGTCAATTATCTCATCAATACGCTCTTTACCAACTTCAGCCAACCACATTTTAAACGGTTCCGCTTTAGGAGAAGGCACAGATTGGATTATACGAAAAATACCTTGCATATCAGCTACATCAGTCTTATATGACTTACCATCTGTCGACTTAAGTTTCAGTTGTCGACAAAATGTCGACAACTCACTTCGTTCTTCTTCTGACATACGTTTTTTCACACGATACCAATAGTCACGCGGATTATTGCTTTCAGTCAGAGAACCTATCACATCAACTACACTAAAATACCACTCTTCCCTTTCATTATCCCACACAGAACGAATTTGACTACCTTCAAATATCTTTACATCATCACTCATACATCTTCCTCCTTTCTTTAAATACAAATATATGTTCTATATTATTATCTATAGTATACGCCTTTTAGCATAAGAAATAAAGATATTTTCTAGAAAAATAGAGCTCTTTTTTAACTTTTATCACACACAAAAAGCCCTCTATCGCGAGGTATATACCTCACAACAGAGAGCCTATAGTTACATGAAAAAATCTAACCGATGGTGAGAGTTACTTCACAAGGTATTTTTAAATTCCTTACCTTATCTATTATTTCGCATTCTTAATATCAACCGTCGCCATGTCTTTTGGCATCTTAGCCCCAAGCCCACTTTGGAATGTGTTATAGTAGTCCTTATTGTTATTAGTATCTACATATTGCACAATATCTCGCAAGTCTTTTTCAACTAAAGAGCTTGTATTATAGGTCATAATAAAGTGATTGTACACATATTGTTTATCATGGGATATTAACATATATATCGTTGTTTTAGGACGCTTAATTTGCATATATACGGATGACATAGCATCATTCCATACGGTAGCAAATTGGATTGGTTGATGCATGGAATACTTGTCAGTTAGAATAATACTGCGTACAGCTTTCGGGAAAATCTTCTCTGGATGTTGTATATCTTCAGCCTCAACTGGCATCACCATGATACCTTCTCTATACTGATTGCTATCGTATACATACATGTACGAATCATTCTTATCTTCCCGTATCATTTTACTTGTTTTTAGCGTTAAGAATGTAAAATCATTAATTCTTAATGCTTTACTTTTTGAAAGTATATCCTTCGCTGGTTCAATGGATGGTAATACATAGTTTACCAACGGGGACATTATTATGTCTTTAGCCTTATCAATACCTTGTGCTTTTAACACACTAAACTGTTTTCTAGGCATAAAATTATAACCCACATGATACGAAATCGTCGGTGTATTCTTCATCGTAAAATTAAGGCTACCCACCATTGGTGCATCCTTAGCATACGTGACATCCCATGTCGCTTTTTCAACCGTAGGATACGTAAATTTACCAGCATATAATGAATGGTCATCACCACGAAATACACCAGCTGTTTTCTCTGCGATAGCTTTCATATCATCAACAGTCAATTTGCTATAAGGAATCTTACTATCCTCCCAATTATTGCCTGCTGGTTGATGACGTAATTCATAAGCCATCATACCGTCGGGACTCATAATCATTGCATTTCTGAAAGCAGGTGTACCATCTGCAATCTTCTCAGTATTCCCATATCGACTCGAGTATGGCATAGTGAATTTTACATTGGCCCCATCCTCTTTCAATATAAATACGGATGAAGAAAAATCCAATGCATGGTTCAACTCACGATTAGAATAAATGACATCATTTAAATCTAATTCACCGTTACCTACCACTTCTTTTGGCATATATGTTTTTATATCCTTTTCAATCTCCCGTTCCATTTGCTGTGCATCTGCATCAGTCTTACGATAGTTCTGATATGCATCTTTTGATACCGTCGGATCTGCACCAGGTATATTAATATCAATTGCGTTACTACTAAAGGCAACACAACTTAAACAGAGCGTAGCCATCAATACACGTTTCATCATAATAATGCTTCCTTTCACATAAACTCTCTCAAATAGTATATATGTATAGAATATCATATTTCGTTTGACTTATAGTAGTATAATGTAAGTATAAAAACTAGGAGGTGATTACTATGAAATTTACTAAACGTATACTCATCATGACTGCTTTAGCCGTGACTGCTGTAGTGTCCACAGGATTTGCTTACGATTATGTATGCAATAATTCTCAGTACAATTGCAATACTAACACACAATACAACTGCAATAACAATGCTAACTATGCACCATGCAACAATAACAACCAAAACTATTGCGGTTCAAACTCTAATACTAGAGGATGCGGCGGATACAGAAGATAAGATATTAGACATGACAGAAGCCTATAGTACGATTTTCGTGCTATAGGCTTTTATCATCTATAAGTATACATAACTCTATAGCACATTAACATAAACAAGGTTAAATAAGTGTCGACAAATTGTCGACACTTATTTATACTGAACCTAGAGTCATCAACGTGAGTTAGGCTCATCACCGAAAGGTGGTGATGCTATGAACAATTATGAAAAAGTAATGCTCATCATTGCTATATTGTCTCTAGCAGTATCCATTCTTACTTTTATTTTAAAATAGAGTAAGAAAAACGCCTAACGTATAAAAGCATTCGCAGTGCTTACACGTTAGGCGCATTCTAAATTTGCAATTTTGTAGATGGGCCTAACGCTAGCTACACGTTGATGGCTCTCTTTGTATTTATAATATAACATACTTTACGTTATATAGCAAAATACAAAATTCAAAGTATCTTACATTTTATTAATGCACAATCAATCCCGCTATCCCCCACATCACGGCGATAACGCCAAATATAAATCCCCATATACTAAGGAACGAATAAATCATAGATTGATGAGGATAGATTCTGATGGAATAAGAGCCATAATCATCATCACTACTAATTAGATAGCGACGAATCGTACCAAATATCTTTACTATTCGACTCGGCTTATCGTTAAATAATAGCTGATACGTCCCCGGATTAGCATAAAATGTATAGAGTTCAAATCGTACGTCGATTACTTTAGTCACACTAACGGGTATATAGCTAGTTCTTAATGGGACTTCCTTTTCCGTTTCACAGTTAATAAGCTGTAGTCCAAATAGTCCTAAGGGAGCTTTTTTAAACCGATTACCATTAAGCCATATACCATAGCGACCAGCTGTTTGTATAGTAAATATCCCTTTATCTGTTCTATAAGGCATATCATGTATGGCCGTTACCGTATACACTTTCACAGTATGCTTAATGCTCAGTACGAGTAACAACAGTCCTAGGGGAATCATCAGTCCGAAAACAAACAATATAACGCCACCTTTATTACGAGTTCATGCGGTTAAAGTATTCAATAGATTGCGGTGTAAATCCAATATAGGTAGTCCCATTAGAATAAGGTCCTAATTCATATGGTTGGTAAACTAGATCGATATTACCCTTACCGCGTAGGCAGTAGTTATCAGTTACATATTTTACACTCCAGCCTTGAGGAATACGGCTCTTTGTATGAGAACCTGTGTAGTAATCTAATACATAAGATCGTAATCCTCTATCCAACTGTTCTGCATTAGCGATTTTTACATAATTGTATAGAGGAACACGTTGACCTGTTATTTTATTATATACAAGTCCTCTGGTATTAGTCATACCATGAGCGGCACCGGCATAGTAATGATAGGTCGTCAATAGAATGGAAACCACTTGGCTATCTTCATAGGTTACCTTATAATTTTGAGCCACCTTATAAATATGTTGGTTGTAATACATATCCTTTGCTTCTAGCACATAGTTTGCGATATCTGTATTAATTGCCTGTTGCGCATAAGCATGATCTGTATAAACTAGTGGATATTTTAGATCTAAGTTAGCATCTGATTGGCTACCAGTTACAACTTTTGCATAGCCTGGTATGGCTAACATAGCACCTACGGCCCCTAAAACTAAAGCTTTCTTTAATACGTTCATACTAATCCCTCCTCTACCTGAGATTTGTTAACGAAATATCTATACTGAGTATTTCGCCATGAACTAGTAAATCTCCTTTTTATTGTTTCTTTACCATCGTACTAGAGGAGGCTTTCACAATACAAAAAAGGACCCTCCAAAGAGAGTCCTTAATTTGTTATGGTATGCTATTAAGCGTTTTTAGCTACTTCAACAAGTTTAGCGAATGCTGCTGCATCGTTAACTGCCAAGTCAGCCAACATTTTACGGTTAACTTCAACGCCTGCTTTAGTCAAACCAGCGATGAAACGACTGTAAGTTGTGCCATTGATGCGAGCTGCTGCGTTGATACGAGCAATCCACAATTGACGGAATTCGCGTTTTTTCGCACGACGGTCACGACGAGCGTAGTACAACGCTTTCATTACTGTTTCGTTAGCTTTTTTGAACAAACGAGAACGAGTACCGCGGTAACCTTTAGCTAATTTCAAAATCTTTTTATGACGTGCATGAGCTGTAACGCCCTTTTTCACTCTTGCCATTGTATATTCCTCCTAAATTACGATATATCAATCTAATAGTTAGCGATTAAGCGTATGGTAAGCATTTAACTACGCGTTTGTAGTCAGATTTAGCAACCAATGTAGCTTTACGTAAATTACGTTTACGAGCTGGAGATTTTTTCTCAAGAATGTGGCTTTTGAAAGCTTTTGCACGCTTGAATTCACCAGTACCAGTTACTGCGAAACGTTTAGCCGCTGCGCGACGAGTTTTAATTTTTGGCATAATTATAATCCTCCCAATATCCTATTTACTTACTAAAATCATGGTCATATTACGACCTTCTAATTTAGCTGCTTTTTCAATAGACGCC
This sequence comes from Veillonella sp. T34266-5, assembly GCF_002959815.1. Lineage (NCBI taxonomy): Bacteria > Bacillati > Bacillota > Negativicutes > Veillonellales > Veillonellaceae > Veillonella > Veillonella sp. T34266-5. The sequence continues at coordinate 163,810 of NZ_PPCZ01000024.1, forward strand.
GTTTCTTTGAGTTCTTCAGCAAAACGTGTCAACACTGCCATGCCAAGTTCAGGGTGAGAAAGTTCACGACCGCGGAACATGATAGTTACTTTTACTTTGTTACCTTCACCCAAGAATTTGGATGCGTTTTTCATTTTTACGTAAAAGTCATGGTCTTCAATATGTGGACGTAACTTAACTTCTTTTAAAGTTACGATTTTTTGTTTCTTTTTCGCTTCTTTCTCGCGTTTTTGTTGTTCATAACGATATTTACCGTAGTTCATAATGCGAGCTACTGGTGGTTTAGCGTTAGGCGCAATTTCCACAAGATCAAGATGCTTTTCTTCAGCCAATGCCAACGCCTCACGGCCAGACATAATACCGATTTGTTCGTTTTCAGGACCTACGACACGAAGTTCACGAGCACGAATCTCTTCATTAATGCGTGGTGTATCCTTGCTAATAGCTTTCACCTCCAAGAGAATAAAAAACGGATGGCATACACCATCCGAATAGAGTTCTCTATATGTAACCTCATACTTCATGGTATTAGGTGAGTGGCGGATGGCCTCTGCTTCATAAATTACTTAATTATAATAACAAATTGACTGGTGAAAGTCAACACTAATCTTGTACTTTCCCATATATTTATTATTACAACTCCTATAGTATAACAAAGTTTGTGAATTTCGTATAGGTCCATACATCTCATTTTAATTATAATGATACCCTCGTATGTATACAATATTCTTATATATTATCACATACTTATTTATGAAATACTGTATAATAATAGCTACAGAAAGGAGTGTTTATTATGAGTACAGTAAGTAGTACTAACACAACACAGCATACTGCGACTCCTCCGAAGGGTCGTACGACAGCACAAAATATCGGACTTATTCTCGCATTTATTGTTTTAGGCGTCATTTTATTATTACCAACGCCTGAAACATTATCCACTGGTGGCCATCGCATGATTGGTGTCCTCGCCTTTGCCATCATCTTATGGATGACATCGGCTGTATCCTATCCGGTCAGTGCGACCATGATTACCGCTCTTACGGCCTTATTACTCGGTTTCTCACCAAATCCTGAGGCCCCTGCTAAAATGATGGGCACCGCCAACGCATTAAAGCTCATCATTTCTGGTTTTTCATCACCTGCAATGATCCTTGTTGGTGCAGCCATGTTTATCTCGGTGGCCATGCGCAAAACAGGCCTCGACCGACGCATCGCCATGCTCGTTTTATCTAGCGTCGGCACCAAGGTAAGTCGCATTTATCTCGGCGTTATTATTACAGGCCTTATCCTCGCCTTCTTTGTACCAAGTGCAACGGCCCGTATTGCCTGCCTCGCTCCGATTATCATCGGTATCGTTGAGAACTTAGGTATTGAACGTAAAAGCCGCGTTGCGGCCCTTCTCATGGTGGGCGCTGTACAGGCTGATACATTCTGGAACATCATGATTCAAACGGCGGCCGCCCAAAACCTTGTGGCCGTAGGATTTATGCAAACACAGATGAATACATCTGTTAGCTGGATTGACTGGCTCACTGCCGCCGCTCCATTTTCCATCATCATGGTAATTATTGCCTACTTCTTAACACAAGCATTAATTAAACCAGAGTTCAAAGAACTCGTCGGCGGCGATGTTCAACTCGCTAAGATGCGTCAGGAAATTGGTCCTATGAGTACCGATGAAAAGAAACTCTTATGCATCTCCATCGGTTTACTCGCATTGTGGGCTACAGGTGGTAAATTACATTCCATCGATACTACAACTACTACAATCATAGCGATTGCCCTATTCTTCTTCCCTAAAATTGGTATTATGGATTGGAAATTCGCACAACCAAACATCGACTGGGGTTCCATCGTTATGTTTGGTGCTGGTATCGGTCTCGGTACAGTTTTACTTAAAACAAAAGCAGCCACATGGCTCGCTCAAGTATTCGTTAACGCATTCTCTTTAGAATCCGCTACGGTATTCTTGTTGATTGCCATCATGGCTGCATTCCTCATCGTAATCCATCTAGGATTTGCCTCTGCTACCGCCCTTTCATCAGCGATGATACCAATCGTCATCTCCATCGTTGTAGGTCATAATGCAGAAGGACTCAATCCAATTGGCGTAACCATGATCATGCAATATGCCATCTGCTTTGGTCTAGTATTACCAGTAAACTCACCACAAGGTATGGTGGCTTACGGTACAGACACATTCGACGTAAAAACATTTATGACAACAGGTATTCCTTTGACCATCATCGGCTATGTAATGATGCTCGTATTTGCACTCACATACTGGCACTGGATAGGGATAGCCTAAAATACTACAGGCCTGTATCATTTCTTGGGACCGTTAATACACCTTCCTAAGAATAGAACAGGCCTGTTCTTTTTCTAGAGACGCATATACACACCTTCCCCAAAATAGTACAGGCCTGTTCTATTTATTTTTATTGGATATAATCTGAATCAATAAAGTTAGCTATAGGTTTCTTTGCCATTCTATTATGTATATGAATTAATAGTCTTGTTGTTTGTTCTCGTTGTTCTTTAGGTATTTGAGAAAACAAGGCCCCCATTACCTTATTATGCGTTGATGATATGCGTTCATAGGTACGAATTCCTTTCTTTGTTAGCATAACATCCCGAGATCGTTGGTCGCTCCAATGTTTTACAGTGGTAACTAAACCTTTTTTCTCAAGATTTTTTATAACCCACCCCACATGACTAAGGTGTTTGTTATTTAACAAGGCTTTGATTTCCGTATAATTTACTACATGCCTAGTTTTATATACATGTTTAATAATAGAAAATTCTTCACGTGTTACATTGCCAGCATCATAGATTTTAGATTCTTTATCATAGAAATCTTTATAAACCAAGTCAATCATCCCCCATAATTGACGATGGGCGAGCGTAAGATTTTTGTTTTTTTTACGTTGCAAAATTGAAGCTAAACTTGACTTCTCCACACAAGGTCACCACCTAATCATAATAAGATGTTCATTATAATTTCTCCCGCTACTATAATGAAAGAAAAATCCCCTTATATATGAACTGCTACTATTAGATTATAAAATCTAAAGATAACTGTCCAGTATATAAGAGGATTTTTTATACTAAATTATTATTGACCAAATATCGTTAAATCCATCAAAAAATGATAGATAAACAATCAGATATATCAACAATTATATAATTAGTTGCGTTCTTTAATTTCAATTTTAATGGAGTTGAAGAATTCATCGAATGGAACTGTACCTAATTCGTCGCCACCGTGTTTACGTACGTTAACGGAATTCTCTTCCATTTCTTTATCACCAACAACGAGCATGTAAGGAACTTTTTCCATTTGTGCTTGGCGAATTTTGTAACCAATTTTTTCGCTGCGGTCGTCTACTTCTACGCGAACGTAGTCATGGCGCATTTGTTTTGCCAATTGGTTAGCGTATTCCACGTGTTTTTCGGAGATAGGTAATACTTTCACTTGAACAGGCGCCATCCAAGTTGGGAATGCACCAGCATAGTGTTCAGTCAAGATACCGATAAAACGTTCCATGGAACCGAAGCATGCACGGTGAATCATGATAGTACGATGTTTTTGACCATCTTCACCAATGTATTCTACGTTAAAGCGTTCAGGCAAGTTCATATCCAATTGGATAGTACCACATTGCCATGTACGGCCCAAGGAATCTTCGATATGGTAATCGAGTTTAGGACCATAGAACGCGCCGTCGCCAGGATTGATAACATAATCAATGCCTTTTGCTTCGATAGCGTTACGCAATGCTTCTGTAGCTGCTTCCCAAATTGCATCATCACCCATTGCATTGTCTGGTTTAGTAGACAATTCAACATGGTATTTCAAACCAAATTGGCTATAGATACGGTCGAACAATTCGATAACTTTCATTAATTCGGATTGCATTTGTTCAGGCAACATAAATACGTGCGCATCGTCTTGTGTGAAAGCACGAACGCGGAACAAGCCGTGTAATGCGCCGGACAATTCATGACGGTGAACTAGGCCAAGTTCTGCATAACGAAGTGGCAAGTCACGGTAGGAATGCATTTCGTTTTGGTAAACCAAGATACCGCCTGGGCAGTTCATAGGTTTAATTGCATATTCTTCGTCATCAATGATTGTAGTATACATATTTTCACGGTAATGATCCCAGTGACCAGATGTTTCCCACAATTGTTTATTCAAGATGATTGGTGTGCGGATTTCATCATATTCGAAATCATGATGTACTTCGCGCCAGAAGTTTTCCAATTCGTTGCGAAGAGCCATACCTTTTGGCAAGAAGAATGGGAAGCCAGGACCTTCTTCTTTGATAACGAACAAACCAAGTTCTTTACCGAGTTTACGATGGTCGCGTTTAGCCGCTTCTTCAAGCATATGAAGGTATGCATCAAGTTCTTCTTTCTTTTCAAATGCTGTACCGTAAATACGTTGTAACATTTTGTTCTTTTCATCGCCACGCCAGTATGCACCTGCAATGCTTTGTAATTTGAAAGCTTTCACCTTACCAGTAGATGCAACGTGAGGGCCTGCACAAAGGTCAACAAAATCGCCTTGTGCATAGCAAGAAATCACAGCATCTTCAGGAAGGTCTTCGATCAATTCTACCTTGTAATCTTCGTTTTTAGATTTGAAGAACTCGATAGCTTCTTGACGAGACATTACAGATTTAGTGATAGGCAAGTTTTCTTTTACAATACGGCTCATTTCCTTTTCGATTTTAGTCAAATCTTCAGGAGTCAAAGTATGTTCCATATCGATATCGTAGTAGAAACCTTTATCGATAGCAGGACCGATAGCCAATTTTGCTTCTGGCCATAAGCGTTTAACTGCTTGTGCCATAACATGAGAAGCTGTGTGACGTAAAGTATGTTTACCGCCATCTTCTTCAAATGTTAAGAAAGCTACTTCAGAACCATCTACGAGTTCTTCGCGAAGGTCTGTTAATTCACCGTTTACGTTAGCAGCTAATACTTTTTTAGCCAAACTATTAGACAATTTTTTTACTGCTTCCCCAAGAGTAGTGCCAGCAGCGTATTCCTTTGCACTACCATCAGGTAAAATGATTTTTACATCTGCCATTTTAATTTCCTCCAATTTATTATCTAGGATAGACTGGATTTTTGTAATAAAAAAAGACCCCCTATCCCTACAAAACAAGGGACGAAGATCATTCGCGGTTCCACCCTAGTTAATTCACCGCATCACAAGGATACAGTTCATTCACTTCATTAAGCCCGATAACGGTGGCGGCCGTATTTGCCTACTTAGGTTCGACAAATCAGTTTAAAGGGGGTAACTCAAATATATGTGTAAGGCATTTCCAGCATCTGCCTCTCTCTGGTACACAGGGATATGAGAATCATGTCCTTTGCATCACTTTTACTAAGATATCTTATCATAGGTCCTAAAAAATTTCAACTATATAAGTACCTCCTAAAAAATAGAACAGGCCTGTTCTATTCCTAAAGACACGCATACACATCTCTCTAAAAATTAGTACAGGCCTGTTCTATTTCTAAAGATACGCATACACATCTTCCTAAAATTAGTACAGGCCTGTTCTATTTCTAAAGACACGCATACACATCTTCCTAAAATTAGTACAGGCCTGTTCTATTCCTAAAGGCACGCATACACATCTTCCTAAAATTAGTACAGGCCTGTTCTATTTCTAAAGATACGAATACACATCTTTCCAAAATTAGTACAGGCCTGTAGTATTTCCAAGAACTATCTATTTACGTTCAAAGTGCGCAGATAGCATGGATCCAATTACTTTTTCAATTTTAGAGTTTGTAATGTCTGGACCCTTGAATAGGATCAACATTACGTCATCGGAATTGTCTTGTTTAGATACCATCAAGACGCCGCTACCACGAGCACCATTATCGTCGTAATCTTTTGCAACAATAATCATGTTGAGGTAATGGTCTTTCATGTATGTATATACTTTGCTTTGTTTAGCAGAATTGCCGATGCTGCTCGCCATTCCCATAGCACGGTTAAATACGATAGCATTCGCATTATGCGGGTTGTTGCGAAGTTGTTGTTTTTCTTCATCGTTCAATGGCAATAGGTTAACCATCATGGATTCGCCCATGCGGCCACGAAGCATAGCTGGCATTGTTTCACGAACATCTGCAGGAATGTCGTTACTAGGATTGAGTTTTAAATCCTTAGGCACGGTCATGTACAATGTACCCTTGCTGTTTTGGCCTTGTACGGTTTTACTATTGTCGATAGCGCCCATTGTGAAAGTATCTTTAATGATTTCCATTTGCACGCCCAATGGTTTTTCCGGTACACCACGGCTAGCTACTTGAATATCGCCAGATTTAGTTTTCTTAATAGTTTCCACAGACCAAGTTGCACCTGGTTTGCCTTCATCGCTAGGAGATGTCAACGCAGCAGGCACTTCTTTGGCACCTGTAAATACATAGGTTTGTGCTGGCACAATTGTATCAGGAGCACCGGACTTATTGAATACGGCACCATATAATACATTTGGTACAACAGTAGAACCAATTTTCAAATTATTGTTTTCTTGGCTTTCAACATCAAAGTTAATATTGCCAGCAAATGTTACATCTGGATTATGGTTAATCACAACAACCGTACCTGGTTGAGGAATCATGACAGGACCATTTGGCGCTGCAAAAGCAGCGGTTGCCATAGAGGCACCAAGTGCTGTTAAGACTAATGCGCGTTTTAATACATTAAATTTCATTATTATTCTCCTACATTTGGATAATTCTCTAATCGATGTTATTGAACTATATTTCTAAGGTAACCTCTGGCAAGCCCGATAGGATTTCGATAGCTAGACTGCGCGTATCCGGTGTACACCGCACCATGCAGCGCCCCGACTTGTTTAGGCTAGTCATAACACCTACGTATTCATAGCCTTCTAAGATGCGATTGACATAATTTGTATATTTTGGATCTATGTGAAAGTACAAATATCCTTCCTCCCCTGTACCGCTATACGAAGGCGGTTCAGGAAAACCTGACAGTGAACGAGACGGCATCAATGGTTCTCGATTATCGCGTAACGGAATCGTCTCATCAGGTGTCACTTCATCAGATGTCATTTCATCATGTACAGACATTGCAATAGTATTTTCATCTACCATGTTACTCTGCTTTCACCTTGCATTCGCGGCGCATCATGGAATATGGTTCCAATTTTGTATCCATATACAAACGAACCTTCATTTGCGCATGAGGTGCTACGTCGATAGGATTGCCATCTTCGTCTGTCATTTTTTCGATAACAGCCTCTACGAGTTCACCCTTAGGTTGGCAAAATTCTACCTTATCTCCTACCTTGAAATTATTGCGTTGTTCAAGGTCCACATATTTTTCTTCATCGTTATAGCCAAGCACTAAACCGATGAAATCATGGGATTGAGTATTTGTAGATTTCCCGTAGTTTTGTGCGCTTTCATCAGGGCGACCATTCGCAAAGCCATCTGTGTAAGGGCGGTGGGAAATTTTTTCTAATTCAGCAATCCATTCTGGACGAACGTACCAGTTTTCACGTTCTTTCAAATAGGTATCGATAGCTGTACGGTATACCTTAGCTACCGTTGCACAATAGTGAACGGATTTCATGCGGCCTTCGATTTTAAGACTGTCAATGCCCGCTTCGTACAATTCAGGAATGCGATGAATGAGGCATAAATCCTTGGAGTTAAAGATGTATGTGCCATGTTCATCTTCTTCGATAGGGTAATATTCGCCAGGGCGATTGGATTCTACAATGCTGTATTTCCAACGACAAGATTGAGAGCATTGACCGCGGTTAGCATCGCGTGTTCCTGTCATGTAGTTAGACAATAGGCAACGGCCAGAATAAGAAATACACATGGAGCCATGTACGAAGGATTCGATTTCGATATCTACATGTTCCTTCATCTCTTTAAGATCTGCTACAGATACTTCGCGAGCCGCTACAACGCGCGCTGCGCCAAGCTCTTTCCACATTTGCACAGTATGCCAGTTCGTTGTGGATGCTTGTGTACTTACATGAAGTTCAAGGCCTGGTGCTACGCGTTTAGCCAAGCTAAAGATACCCATGTCCGCCACGATAATCGCATCAACACCGATACTTTCAAGAAATTTCAAATAGTCCTCAAGGCCTTCAAAGTCCTCATTATGAGGAATGATATTACATGTAACGTGGATTTTCTTACCATGTTCATGTACGAATTGAACGGCTTCCTTCAATTCTTCGTCGGAAAAATTGGAGTTACCTGCACGCAAACCAAATCGTTTACCTGCACAATAAACGGCATCCGCACCATAGCGAATAGCCATTTTTAATTTGTCCATATTACCTGCTGGACAAAGCAATTCCATAAAATGATCTGCCATTATTTGTTGTGTCCTTTCCACACACTTACACTCATGCCATCTCCCATCGGGTAAATGGTGGTGTTAAATAATTCTTTATTTTCTACATATGCTAAATACGCTTGTAATCGCTTAACAATAGTTTTGAATCGATGCGGAGCCTCTTTGTCGCCACGCACATAGCCTCTAAAGAGAACATTATCAGCAAGGATGACGCCGCCTTCTTTCACATGAGGCAATATGACCTCTAGCTGATTAAGATATTGTCCCTTAGGCCCATCGAGAAATACGAGATCATATTCACCTTTAATTTGAGTTAATACGTCCTTCGCATCACCTTTTATCAACGTAATTTGATCCTTATACTCAGATTGACCTATATAGTATTTCGCCATCTCATGGCGAACCTCATCCAATTCAATAGATGTGATTTTTCCGCCTCGTTCAATAAGAGGTGCCATCAGTAATGTAGAGTAACCAATGGCGGTGCCCACCTCTAACACAGAGGTGGGCCGGTATAATCCAATCAATTCTTCAAATAAATGCACCTCAGATTCCCGAAGGATTGGTACATTATTAATCATCGCGTAAATACGCTGCTCATTTAATATCTCATTTAATTCCATAAAATGTATTATAAATTCCCGCTATATATTTGACTATGAAAGTAATCATATACGCACAAATTACTGTGCGTATATGACAAGCTAATATAATATAATAGTTTACAGTATCTAGATACGCTGATTATCTATCAACACCGCCGCGAGTATTACCAGAGGCAGGTGCCGTTTGTGTGCTAGGTCTAATCACACGAGGTTCTTCCACTGCAGGTGCCGATTGGGCCGGTGCCGATTGCTGTGGAATTACTTGTTGCATACTTTCCGGTATTTGGCTAGGCGATGATGTTGTAGCCGGTTGTTCAGTCGCTGCCGGTGCTGCTGGCGCTGGCGTTACTTGAGTTGCTGCCGGTACAGTTGTCGGTGTATATGTATATGTTGGTTCTACATCTACATATTGAGAATCTGCTGCTACAGCCTCTGCAGAGCTATAGTTATAATCAGGTTCGGATGTAGCCGCCACGTCATAGTTAGGACCAGCTTGTGCCAATGCAGGAGCCTGACCTTGATTAGAAGAGCCTGCACTCGCTTGTTCAGCACCATAAATTTTTTCAACCTCAGCCAAATGCTCAGCATATGTTTTGGAGAAATGATTATGACCATCTTTATCTGCTACAAAGTATAGATAATCTGTATCTTCAGAATGAAGTACCGCATCTAATGCCTTTTTACCTGGGTTTGCAATCGGTCCTGGTGGCAAACCTTTACTTACATATGTATTGTAAGGACTTTGTAACTGCGTATCTCCAAGCGTTACATTTTCCTTTGCATAACCAAGAACATAAGAAATAGTTGCATCAGATTGCAATGGAATACCATGTGCTAAGCGTTTCTTAAATACACCCGCAATAGTTGGGCGATCCGCATCATATAATGATTCACGTTCAACGATGGATGCTAAGGTTACAAAATCATGAATACTCATGTGTTGTGCTTGAATTTGTTTTTTAACAGCTGGTGTTAAATAGCGATTCATTTGCTCAGACATCATCAAAATGACATCCTTTGGCGTAGCACCAACTGGCACTTCATAAGTGCTTGGGAAAAGGAAACCTTCTACAGGATATGTAGTCGGTTTAGTACCCTTCATATATGGGTATGGGACGAATGTTTTCGCCTCTGCCAAGAAATCGGAAGCTTTCATAATTTGAGCTTTTTCAAGAGCAATGGCGATATCCCCTACAGTATACCCTTCAGGAATCGTTAATTTAATGGACTCAACGTGACCCTCTTGTAATAAGTTAATTAATTCATGGACCGATACCTTATTTGGAATTTGGTAGTGACCAGATTGTAATTTTGAACCGGTTCCACTAAGAGCTAACCATAATTTAAATACCTGTGTAGACCGAATTAGTCCATGTTCATAGAGCATATCGGCAATTTCTGTTCCTGTTGCATCCTTGCCTATTACGAGGACTTGAGATCCTCCGTTATCGTTAAAGGTATTTGGTACAAAATAGGATGCACCTAAAGCACCACCACCTAAAATCGCAAGGCTAAGAACACCTACGGAAACATATTTTAAGGCTTTTCTCATGGATGAGTTCCTTTCTATTACAAACCATTGTATATCATCTTATTATACCATATTAAAGGCTTTCGATGTATCTCTTCTTTTATATTATCTATCATACCAAATAACCATGAGTCAATTAGTACACAAGAGATTACAATTACAAAAAAGGCTCTCTGTCAAATGTTGGGGTGTTCACCCTACGAGTCTTGTTTGGCACCAATCATATGTATGGTTGGTGCCATTCTTTTTGCTCAAAAGTAGAATACGTACTCTAAATCTACCAAAGTGGCGAAGCCCATAGCTTATTCGTTTTAATACCTTAATCTTGTTGTTAGTTCCTTCTGTGTATCCATTAGAATATGGGAGTAAGAATGCATTAGTTAATTGAGTCATCCATGCAGGAAATGATGTAAAGAAGTTATTAAATTCTTTCAAACCAGATGCTTTTACTAATTCTAACCAATGGGTTAAATGTGCAGCTATTCCTTGTTTACCATAGGTTGAAAAGATTTTTCTGAAAGATAGTTTTAAAGCATATGCTTTCCGTATATCTTCAGATATTCGAAGTATTTCACAGAGTTTGATGTGCTCAGCTTCCGTTAAATGATCTGGATGTTTCATTAGCACACGTCGATTCTGTTTTAACATACGTGAATAAGCAGCCAGTTTATGTTGCTCACGCTTTCTCACTCGCTCTACCGACCAATCCACAAGTCGACACACATGGTATCTATCACAGATAATATGCGCATGTGGAAATAGCGCCTCCATGATGCGTTTAAACTGTATGGACATATCCATTACAATAAACTTAACTTGTACTCGATCTTTATGTTTAAATGATGCAAAATAGCGGATTAATGCTTGCGTATCACGTTTCGGTAAAATATCTAATATTTCATGTGTATCTGGATTGGTTAAATTGACTTGGTATTGATAGCCTTCTGCATTTCCTTTGAATTCATCAATACCAATAACAGTAGGTAGTGTTCTAGGCTTAGGTATAGTAATCATAGAGCAATAGCGTAATACTGTAGTAATAGATGTATCACACTCGTTAGCAATAGCAGTATAGGTTAAACTTTCAGTAAGTTTATCAAATAGCATTTTAATATTGGTTATACTGAGTTGCATATATTTTCGTACAAATGGATTATTCTCGGCAAAAGAATGCTTACAATGAGGGCAAATATATCGACGTTGTCTGTATTTTCCAATTAATAGTCCTCGTTGTACTTTTCCAAATTTTACCGTACGTATGCGGTAATCTTTAATACGCTCTGTAGTTTCTCCGCATTTTGGGCAAATATGTTGTGTTACCGGTAATTCTATGTCAAAAATAAATGTTCCGTCCAATTCGTAGCTGTTTGTAATAAACTCTTGTTTTACATTATGTAAAAATTCAGTATAATCAGTAGTAGGCATATAAGCTCACATCCTTTCTTTAGGACTTTGACACTTTTATTGTAAAGTATGTGAGTCTTGTATGCTTATTTTTTTTGCAAAAAAAATAATGTTGGAAGTGACACCGTAGTGGTGTCACCCCAACATTTATTATAGAACCACAAAAAAGACCCTAGTATAACAACCGTTATACTAGAGTCTATGAGGGCTTAGAAATTACTCTTCTTCACCCATTGCTTCGTACATATTTACCAATACTTCGAAGTTTTCATCATCTTCATCTAATGGAACATATTCCTCTTCGCCTTCATCGTTTGTTTCGATGCGAGCCAAAATCATATATGTATCATCTTGACCTTCATGTTCTTCATCTTGTACATGAACAAGTACAGCGTATTCTTGACCTTCATGATTCAAGATTACATCTTCTGTAAAATATTGTTTGTTACCATCTTCGTCTTCAAATTCGAGATAGAAAATTTCACCTTCGTAATTTTGATCAACCATGGGTATTCCCTCCTTTATTATGTATATAAGAACCTGTATGATATTCGCATTAGATATCTATGCGAATTAAGATTTACTAAATTGTAGTCGGTCTAAATAGCCTTGTAAAATAACGACAGCAGCCATTTTATCGATGACGCCCTTTCGTTTTTTACGACTCACATCAGCTGCGATGAGTTGACGTTCGGCCATAACGGTAGATAAACGTTCATCCCAAAATGTAACAGGCAAGTCGATGACAGCCTTCATTTTTTCGACAAATTCTTCCGTTTTTTCAGCGCGCTCACCCTTGGTGCCGTTCATATTCTTCGGCATGCCCACTACGAGTTCATGCACTTCGTATTCTGAAATCAATTCACGCAATCGGTTAAAGTCATTTTCTAAGGATGTACGACGAATCGTTTCTATACCTTGAGCAGTCATCAATAGCGCATCACTACATGCGATGCCAATGGTGCGACTACCCACGTCCAATGCCATAATTCTCATTATAGTTGTTTAGCCTTTGCGTATTCTTTTAATAATTCTTCGATTAAATCATCCCGTTCTAAACGGCGAATATCACTACGTGCATTATTATAGCTTGTAATGTACGCTGGATCCCCAGAGATAAGATAACCTAAGATTTGATTGATAGGATTATATCCTTTTTCTTGAATAGATTTATAAACGCGAGTCAATACCTCTTCGGCAGTCATCGGTTCATCGTCTACTTTACGGAATAACATAGTTTCATCTGAAACCTTCATGGGTATCCCTCCTTTGTATGAATGGGCCACGTACGTGGCCCACATATATGTATTGTATGTTTCTATTATAGCATATGCAAGATATACCTATAGAACGTATTATGCGTTAAGAGCTTCTTTAACAGCTTCGCCAGCTGCTTTTAAGGCATCCATCAATTTAGCTGGTTCTTTACCGCCTGCTTGCGCCATATCTGGACGACCACCACCATTACCACCAGCTACTTGAGCTGCTGCTTTAACGATATTACCAGCTTTTACGCCTTTACCGACGACATCTTTGGAAACTTTACATACAAAGTTTACCTTGTCATCGCCCATAGCGGCACCTACGAGTACTACGCCAGAACCATCTAATTTATCAAGGCCCATATCAGCGAAATCACGCAATTCATCAATAGAGGATGCTTTCACAGACGCAGCAACAAATGCTACATCGCCAATCATAACCTTACCAGCTACGATATCAGCAGCACCTGCAGCAGAAAGCTCTTTGCGAATTTGGTCTAATTCTTTAGCTGTTTCTTTAGCCTCTGCCAATACTTGGTGCAAACGTTCTTCTACTTGGGCAGGTTTAGTTTTTAATTCACTAGCCATGCGTTCGATAGTCAAACGATCATGTTTTGCTGCATCGAGAGCGGCACGACCTGTAATCGCTTCGATACGACGTACACCAGAACCGATACCGGATTCAGATGTTAAACGGAAGGAACTGATGAAAGCTGTATTGCCTACATGAGAACCGCCGCACAATTCAACGGAGAAGCCAGGAACCTCTACTACGCGAACTACGTCGCCATATTTATCACCAAAGAGTGCCATAGCACCTTTTGCTTTTGCTTCGTCCATAGACATTTCAGCAATAGCAAGATCTGTGGCCTTAAGAATTTCTTCGTTTACAAGAGCTTCGATTTGATCCAGTTCCTCTTGTGTTACAGGAGAGAAATGTGTGAAGTCGAAACGCAAGTAATCTGGTGTTACCAAAGAACCTGCTTGGTTAACATGTTCTCCAAGTACGCGTTTTAATGCAGCATGCAACAAGTGAGTTGCCGTATGGTTACGAGCCATCGCTGCACGACGAGCTGTATCTACTTCAAGTGTTACGTCATCGCCTTCGGAGATGGAACCTTCTACAACAGTACCAATGTGATATACAGTACCTTCTGGTAAGCGTTTTGTATTATGAACCTCTACCTTGCCCATAGGTCCAACGATGAAGCCTGTATCGCCTAATTGACCGCCCCCTTCTGCATGGAATGGTGTAGTGCGTACGATAACAGTGATTTCATCGCCATCAACAGCGGTTTGTAAACGTTCAGAGCCTTTACCAAGCATCAATACAGAGGATGCAGTTTCCGCTTCATTTTCTACAAGTTCTTCGTCTTTTAAGAATGTAATATCTGGTGTAGCTACCTTTGCATCTTCTTTTACGCGAGCTTCACGAGCGCGTTCACGTTGTTCTTTCATGGCAGCGTCAAAACCTTCATGGTCGATTGTAAAACCGCGTTCGGATGCGATTTCTTCTGTTAATTCCCAAGGGAATCCATATGTATCATATAGTTTGAATACTTCTGTGCCAGGAACGACGGTTGCTTTTTCGGCAGCCAATGTATCGATCAAGGAATTCAATAATTCAAGGCCTTGTTCCAATGTTTGGTTGAAACGTTCTTCTTCGTTTTGAACGACACGTTTAACGAAGTCTTGTTTTTCAGCAATGGATTTGATACCAGGGCCAAGAATATCTACAACTACATCGATAAGTGGTGTTAAGAATAAACCTTCGATACCAAGCAAACGGCCATGACGTACGGCACGGCGCAAGATACGACGCAATACATAACCGCGGCCTTCATTGGATGGCAACACACCATCGGAAATCAACGCAGTTACAGCACGAGCATGGTCAGCGATAACTTTCAAAGAAACATCTGTATTTGGATCTTCGTTATACTTAACACCAGCGCGTTTTGCAGTAGCTTCTATGATTGGGAAAATCAAATCAGTTTCAAAGTTTGTTTTGCAATGTTGCAATACGGAAGCCAATCGTTCAAGACCGGCACCAGTATCGATATTTTTATGTTGTAATGGCTCATAAGAACCATCTGGCATTTTATTGAATTGAGTGAACACGAGGTTCCAAATTTCAAGGTAACGGTCACAATCACAACCTGGTGCACAGTTAGGATCGTCACAACCATGTTCAGGACCTTGGTCAAAGAAAATTTCACTATCTGGTCCACAAGGGCCTTCACCGATTTCCCAGAAATTATCTTCAAGGCGTGTAATGTGGCTTTCTTCTACACCACAATCGTTATGCCATGTATCATATGCTTCTTGGTCATCTGGATATACAGTGACATATAATCTGTTTTTATCGAGTTTAATAACTTCTGTTAAAAATTCCCATGCCCAGTGAATAGCATCTTTTTTGAAGTAATCACCAAAAGAGAAGTTACCAAGCATTTCAAAGAATGTATGGTGACGTGCTGTGCGGCCTACATTTTCAAGGTCACCAGTACGCATACATTTTTGGCTTGTCGTAATACGATGACAAGGAGGTACCAATTTACCTGTAAAGAAAGGCTTTAATGGCGCCATACCTGCCCCGATCAATAATAGAGACGGATCGTTTTCTGGGATAAGAGAAAAACTATCTAATTTTAAATGTCCTTTGCTTTCAAAGAACTGCAAGTATGCTTGACGCAGTTCATTACCTTTCATGTGTATATTCCTCCTAAAATAATTTACTCTTAATTATAACGTAAAAACCATAGAAAATCTATTATAACCTATATATATACGGATATAATTAACCTTCATTAGCATTCTTTATTCCATCTAGTTGCCATAAAAAGAGATACAAAAAAGAGGTTATACAAATCAACAGAACATAATTGATTCGTATAGCCCCTTTTTATGGCTCATATATAGTTCACCAATGGTTCTACATGGAGAAACCATATATTATATAACGCGTTTTGCACCTATGTAACGTTCGCCCCAGTAGCCAGTATCAAGATCCGCTACGGCTACGCCACGGCTAGATGTAGCACTGATAAATTTACCATTGCCAATGTAAATACCGGAATGAGATGGACCTGGTTCATAAGTTTCGAAGAATACTAAATCACCAGCCTTGAGGTTCGCACGGGAAACTTCAACACCTACGTTGTATTGTTCATCCGCTAAACGTGGCAGAGAAATACCCTGTTTTGCAAACACATATTTAACATAACCAGAGCAGTCAAAACCACTTGGTGTAGTGCCGCCAAATACATAAGGAACACCGCGATATTTATCGGCTTCTGCCAAAATAGCATGAATATTGTTTGGCGTTTGTACCTTTTTCAAATTATTTAACTTAACGTTTTGGCCTGCAAGACGTCTAGATTGTGCATTTTGATTTGTGAAAGCAGATTTTGTTGCCACTGCTTTTGTAGCTGCATTATTGGATAGTACTGCTTTAGTTGTACGAGGAGCCCCCATCAACGCATTGTACGTTGCAGGTCCGATAATACCATCTACAGGTAAACCACGATCTTGTTGGAATAGGCGTACAGCCCATTTCGTTTCTTTGCCATACACACCATTTTTATCGGTTGCATTATAACCGTGTTTGATTAATTGTTGTTGTACAGCAATTACGTTTCTACCTTTATCACCATATTGTAATGTTGTAGCGCTTGCCATCGCAGTGGTCGCACATACAAATGTTAATGTTAATGCCGCAATTTTACTCTTACTATATTTTGACTTCATATTCTTCCTTCCTAAAACTTCAAAGTGAGTTTACTTATTCAAAATATACTAACCGTCTCTCTATTTGCATCCAACAAATACAGCTAGTCTTTATCTTCTTCAGGGCCAGGTACTTGATTGGCTATAAATATATCAGCTTTTGATGGTTCATAAGCTATTTCTGGATTTTCACCATCAAAATTTATAGCAGCTTTCACCCAATATAATGGACGTTGTTTTACCTCTTCAAATACGCGTCCCACGTATTCGCCGATAATGCCAAGACCAACTAATTGGATACCACCGATAAATAATATGGACACGCCCAAGGTGGTCCACCCGTTTAATGCTTGACCCGTTAAGTAAACGTAGAGCAAATGTAGAATCAAGAGAAAACTCAAGCCCCCACATAGGACACCTACATACAAAGCCGCACGCAATGGAACGCGCGAAAACGCCGTTACCCCATCAAGAGCAAAGCGAATCATTTTGCGCACACTGAATTTCGAAACCCCTGCAAAGCGAGGAGGCGCAACAAAGTGAAGTTCCGCTTGGCGATAGCCAAGTGCACCAACGATGCCACGCAAGAAACGCCCGTGTTCACGGAAATGTTTCAAAGTTTCTAGCGACTTACGATTCATTAAACGGAAATCAGATCCCCCTTCTACGATGGGAACATCTGCCATTTTATTCATCAGTTTATAATAATATTTAGAAGTGAAGGATTTTGCCCAGCTGGCATCCTCCGTAGAGTCGCGTATGGTACGTACCACATCGTAACCAGCCTCCCACAAACGTATCAGTTCTGGAATCAAAGCCGGCGGATGTTGCATATCACCATCCATGGTGATTACCGCATCACCTTTGGCATAATCAAGACCACATGTCAACGCAGTCTGATGACCAAAGTTCCGTGCCAACAACACGACCTTAACTCGCGTATCAAGTTTTGCAATCTCGCGCAAAACGACAACAGACGAGTCCGTAGATCCATCATCGACATAGATAAGTTCATATTCATATGGTAGACCTGTCATAACTTTTGTTACGGCATTGTAAAAAATAGCTATATTTTCTTCTTCATTATATACAGGTACAACAATTGAAACTAACATATATCCTCCGTCGATTACTTCTATATTTTAGCGTTAAATAGTCAATATAGGCAAATTTAAAAGGTTAACAATAAAGAAGATGAACCTCATAATTCCCATAGCTATGCTACTTTTCAGGATTTTGAGGTTCATTCTCTTCATATTGCATTCTTATCTTAGATGCTTATTAATAAGCACTCTATTTATTAAATTGTTACATTTATACACTTTTACGCATATCATATGTATAGGCATTAAACTATTTGTTTTATAGTCCAGCTGCATCAATCCATGTCGTAAGATCTTCTTCTGCTGTCATGATATCTTCATCAAAAGCACCTACTACTTCAGGATAACGAGCTACCTCTACCGTATGTAGGATTGAGTCATCACGACCATTTTTATAGGTACCAATCCAAATGCCAGAAAATTGAGATTCATACCATTCTACAGGTTGATCTGTTTCATTGAAGGTAATCGTAATATGTCCACGCCCCAAAGTTTCTAGCACCTCTACTTGCTCTTCTTCAGCAAGGCCAGTCTTCTCAATATATATGGAATAGGTTGCACCAGTTTCACGTAGCTGCTTTAGTGCTTGACGTAACTCATTTAGAACGGCCCGTACATTATTGTAATTTTCAATCATAGTGCCCCTCCTTTCTCATCCTATCAATCTATTCTTATCTATACATATACGTATTAGTTTATTTAGGTTCGA
The DNA here is from genome assembly GCF_002959815.1 of Veillonella sp. T34266-5. Lineage (NCBI taxonomy): Bacteria > Bacillati > Bacillota > Negativicutes > Veillonellales > Veillonellaceae > Veillonella > Veillonella sp. T34266-5. The sequence continues at coordinate 182,533 of NZ_PPCZ01000024.1, forward strand.
TTTGTACGCCCCATTCACGAAGAACACGTAGAACCCGTTTTTTTACCTCAGGTAATGCCTTTTGTACAGGCGCGCTAGGTTCAAATCCTACGTCTAACGACTCAGGTTCAACACCTATAACAATAGCATCTTCCAATGGATTTTCTTGAATGGCACGAATGCGCAATATATCTTGCATGCCTACTTCATGAACAGAAATATGGTCCGTAAAATATTGTTCTAATTCGCGATGTGGGAACTCATAGATTGTGCCAGGTGCTTCGCCACCATTAACGGCGTCAATCAAGAGGATTTTCTTCATACCTCGCATATAGGTCAATAATTCCATGCCCATCGTTCCGCCATCAATTAAGCTTATCTGAGGGGTGAAAGTATAATTAGCTTTCAAATCCTCTACAACATGAACACCAAGGCCCTCATCGGTAAGTAAAATATTACCTACCCCTAGAACGACAATAGAATTCTCATAATCATCATAAATGGCATGTAAATCAATACGCGGGCTCTCAGAGCCCGCGTATTCTATGCCACCAAATTGTTCTTCAGTGGATATATTAGTCATCTTGTAATTCCTTTTCTCGTGGATCGTCAGGATTGCTTGGACGATATGTAGTACCAGATGGTTTATCGATGCGTTCACCACGACGGCGTTTACCGTTAAGGTCTTCAATATCGATAGGATCATGGGCATAATATTTCATGCCGGAAACCATAGCGGATACTTCGCCAGATTCTTCCATAACATCTTCTCGGAATGCCATGTACACATGAATAATGGTAAAGAATAAGAAGCCCCATGCAATATAGTGATGGATAATATGAACTTTATATTCACCACCAAATAGCGTAATAATCGGTGCAAAAAGAGTTCCTATAATACCATTAGGATCAATCATAGCATACATTGAAAAACCTGTGATGATTTCAAAGAAGAACATGATGTACACCATCATATATGCCGTTCTCGCCAAGGAGTTACGTAACCAGTGATGTTCATGCTTTTGTGGAATCATCAAATAGTGCAATGTTGTTTCACGAAGGCCATACCAATACCGTTTTTGACGGAATTTAGGCAATAATCTATCCCCGCGATTCCAAAGTGCACCAGCAAATCGGAATATAAAGGAGAATGTCAAAATGACACCCGCAATGAAGTGGATACGGCGCATCGTTTCCATAGCGAACCAGCCATCAATGGCAAACGTTGGTTCCGGATGTCCTGTAATAGCTGCAAACCCTGGATCACCAATATAAAGGCCTGTCCAGAATAAAGCTGTTACGGAAAGCACCATTGTCCAGTGGAATATGCGCAGCCATAAACTAAATACAACATACGCTTTTTTGTCAGTATGTATTAACATAAGCCCACCACCCTTTATTTACACAATGCATCTGTATTGACGGAAACGATTTTTTCGCCTTTTTTATTGTATAAATGGGTTGCACATGCGAGACATGGGTCAAAGGAGTGAATTACCTTCAAAATTTCAAGTGGTTTGTCTGCAATCTTAACATGTGTATCAATCATAGCATCTTCGTATGCGCCATGTTCATTTGCTGCTGTCTTAGGACATGCGTTCCATGTAGATGGTACGATACATTGATAGTTTGCAGAACGACCGTCTTTAATATGGATCCAGTGACCCAAACCACCGCGAGGTGCTTCTACAAGGCCAACGCCCTTAGCATCCTTAGACCATTTATTTGGCTCAAATTTAGATGTATCCGCCACAGTAGTATCACCATTTTTGATGTTAGCTACGAGTTTATCAAAGAAGTATTGGCTAATATTAGAAGCCACTTGTGCATCGAGGCCACGACATGCAGTACGACCAACCATTGTTGTCATCCATACATGAGCAGGCACACCCAATACTTGGGATACAGTATCGATTTGACGAACCATCATGGATTCAGCCCAAGTTGGATCAGTGATAATACCTTGTTTTACCTTTGTATATACGACGATATATTTAGCTAATGGACCCACTTCCGCTGTTTTGCCTTTGAAAGTTGGGGACTTGATCCAAGAATATTTTTTATCTTCATCAAGATATTCCCATTTTTCTTTTGTACCAGATTTAGGGCCTGTAAATTTAGGATCGGTAACACCATCGAGTGGATGAAGTGTGCTAGTACCATCTGGATATGCAAACCAGGAGTGATCAACCTCTTCACTGAGGTATTGAGGATCCATGAAATCCTTACCTTCTAATGGGATAAATGTAGCTTTATCTACACCTAATGCAAAGTTTTCTACAACACCATTAGAGCGAACGATACATTTTTTATGGTAATCGCCATCAGAAATACCTGTATACGTATCATCAGGATAATCGCCATAAGACATAACGCGTTTTTTCGCAAGGCCACCACCATCGACCATGCCTTTTTCAACGTAAATTTTGCCGATAGCTAATAGATCAGGCAAGTAGAAGTTACTTACCAAATCTTTGGCTAATGCAATAGATTCTTCTACCGCAGCAAGACGTGCTGTATTGATAGGTGCATTCATGTCATTCATAGAAATAGAACATGGCATACCACCTACAATATAGTGTGGATGAGGGTTTTTGCCACCGAATACAACATGAGGAATAACTACGTCACGTTGACGGTCTAAAATGTTCAAGTAATGAGATACGGCCATCAAATGAACTTCTGGTGGCAATAATTGGTAATCAGGATGATCCCACCATTGAGCAGAGAAAATGCCTAATTGACCAGATTCTACAATTTTCTTTACCTTTTGTTGTACAGCTGTAAAGTAAGCAGTTGTAGCTTTAGGGAATTCTTTAGGATATGCAGAATCCTTAGATGCTGTTTCAGCTGGTGCTAGACCGCTTACATTATAAGTAGCTAATACATCATTTTGTAATTGAGCTGTTTTAGCTGGATCTGCACTAAGTGCTGCTACAGGGCTAACCCAATCAAGTGCATGTAAATGATAGAAATGCACGAGATGGTCATGTACATCTAAAGAGCTATGCATGATATTACGAATGTAGTTCGCATTTTTAGGAATGGAAATGCCAAGTGCATCTTCTACAGCACGTAATGATGCCAATGCATGTGTTGTTGTACATACGCCACAAATACGTTGTACGAATGCCCAAAGGTCACGAGGATCGCGGTCCTTTGCAACAAGTTCGATGCCACGCCAAGCAGTACCAGAGGACAATGCGTCCTCTACCTTACCACTTGCTTCATCAACTTTTATTTCTACCCGTAAATGACCTTCAATACGGGAAATCGGATCTACTACTACGCGTTTCATTAGTGACCTCCTCCATTATTATGTTTCTTTTCATCCCATAAGCCTTGTTCTTTCAAGCGTTTTTCTTCTTTCATATCAAGAATTTTATTACGCGTAAGAGTTGCAGCACCATGTACGATAACTGCAGCGGTAGCACCAACAGCAGCTACTGTACCGATTGTATCAGCTGTAGTAATGGTGTTTGCCAATGGAATATCTGGTAATCGTTTGTAGAATACATCGTTATCCCAGAAGCCTTTTTCAGAGCAACCAATACAACCGTGACCGGATTGAATTGGATAGGACAAACCATTCCACCAACGCAAGTTACCACAAGAATTATATGTTTGAGGTCCACGACAACCTACTTTATATAAGCACCAACCAGCTTTGGATGCATCATCGTCAAATTCTTCAACGAATAAACCGGAGTCAAAGAACGCACGACGGTAGCAAGTATCGTGAATGCGATTGCCATAAAATTGTTTAGGACGGCCTTGAGAATCCAAAGGAGGAATTTGACCAAATAATGCGTAGTGCATAACTACACCAGTCATAACCTCTGGAATTGGAGGGCAGCCAGGAACTTTAATAATAGGTTTACCAGATACAACAGAGGATACAGACACTGTATTTGTTGGATTTGGTTTTGCCGCTTGAATACCGCCCCAAGATGCACAAGAACCATACTCGATAATTGCAGCAGCGCCTTTAGCAGCTTCTAATAAAGATTCCTTAAATGTACGGCCACCTACTGTACAGTAGATACCATTTTCATCCAATGGAACCCCACCTTCAACAGCGAGGATATATTTGCCATTTTTCTCAGCAATGATTTTTTTAAGGTGTTCCTCTAAAGGTTCTCCAGATGCTGCAGACAATGTATCATCATATTCCAAAGAAATCATATTTAAGATAACATCGGATGTAAATGGTGAAGAAGATCGAATAAAGGATTCACTACAACCGGTACATTCATGACCATGAAGCCAGATTACAGTAGGTAATTCTGTTGTTTCTGCAGCTTTTACAACTGTATCAAGCATAGTAGGTGGCAACCCTAGAATAGCAGTCAACGCCACGCAAGATTTCATAAATGTACGCCGACTGAGACGTCTCTCTTGGAAGAGAGTCCATAAACTGTTCACACGATTTTTCATGGAATACAGCCTCCTTACAACAACTTTGCAGCAATATGTATATATTACCTAATCAACTATAACTATTGAGAGATATATTATCTCGATTAACTCATTATATCATTTTAAATTACATAAAACTATGACATTATGTATATATATCAAAAAAATTGATAAGAAAAACACCTATCTAGATAATATTTATAATTATCCAGATAGGTGTTCTTATTAATTGGAATTATTTAATCACTTCATTGATCAAAGATTCTAGTACATCAGCCTTTTTATAACCTGCGATGCGATCCAATAATTTACCATCTTTAAAGAATACCATAGAAGGAATACCTTCTACATCTTCTTTCAAAAGAATAGGACGCAAGGCCTTATCTTCTGCATCTACGCTGAAAAACTCAACGCGGCCGTCTAATTTTGCTGCTACAGCTTCTACTTCTGGACGCATAACTGTACAAGGTTCGCACCAGCCAGCCCAAAAATCTACAATAACGAGCTCTTTAGAACCTAATACTAATTCATCAAATTGTTCTACGCTTGTAATAGCAGTAATAGCCATCGAAAGGCCTCCTTTATGTGTTACATATTATAAACTATATAAGAAGCAAGCAATCATTAAGCCGAGTTCTGTTCCGCTTGCGCGGTGACGATTATCTTTCTAGGCGTACAGTCGCCTGCACGCTCGAGCGACACAACCCGGAAGGTAGGCGGGACCACCGTTAACCCTTCCCTATTCGGTCTTGCTCCGGATGGGGTTTACCGAGCCAGCCTGTTACCAGACTGCTGGTGGGCTCTTACCTCACCTTTCCACCCTTACCACTGACGTGGCGGTTTCCTTTTCTATGGCACTTTCCCTAAGGTCACCCTCGCCAGACGTTATCTGGCATCCTGCCCTATGGAGCTCGGACTTTCCTCGAGTCCAATGGACTCGCAACCGTCTTTCATACTTGCTTCAATTCAGTTTATCATAGCTGTATATACTATGCAAGAATATCGAAATTTACTATTAAAATAGATTTTTATTCAAAGAAAAAATCTGCTTGGTTCTCAAAGGATTGTACAGTAATATCCCAGCCACCTTTGTCAGATTGGTCTCGTAAATAATCGCGGATACCATCAGCCACAATCTCTTCCGTACCAAAATGGCCTGCATCTACGACGAATAAACCTAGTTCTTTAGCTAGCTGTGCATCATGGTATTTTACATCTCCTGTTACATATGCATCAGCCTTAACTGCATTTTTGATAAACTCTGCACCACCACCAGAGCAAAGGGCTATCGTTTTAATAGAATCTTTTTTAATGCCTCCAAATCTAAGATTAGCATGTGGTAAAGATTCTTGGAGGTGCTCGCGGAAGCTTTCAAAATCCATAGTCTCAGGCAATTCACCGATACGACCCAACGTACGACCTATATTAGGTTCATGTAACGTAAATACTTCGTATGCCACCTCTTCATAAGGGTGAGCCTTTTTCATAGCATTGATAACAGCCTGTTTATGAGCACCATCTACGATAACATTAACGGCCACCTCTGGTACAACCGTCAATGTTCCAGCTTCACCAATGACCGGATGGGATTCATCATTACCTCTAAACCGACCTTCGCCTGCAAAACTAAAGCTACATGATTCGTAATTGCCAATACGACCAGCGCCAGCACTAGCCATTGCTTCACGTACTGCATCGGCAGTATCGGTCGGCACAAAGGTGGTAATTTTATATACCATATCAGAACCGGTCGGAACAAAGCCTCTCACATTCGTCAATCCTAATCGGTTCGCTAACATATCATTGAGTCCGCCGGTAGTAATGTCTAAGTTCGTATGCGCACTATATACAACAATATCATTTTTTATAAGTTTCTCAATTAATTTTCCTTGAGAGCTATCTAAATTTAATGATTTCAAACCTTTAAAAATAAATGGATGATGGCTAATGATCATTTGAGCCTGTTCAGCTATCGCATACTCTATGACCTCAGGTGTTATATCGAGCGTCGTAACGATTTTAGATACATTACGTTGTTTCGACCCCACCATAAGGCCTACATTATCCCATGACTCAGCATAATGAGGCGGTGCCCATTGTTCCATCGATTCTATAATTTGTTTTGCTAACACCATCGTATCACTCCTAACCAATAATCAGCGCAGAATCGCCAATTTATCTATTTCATGTTGTAATTGTTTATATTTCTCCGTATTTGAAAGCTCCGTTGTCATGCCGTCTAGCGCACATTGTCGTTGGTAAATCAAAAAATCTATGTATTCATTCCATAATGCAGGTTTCTCTTTAGCTAATAAAGCCCCTACAGACCAAAGAATAGAGGTCTTTGGCAATGTATCATAAAGAGCATCGTCAGAATGAATCGAATAGCTAGCATTGTCACCATATGTATCGATACAGTCAGAACGAACGGCTACAAATGCAGTGTACATTTTCCCCATATCCTTCATGATAATTTCTTTAACAATACGATATCCTTTTTTCACCATATATTGGCGCAATTCGGCTTGGCCATTCTGAGGTTGTAACACATAGAACTCCAGCAATTCTGGACCTTCCTCGACGATATCGCGCATTAAAAATCCACCCATACCGCAACAGATGGCGCCATTTAATTCACCCTTTTTAGTGACTTGCAAGCCATCACCAAGGCGGCAATCGATCACATTGCTAAGCCCTCGAGATGTAACATAGGACTTGGCCGATTCCAAAGGACCCTTATGAACATCACCAGCGATAACGCGTTTGGCCTTGCCTCTCACAATTAATTCAACAGCTAAATAACCATGATCCGTTCCAATATCTGCAATAGATTCTGCATGGGGAACAATATCGAAGACCGCCTCTAAACGATCTGTCATAGTTCTTGCTTTCATAACCACCTCGTATACTAACAGGTCCATCAACCTTCATACTATCTACTTTTGATATCTATATTATAACAAAAAACCTGCTCCAATCGGAGCAGGTTTCATTGATTCAATTTATACAAGTTTGGTGGGCCCACCTGGGATCGAACCAGGGACCGACCGGTTATGAGCCGGTTGCTCTACCCCTGAGCTATAGGCCCAAGCTTGCGTATAAAATTATACTGAAAATTCTTGCTTACGTCAAGATACGTATTGCCACGAAAAGGTACCGCCCCCAAGCCTCCACCGGCCAGGTCTGTCCCTGCGGGACAGGGCCAAAGTCGTTTGTGGACGGTACCTTTCCGCTACACTTCGCCATCTATGTAAGCAAGAAATTTTCAGTATCTACGGAACCCCGGGTTTGGACAGGCAAAGTCGTTTGGACAACCCTTCTTTTTGTTACTATAGAGCAACTTGGCACCTAAGTCTTTTCAGTATTCACAGTGCCCTGGGCCCAAACAGGAGATAAGTCGTTTGAGAGGAACTGCATGTTCTACTCTATCTTACATTCCGTGAGCAAAGAATTTACAGCATCTACGGTGCCCCGGAATTGGACAAACAAAGTCGTTTGGACAACCCTTCTTTTGGTTACTATACGACAACTGAGTACCTAAGAATTTTCAGCATCTACGGGAATCCCGGATTAAACAGGATAACTGTCTTATGCGTTTTTGAGTGTTAGGAATCGGTTGATCATGTCGTCTTGTTCGAAGACGCCTTTTGTGGCGAGGGTGGTTGTTTTGCTGTTGGCGGATTTTACGCCGCGGGCGCTGACGCAGCTATGGGAGCTTGTGATGTGGACGATGACGTCGTCGGTGCCGGTGGCAATGGAGATGACTTCGGCAATGTCTTCACCGATTTTTTCTTGTAGTTGTAATCGTTTGCAACACATTTCTGCAATGCGTGGCATCTTGGATAAGCCGATGACACAGCCACGAGGAATATAGCCGATACTAATATTCATATCATACATCAAGGCCATGTGATGTTCACAATGGGAAAAGCAGGTAATATCTTTTACAATTACCATTTGGTTTGTATCGACGTCAAATGTTTTACCAAACATATCCGCAATGTCTGCATTCGTATATTGGATGCCTTCAAACATTTCTTCCATCATTTGAGCCACCCGTTTTGGTGTTTCTACGAGGCCTTCACGGTCTGGATTTTCTCCCAATGCTTCCAGTAATTGATACACTAATGATTCGATTCGTTTTGTGTCCATGTTATACTCCTTTCGCATCAGGGTCCCAAATAAATTTATGAATTTGCAGCTGGAATCTAACGTTCTGCCAATTGTGGGCTTTCATATACTCAACGATCGTAGCCCCTTCAATATTGCCCCATACAGGAGACACGAAAATTTGTGCATCCGTAGGATATGTTTTTAGAATTTCATTCATACGGTCTAAATCTTGCATAGAACCAACTACGAATTTAATGATATCCGCAGGTGTAGCTACCTTGAATATATCTAAGTTCATAGCCTCTTCTGCTAAGGATGACGGCGTCTTATAGTCATAGGTAAACCATACATTATCTCTGTGAAAGCTGGGTATGATTGTACCATTCGTTTCTATATTAAAATCATATCCAGGATTACGTCTTGCTAACTCATCAATAAGTTCAATAACAGCTGTTTCCTGTAAAAGCGGTTCTCCACCAGTAATGGTGATGCGATGATTTTCTAATTGTTCAATCACATCAGCTACAGCCTGAACACTCATGCTTTCAAAAGTGCTTTCAGGACCATAACTATACAATGTATCGCAATAAGAGCAGCGAATATTACAGTCATGGAGGCGCAAAAAGGTAGTCAAAAATCCTTGCCGTTTCCCTTCTCCATCAATGGAGGAAAATAGTTCAATCACGTTCATAGATAGCAACATTTCCTTCTGACTCTTGAACCTCTACCTTAAAACATTTTGGGCCTAATTCATCGGCAATCCATTTCGCCATATTTTCTGCAGTAGGATTAATATTTCCTAATACGTCATTAATATGTTTATGATCAAGACGGCCATGAATCTTTTCTTTAATGATAGTAAAATCAATCACCATGCCATTATGATCTAATTCTTCGCTACGGGCATGAACGGTTATGATCCAATTGTGACCGTGCAAATTCTGACATTTACTCGGATAATCTAATTGTAATTGATGAGATGCACTCACCTCTAAACGTTTGCTAACAGTATACATGTTATCCCCTATATATCTAAAAACTTAGTGTATTATATTACTTTTATTATAGCACAAAAGGGCTGCCATACATGTATATGTACTGCAACCCTAATGGTTAAGACATTCTTATAAGAAATCTTTAATTTTATCGCGTTTACCGCGATTACGTAATTTTGTTAACGCCTTACCTTCGATTTGACGAATACGTTCACGAGTTACGTTAAAGTGTTGGCCTACTTCTTCAAGAGTACGTGGTTTGCCATCTTTCAAGCCAAAACGTAAAATCAATACTTGTTGTTCACGGTCTGTTAAGCATGTGAAAACGTCTTCGATTTGTTCTTGCAACAAGATGTAGCTGGCCGCATCATCTGGTGCCACCGCATCTTGGTCTTCGATGAAATCGCCCAAATGGGAGTCTTCTTCTTCACCAATTGGTGTTTCCAAGGATACTGGTTCTTGTGCAATTTTTTGAATTTCACGAACACGTTCAGCAGTGATACCCATGCCTTCTGCAATTTCTTCCGGCGTTGGTTCTCTGCCTTTATCTTGCAATAATTGTCGGGAAATACGAATCAATTTATTGATAGTTTCAACCATGTGAACTGGAATACGTATTGTTCTCGCTTGGTCTGCAATAGCCCGCGTAATCGCTTGACGAATCCACCATGTTGCATAGGTGGAAAATTTATAACCTTTTGTATAGTCGAATTTATCGACCGCTTTGATAAGGCCCAAGTTACCTTCTTGAATCAAATCCAAGAATAACATGCCTCTGCCAACATAACGTTTAGCAATACTTACAACAAGGCGCAAGTTAGCATCTACCAATTTCTTCTTAGCCTTTTTGCTAAGTTGAATTTCTTTATATGTAGCATCTTCCTCTGCCCCTGCTTCAATTTGTTTTGCTAATACGATTTCTTCGTCAGCTGAAAGCAATGGAACACGACCAATTTCTTTCAAATACATACGAACTGGATCGTCGATATTAACACTAGCATCTACGCTTAGGTCAATAGAGATATTCTTTTCAGACGCAGCATCACGGTCCTCATCGACATCATCATCAGGTTCAAGGGCATCGTCTTTATCATCGTCCTCAACATCTGGAACAACTTCGATATTTAGTTTGTTAAAAGTAACATAAATATCATCTAATTGTTCTGCTGTTAACTCACTTTGCTCATGAAGAGCATCTGAAATTTCTGATTGTGTCAACACACCGTTTTTACGGCCTTTTTCAAGAAGTTGTGCCACAATCTCCTCTATTTGACTTTTTTGTACTTTCTTAGCCACAGCGCTCTCCTTTATTACTTACTATTTAGACCATTCTCTAATTAGATTTTGTATTTCCTGACATTTATGTAATTCGCTAATAAATGCCGAATCTCCTGCACGTTTTAATTGATCGGCTAAAATTGAGTGCATTTTATATTGTTCCCGTAAGGAATGTAGCCGTATTTTACGGATAAGTACAGGTACAGCCTCATTTGCCTCGATTATCATAAGCCGTGAAAAAATTTCATATTCTTGAGGCGTCAATACGTCCTCCATAGATTCCGGCTGATATTGACCTGTTTGAGTAAATAAGGTGTATATCTTTTCTATTATACCCCGATATTGAATATTTTGAAAGTCCTCAAGCGGTAAATATTGTACTACCTCTTGTAAAGCCTTTGTATCTGTAATGACATGAGCCATCAATAACTCTTCATCACCACTGACAATCTTTTTAGGCTGTGTAGTTTTTTCATCGACTAATTCAATATTTCCCTTTTGGGTATAATTCCTAAAATAGCGAAATATGGTACTGTTATCTAGCCATAATGGCAATGCTAGAGCCTTTAACGCATCATCTCGAACCGTTTGACTATGAATATTCGCAATATAAGGGAATATATCTTGCATAACTGCCTGTTTGCCTTCTGCATCATTCGTATCATGCTTGATAAGAGATTCACTTAATAAATAATCGAGCGGCTTAACAGCCTTTTCTACTAATTCCTTAAAAGCTTTGCCGCCGTGATTACGCACATAGTCATCAGGATCCTTGCCATCAGGCATAGCCAACACGCGAACCTTAAAATCCGTATTCTGTAGTAATTCAATAGCGCGTGTAACAGCCTGGCGGCCAGCGCCATCCATATCGTAAGCCAATATAATCTCATCTGCTTGGCGCATCAAGATGTGACCATGATCCTTTGTATATGCCGTCCCCAACGAAGCAACTACATTGGTTACACCCTTATTATGAGCAGAAATAACATCCATATAGCCTTCTACTAATATGGCTTGTTTTTCTTCGCGTATCGATTTATAAGCCTTATCAAAGGCAAATAGAATTTTACCCTTTTCAAAGATTTGGCATTCAGGAGAGTTCAAATACTTCGGCGTGCTATCATCCATAACACGGCCCCCAAAGCCGACAACACGACCTTTACCGTCCATGATTGGAAACATAACCCGATTACGGAAGAAATCATAGGCCTGGCCTTTATCATTCTTGCGAATTAAATTAAGTTCAAGCAAAATCGACTCTTCAATGCCACGTTCTCTAAAGGCCTTATATAATCTATCCCAACCATCAGGGGCAAACCCAAGTCTAAACTTTTCTATGGTTTCATCTGTGAGCCCCCGCTTTTTTAAGTACTCTAATCCAGCCTTACCAAATGATGTTTTAAGCAAGCAATTATGAAAGAAATTGGCCGCCAAATCACAAGCCTCATATAATTTCTTTCGCCGTTCCTCTCTAGCACGCACCTGTGGTGAAAGCTTTGCTTCTGGCAATGGTATATTAGCTCGATTAGCAAGCCGCTCCAAGGCCTCAACAAAGGTGATTCCTTCCAATTCCATCAGAAACTTAATGGCATTTCCTGATGCATGGCACCCAAAACAATAATAAAACCCCTTGTCAGGAGCCACACTAAAGGATGGCGTTTTCTCATTGTGAAATGGACAACAACCCCAATAATTCTTACCTTTTTTCTTTAAGGTAACGTGTTCTGATACAACGGATACGATATCATTAGCATCTTTAATTTGTTCAATTAATTCATTTTCAAAATATCGACTCACCAGAACACCTCCTTTTAATTTTTATTTTTATCGACTATACAATCATAGAAAAAAGGGTCTATAATTCTATATTCGATAAAACTTTCAAAACTCCTCTAATATAATAATCTACAATTAAAAAGGATAGGCTGCAATATAATATTGCAGCCTATAATTTTAGGTATAATGCCTATTTAGCAAAATCAACAACGCGTGTTTCACGAATGACAACAACCTTGATTTGACCAGGATATTCTAATTCGGATTCAATGCGTTTTACAATATTCCGAACAAGTAATGTAGATTCAGCTTCATCAATCTTATCCGGTTTTACTACAACGCGAATTTCTCGACCGGCTTGAATAGCAAAGCACTTTTCAACGCCTTCGAAAGATTCAGCGATTTCTTCCAATTTAGATAATCGTTTTAAGTAATTTTCTAAGGTTTCTCTACGAGCACCTGGACGGGCTGCAGAGATAGCATCTGCTGCTGCTACGAGAACAGCCTCTACGGATTGGAATTCTTCATCACCATGATGGGCTCCAATACAGTTGATTACTGCTGCGCTTTCACGATATTTACGGGCTACATCAACACCGATTTCCACATGGGAACCTTCGATTTCACGATCTAGAGCCTTACCGATATCATGAATTAAGCCACCTCGTTTAGCCAATGTTACATCACAACCAAGTTCTGCGGCCATAAGACCTGCTAAATGAGATACTTCGATAGAATGTTTTAACACATTTTGACCGTAACTAGTACGGTATTTCAAACGCCCTAAAATTTTAATAATTTCAGGATGTAAGCCATGAACATCTGCCTCAAAGGTTGCTTGTTCACCGGCTTCTTTAATTGTTTGGTCCACCTCTTTACGAGCTTTTGCCACCATCTCTTCAATACGAGCTGGATGAATTCGACCATCGACAATCAATTTTTCCAATGCAATTCGCGCTACTTCACGACGAATTGGATCAAAGCCTGATAGAATAACAGCTTCTGGTGTATCATCGATAATTAAATCAATGCCAGTTAATGTTTCTAGAGCACGAATATTACGACCTTCACGACCAATAATACGTCCCTTCATTTCATCATTTGGCAATGCGACAACAGAAACAGTTGTTTCTGCGACATGGTCAGCTGCACAACGTTGAATAGCGCCGGAAATAATTTCCTTAGCCTTTTTCTCAGCTTCGTCTTTAGCTTGCTGTTCCATTTCTTTTACCATAATAGCTGTTTCATGACGGATTTCTTGTTCTACATTAGTCAACAAGATATTCCTAGCTTCATCAAAGGTCATGCCAGAAATACGTTCTAATTCTGCCATTTGCTTTTCATACAAAGCATCAATTTTTTCTTTGCTTTGAACTAAGTCAGCTTCTTTACGATGTAAAGCTTCCTCTTTGTGCTCAATATTGTCTAATTTTTTATCCAAAGATTCTTCTTTTTGAAGAATACGGCGTTCCATACGTTGTAATTCAGAACGACGCTCTTTATTTTCTCGTTCTACATCAGAACGGAGCTTATGAATTTCTTCTTTTGCCTCTAATAAAGCTTCTTTCTTTTTAGACTCGGCCATGCGCTCGCCATTTGCGACAATGCGCTCAGCCTCTTGCTCAGCTTGATTCAGTTTTCCTTCAGCGATATTTTTTCGTAAAAAATAGCCTACACCTAGTCCAATTAGCACCATTACTACTGCAATTAGACTATACTCTAAAATCAGTCTCACCTCCTGTATCTTCACATACGGGCACTACGCCCCTTGTCTCCTGATTTTAACATATTAAATTAATAACCTATAATACATTATATGTTTACAAGGCTATTTTAATTTTATGCTTGAAAGCCCTTTCTGTCAAGATTGATAGACCTCGCAAACCTTAGTAATAGTGCTCATAGAAAATCCCCTGTTTTTTAGGAAATTCATTATTTTTATACGTGGAATATCGCTTATAGATTCACCATATTTTTTATCTACGATTCGAAAAGCGGCTGCCATTTCATCATAATTTTCAATATCACGAGGCACATCAAGGCCTCTCTGTTTCATTTTTTGCTTTATAAGATATGCACCATATTTCTGCTCTCTCATCAAATAGGATACAACCTGTTTCGCTAAACGCTCATCATTAATGTAATCATAGTAAATTAATCGCTCTTCTACGTAATCGATGAGATCCGATGGAATCTGTTTTCGTTTCATCTTTTGGCGCAGCTCATAAGAACTTAAAAAGCGCTGTGCAAGAAATCGATAGGCTTGATCTAACGCAGCCTGCTTTTCCTCTTCTGTAAACATATCGTCTATCATAATAACCTCAATGAAAAAGGGCTACACAGTAGCCCTTTTTTATATACTATATCGATTAATCTTCTTCTGGTGTAGCATCTTCGCCAACAACATCAAATGTTTCTGGTTCAGCTGCCAATGTATCACGAATGATACGATCGATTTCTTCAGCTACTTGAGGATTATCGAAGAGGTATTGTTTTGCCGCTTCTTTACCTTGTCCCATCCGTTCCCCATTATAGGAATACCACGCGCCAGATTTTTTGATAATTTCCATATTAGTACCGATATCGATAAGAGTACCTTCTCTGGAAATCCCTTGACCATACATCAAATCAAATTCAGCAGTTTTGAATGGAGGTGCCACCTTGTTCTTAACAACCTTAACCTTTGTACGGGCCCCTACATTTTCATTATTGGCCTTAATCAATTCACCTTTACGCACATCAAGACGTACAGAAGAATAGAATTTTAAGGCACGACCACCGGTCGTTGTTTCAGGATTACCAAACATTACGCCTACCTTTTCACGCAATTGGTTGATAAAGATAACAACGGTTTTTGTCTTATTAATAGTACCTGTTAATTTACGCAATGCTTTACTCATCAAACGGGCATGGAGACCTACGTGAGCATCACCCATTTCCCCTTCAATTTCTGCTTTAGGTACCAATGCAGCAACAGAGTCAACTACAACGATATCTACAGCGCCACTACGTACAAGCGCCTCTGTAATTTCTAAGGCTTGTTCACCATTGTCTGGTTGGGAAATTAACAAGTTATTAATATCTACACCAAGATTACGTGCATAGATTGGGTCCATTGCGTGTTCCGCATCAATAAATGCAGCGACGCCACCTTGTTTTTGAGCTTCAGCTACAGCGTGAAGAGCAACAGTTGTTTTACCAGATGATTCTGGGCCATAAATTTCAATGACACGACCACGAGGGAAGCCACCTACACCTACAGCGAGGTCAATGGCAAGAGAACCAGAGGAAATAACCTCAACATTCATACGATCTGCCGCTTCACCTAGGCGCATGATAGCACCTTTACCAAAGTCTTTTTCTATTTGTTTTAATGCGTTATCCAACGCTGCTTGTCTACCATCAACAGCCATTATTTGTCCCCTTTTTCTTGAATATACAAATTCATGTAGTATAATGCTAATTCAGCCGCACTTTGGCGGATATCTTCTCGATTACCAATAAGATTAGCTTTGTGAGCAACGGTTCCATATGGTCCAGTTACGCCAAACCAAACAAGGCCCACTGGTTTATCCGGTGTGCCACCACCAGGGCCTGCTATCCCCGTTGTAGACACCGCATATGTCGTATTGCATACGCGTTTTGCACCTTCAGCCATCGCTTTGGCTACTTGTTCGCTCACGGCGCCATATGTGTTGAGTAAATCTTGTGGCACACCTAAGACCCGATGTTTTACATCATTGCTATAGGATATAATGCCACCCATATAGTAATCACTACTACCACTTACGTTTGTCAATAGTTTACCAACTAAACCAGATGTACAAGACTCTGCCGTAGCAATGGTCGCAGACGATTCTTTTAACGTATTACCGAGTGTTTCCTCCATAGAAACATCTAACTTACGGCCAATCAACGAACCTAAACGGCGACGAATGATTTCATCCCAAGGATTTAACAATCTATGTGCTTCATCGAGAGATGAAGCCTTTGCAGTAATGCGTAATTCAATGTAGCCTTTTTTTATTAACAAAGCTATGGTTGGATTTGATTGTTGCTTAATCAAATCCATAACACGTTCTTCTAAATCGATTTCACGAATATCATAAACGCCATAGCGATAAGACGTTACAACACCTTGTGAACCAAAACGCTTATGTAGATAAGGCACTACACTTTGTGTAAACATCCCCTTCATCTCACCTGGAGGTCCTGGTAGTAGTATATAGGTTACATCGCCATCTACGGTTACTACACCTGGTGCAACACCGACAGGATTGGTTAAAACACTAGAGCCATCAGGCAACATAGCCTCTCTACGACTCGCATCGGGCATTTCACGACCTACTCGTTTGAAAAACTGTCGCACCTCAGCCATAGCATCATCATTATATACGACACTGCGATTTAAGGAGGATGCCAAAACTTGCCGTGTTATATCACCCTGAGTTGGACCCAACCCACCTGTACTGATCACGAGATCAGCACGTTGTGCCGCTTTTTTAAACACTTCAGACATACGTCCTGGATTGTCTCCCACCACAGACTGATACGCTATGGTATAACCTAATTTATTAAGCTCCTGAGCTAACCAAGAGACATTGGTGTTCACCGTATCCCCTAACAATAATTCAGAACCTGTAGAAATTAATTCTACAATCATTGTAAATACCTCCCATCACTTCAGATGTGTTAATAGTGGTATTACCTAATACACCAATCAATATTATTCTACGATAGTAGCTACTACATCGTAAGCAAATCCTTGCTCTACTTGTACCTGTACAATATCTCCAGGTTTAACCTTATCGCCACAGTCTTCGATATACATGTTCCCATCTACATCTGGAGCTTGTGATTTCAAACGACCTTTTGCAAGAACAGTATCATTATCGCCTTCTTCTAATTCTTCAATCATGGCATAGTCAATAGTGCCTTCTAAATCGCGGTTATTCTCTTCAGAAATAGCAGCTTGTATAGACATCAATGTATGATAGCGTTCTTCTTTAACCTCTTCTGGTATTTGATCTTCACG
Organism: Veillonella sp. T34266-5; assembly: GCF_002959815.1. Taxonomy (NCBI): domain Bacteria; kingdom Bacillati; phylum Bacillota; class Negativicutes; order Veillonellales; family Veillonellaceae; genus Veillonella; species Veillonella sp. T34266-5. The sequence goes on from NZ_PPCZ01000024.1 coordinate 200,128, forward strand.
AGCCCCTGCAATAGTTCCTTCCTCTTGAGAATATGTGAAAACACCCATGTTATCAAACTTGATATCCTTCACAAATTCACAAAGTTCTTGGAACTGTTCATCTGTTTCACCAGGGAATCCAACAATAATCGATGTACGCAATGTAACATGAGTTGGTGCATTGCGGATTTTCTTTAATAATCGCTCAATATCCTCACGAGAATCACGACGATTCATTTGTTTAAGAATATCGTTGTTTACATGTTGTAATGGTATATCAACATATTTACAAAGCTTCGGTTCATTGACGATAATATCAAGCAATTCATCACTAAAGAATGTTGGATATAAATAGAGCATGCGAATCCACTCGATTCCTTCAACCTTAGTTAATTCTTTTAACAGCTCTGTAAGTAATGGTTTACCATTATTTAAATCAATGCCGTAGCTAGTCGTATCTTGTGCAATGAGAACGATTTCTTTAACCCCTGACGCAGCTAATCGTTCAACTTCAGCTTTGATAGATTCAATGGAACGACTTCTAAATGCACCACGCACCTTAGGAATGATACAGAATGTACAACCATTGTTACAACCTTCTGCAATTTTTACATACGCACTGTAGCGAGGCGTCGTTTGAATACGAGGCATGCGTTCATCATAGATATTAGTGATATTTTCCATGATGCAGCTACGATTGCCATGCTCAATCGCATCAACAGCTACCATAACTTGATCCCATGCACCAGTACCAATAAGGGCATCAATTTCAGGGATTTCTGTAAACAACTCATCTTGGTATTGTTGACTCAAGCAACCTGCTACAATTAAGCCTTTACAACGACCAGTTTCTTTATACTGAGCAGCTTCAAGAATCGTATTGATAGATTCTTCCTTAGCTTTCTCTATAAAGGTACATGTATTTATGATAATTAAGTCAGCCTCATGTAAATTATCGGTAATGGTATAACCATCATCCATTAACAATCCAAGCATAACCTCTGTATCTACTAAATTTTTAGCACAACCTAGGCTGATATATCCCAATGATTTGGTCATTCTAAATCCTTTCTTACTTATAGAATGTAACTATATTGTATATGTATTTTATAGAAATACTCTTCTATTAATCTTTTCTAAAACGTACTTGGCTAACCCAGTGATTCAATAAAAGTTCTTTTCCCTCCACTGTATAGCCGCCATTAACAGGCCATAACACTACAGAACGCCCTAATGCATCTACGGGTTCGGTAACTTCAGGGTTGGCGAATATATAGGTAAAATTATTATTCATCATATATTTTGCAGTTTCACTAGATAATAACCAGGTAATAAACTCTATACTTTCATTTTTATGCTTAGAATCCTTTTGCACAGCTGCACCTGTTACATAAAATGATGTGCCATCACTAGGATAAATCATTTTTACAGGATAAGAATGGCGAATGTACTGTTGTGCATCAGAAAGATTCCCAATACCAATATCCGATTCACCAAGAGCTGTTAGCCGTACAGGTGTGGAAAGGAACTTAGAATGTTGTATAACATGTGTTTTTAAAGCTAATAAATCCGCAAGAGCATCTGGCTCACCTTTATATTCCACCAAATTGTACAAAAGATTAGCCGCATTTTGAGAAGCTCCGAAATCTGTCATCACCACACGCCAGTTCCCAGGCTTTTGCAAGGTATCCCAAGTCGTAACATGTTGACCTAGTTTATTGTAAAATGATTCATTTTGTACAAAAACAATAGGATCATACCATAAGCCGACCCAGTAACCATTTGAATCCTTTAGGCGATCCAAGACCTCATCTATGCGTTCATTTACAATAGGAGCAAACTTATCTTTACTAGCACCGATGACGAGGTTATCCTCAGATGTAATCACTACATCACCAGATGAATCTGCTAACTTAGAGGAAACCCGTTGTTCCATTTGCTCCTCAGTGAGTGGCATAATATTAACTTTTACGTTTTTATCCTCTAAATATTTATCAGCTAATAATGTTGTTAAGTTATTAGGTAAATCAGTGTAAACCGTAATTTCACCGCGTACAGGCGCTTTTGATTTTTCAATTTGCTCCTCTCGATAAAAGTATACGCCATACCCCATCATACCTAAGACAAAAAGCATTAATATAATAAATGCCATCCATCGTTTCATCGCGTAAATCTCCTTTTACGTTCTCCCTTAGTCTTATTGACCTGTGAAGGAGAACCACTTCGAGCATATCGAGATTGACCGCCTCTCGATTGTCCCGGTTTTTTACGTCCTTGATTTTGCATTTTACCTTGTCCAATTGGTCTAGATGGAATTAAGCACTCAGGTCCAAAGCCGATTAAATCACGCCGATTAGCTTCGATAAGGGCCTCTTTTACCAAGTCGTAATTTTCAATGTTTTTATATTGCATCAAGGCTCGTTGCTTAGCCTTGTCCCGACCTTTTTTAGCCACATAAACAGGCTTGCCATCAAGAGGATTAATACCCGTATAATACATACACGTTGAAAGACTGCCCGGTGTAGGAATAAAATCTTGAACTTGCTCAGGATACATATGCTGATCTCGTAAAAATTCAGCTAATTCTATGGCGTCCTCTAATGTACATCCTGGGTGAGAACTCATAAAATAAGGAACTAAATATTGTTTTTTCCCTAATTCACGATTTGCCTCTTCAAACCATTTTTTAAAGGTCAGGAATTCTTCTTTTCCAGCCTTGCCCATCATAGTCGTTACACGCTTTGATACATGTTCAGGCGCAACCTTTAGCTGACCACTCACATGATATTGACAAAGTTCCTTTACAAAGGCTTTATTATTGTCGGCTAAAACATAGTCATAACGTAACCCCGATCTGACGAAGACCTTTTTTACGCCCTTTAACTTTCGTAACTTGCGCAATAATGCAATGTAATCATCGTGATTAGTATTCAAATTTTCACAAGGTTCCGGCGCCGCACAGGTGCGACCTTTACAAGCGCCAAAGACGGCTTGTTTATCGCATGCTAAATGTCTGAAATTGGCCGTTGGACCACCTACATCATGAATGTAGCCTTTAAATCCATCCATATTGATCATCAACTTAGCTTCATCAATCAAAGACTGATGGCTGCGATTTTGAATTATACGGCCTTGATGATTGGTAATAGCACAAAATGAGCAACTACCAAAACAACCACGTTGACTAACGAGGCTAAACTGCACCTCGCTTAATGCAGGCACGCCCCCTTTATCATCATACGATGGATGCCATTTACGAGTGTATGGTAAATCATAAGCCGCATCCATTTGTTCCTGTGTTAATGGTAAGGCCGGTACATTTTGTACAACATAGCGATCTCCATGTTTTTGTACAATAGGTCGTCCATAGAATGGATCTTGTTCATCATATTGAATGCGGAATGCATCGGCAAAGGCCATTTTATCAGCCTTGATTTCTTCAAAGGAAGGACATTCAACACACTCAATGGATGGTATGTCTTTTGACATATAACAAATACCACGTATATTTGGCAATGATTCTTCGAATCGATTTTGATCTAGTGCTTCGGCTAACTCTATAATCTGTAATTCACCCATGCCATATATAAGTACATCAGCCTTAGAGTCTACAAGAATAGACCGACGCACCGTATCAGACCAATAATCATAATGCCCAAAACGCCGCAATGAGGCCTCGATGCCACCAATGATAAGAGGCACATCTCTAAAGGCTTCTTTCATGCGGTTAGAGTATACCAAGGTCGCTCTATCGGGGCGATGTCCTGCCTCACCTCCCGGTGAGTAATCATCTTCACGGCGGATTTTTTTTGCTGCCGTAAACTTATTGAGCATGGAATCCAAGTTGCCTGCAGTAACAAGCGATGCAAGACGAGGCTTTCCTAATTTTTTAAAAGCATTAACATCATTCCAATCAGGTTGGGCAATAATACCAACTCGATAGCCTTTGGATTCTAGATAACGACCAATTACGGCAGGCGCAAAAGATGGATGATCTACATACGCATCGCCACTGATGAGCACGAAATCGAGTTCTGCCCACCCGCGCGCTTCCATATCTGCGCGTTCTGTAACTAAAAATGTATCCATCAATATAACCTTCCTTTAACTGTAACGATGTATCTTAGAATAAAAACAACCATATCAAAAATATCACCATGAATACGGCAATAATAGCAAGCATAATGCGTTCTTGTTCAATGGACCGTTGTCGCTTTTTCTGTCTCGTTTCAAGCGACATACGACGTTTTGCCATCTGATGCTCAACGTACTCACTCTGCACAGAGTTAATGGTTTCCTGTTTCTTTTGACGCATAATAGGACGTATTGTGAATGTATCCACTTCACCTACTTGATTTTGATAAACCTTCACTAAGCGATCTCCATCAAGGCCAAGGTAATTTCCATAATTGCGAATAAAACCTTTCGCGTATACACGTCCTGGGATAACTGCATAGTTTCCATCTTCGATGGCTTCTAAATAGGTTGTTTTAATATGAAGTACTTGTTCAATATCTTTAAATGTGAGATTTCTACGTACTCGTTCTCGACGTAATTCTTCACCTAACTCAGCCACAGTATATCCCTTTCTATTCCTCAGAATCAGAGAAGTATCGAGCTTTCACCTGTTCTGGACTCATTAAAATCTCTCGTGCTTTACTACCCATATTAGGACCTACAATTTTAAGATCCTCCATGGTATCTACAAGGCGTGCAGCACGCGTATAACCGATACGGAATCTACGTTGCAACATCGATACGGATGCTTGACCAGATTCCATTACAAGATTGACAGCTCGTTCTAATAACTCATCACGATAAATATCTTGTTCATCATTATCTTGTGCTGCGGTTTCCTTTTCTGCCTCAGCCGTTACCGTATCATCATATTCTGGTTCTCGTTGTTGTTTTACAAACTCTACCAAATGTTCCACTTCATCATCAGAGATGAAAGCACCTTGTACACGAATTGGTTTATTAGCCCCAATTGGAGAGAACAACATATCACCTTTGCCTAATAGTTTTTCAGCACCCGCCATATCGAGGATTGTACGAGAGTCGATTTGGGACCCTACGGCAAAGGAAATACGGCTTGGCACGTTGGCTTTAATAGAACCAGTAATAACGTTAACAGATGGACGCTGTGTAGCTAGTACCATATGAATACCAGCAGCACGTGCCATCTGAGCCAATCGACTAATGGATTCTTCAATATCATCAGGAGCAGTCATCATCAAGTCCGCCAACTCATCGATAATCAATACGATAAGAGGCATTGCCGACTTAGGATGAGCTTCATTATAACTTTTAATATCACGTTTGCCAGATGCAGCAAAAGCCTTGTAACGAGCTTCCATCTCACGAACTGCCCAACGCAATACAGCAGCCGCTTTTTTCATATCCGTTACAACTGGTGCCATCAAATGAGGAATGCCATTATACACAGATAATTCAACCATCTTAGGGTCGATGAGTAATAACTTAACCTCTTCTGGTTTACGACTAAAGAGAATACTGGAAATCAATGTATTCACACATACAGATTTACCAGATCCTGTCGTACCAGCCACCAATAGATGTGGCATCTTAGCCAAATCAGTAATCACAGGTTTGCCAGCGATGTCCTTACCAAGGCCGACTGGAATACCGCCACGCGCCTCTTTAAAGTCACTACAATCAAGTACATCACGCAAGTGAACGGCTTCTGTTTTCGTATTAGGTACCTCGATACCAATAGCAGATTTACCAGGAATTGGTGCCTCCATACGTATATGTTGAGCTGCTAGATTCAAGGCAATGTCATCTGTTAAATTAACGATTCTACTTACCTTTACACCTTGGGCTGGCTCAATTTCATACCGTGTTACAGTTGGGCCTTGCGTAGCATTAACCACCTTAGCAGAAATGCCAAAGCTAGATAAAACATCTTCGAGGCGCATCGCATTATACGCGACCTCTTCATTATTATTCTGACCGACCTTCCCTTTCGACAAAATATCAAGGCTTGGAAAGTGATATGGCCTATCATAAGTTCTATGAATCTGTCCATCTTTAGAAACAGCTACCTGTGCTGTATCCTCAGCAGTACTTGCCAAAGATGGTACAGATAATGGCATAGAACTCATTCCTGCCCCAGCACTAACAGAGCTTGCAGCTGCACCACTACCAGGTACATCACTTGCAATCGCTGCATGATTGGTCTCAAGTGGCCCTATAGTTGTCGGTTGATAAGAGTACTCTTCTGTGTCTGCTTCATCAGTGCTGTGTGCCTCATCTTCACCACTAACATCATCTGTATCGAATTCTTCAATATCATCATGATCATGAAGCCATGATGGCATTGGTTGACCTTCATCATCGATACTACTAGTATGGCTTTCACTACTGCTATGGCTAGCATCACCAGATTCTTCAGAGATTTGCGCTAATCGTTCTGCCGCTCTATTACGAGCCTCTAACTCGGCTAATTCTTTCCAAGAAGAAGGCGTATGTGTGTCGATTGGCTCAACTTCATAGTCATCATTAGCAGCTACAACACCTCTATTTTCAATAGCCTCTACAGCATTCTGAGCTGCATCAGTATATCGCGTATCCTTTTCGCGGTCATAAGCCTTGCGCTGTGCTGCTTCTTTACGCTGTTCATTCCAATCTTCGATAACCTCTTTGGCTACCGCTACCTTTTCAACAGCCACTTCTTTTGCCTTATCAAGGCCTACTTGCGTTTTATCAGCAGCCTTACGCAATCCGTTACCTAAGGATAGGCGCGTAATAAGGAGACCACAGCAAAGCATAAGTACGGCAACAACAATAATGGAACCAACTTCACCGAACATAGTTCGTATAAAGGAAGCCAAGAAACCACCCACAACACCACCTTGATCTGCAAGCGCTGTAGTCGCCAATTCATCACCCACAGGTACACGACAAAGTGGAACCATGGTAATAGCTAATAAGTAAAAAACTGTTATGAGAAGACCACGACGTGTAATAGACATAAATTTACCTTGGTATAACAAACGCCATCCAAGCCATAGTACAGCAATGCACGGAATTATGCCCCCAAAGCCAAATCCATAGCGAAATATTCCCGTCAATATTTCGCCTACAATGCCTAAATCAAAGCCAAAAAAGCCTAGCAATGCCAGTATGGCAACACCTATGACAATAATGCCTTTCACTTCATTACGCAGTGAAAACCCTTCTTTTTTTGGTGCCGGTGTAGCTCGTTTTTTGCGAGGCTTCCGCCCTCGTGTAGAAGTTTTTTTCTCTTCTGCCATAATAGTATACAAACCCCTTACTTTTATATAAAAATCTATTTTAAATCATCATTATATTATACCATATATTGATTATTCTATTTATCTTTGCGTCTATCATTCCAATCTTTTAACAGATTATGCTCTACCCCACGATCGACGCCCGTATAATACTCAGCATGTATTAAAGGATCCGGTAAATATTGTTGCTTAACATATCCATTTGGATAATTATGAGCATATTTATAAGTTAGCCCATGTCCTAGTTTACTAGCTCCACTATAATGGCTATCACGCAAGTGATTCGGCACTTGCCCACAGTCTTTATGACGCACATCTGAAATAGCCGCATCAATACCTAGATATGCAGAATTGCTCTTAGGCGCTAGCGCCACATAGCACGCCGCCTCAGATAAAATGATACGCGCCTCTGGAAATCCCACCATATGCGCGGCCTGTGCTGCTGCATTAGCTAATATTAAGGCTTGTGGATCTGCTAATCCTACATCTTCGGCAGCACAAATGACAATACGACGAGCGATAAAATTAGGATCCTCACCGGCCTCTATCATACGTGCTAAGTAGTGAAGTGTAGCCTGTACATCGGACCCGCGCATACTTTTAATAAAGGCGGAAATTGTATCGTAATGACTATCTCCTTTTTTATCGTATGTATAAATGCGTCGGCCTATGACCTTTTCAAGTATTTCTAAAGTGATTTCTTCGCCATCGTGTACCATGGCTGCAGCTTGCTCCAAAATATTGAGTGCCATACGACCATCTCCATTGACGAAGATACCTATATCCTCAAGCAACTCATCCTTTACCTGTAAGTTACGAGCCCCTAAGCCTACTTCGCTATCTGTAAGAGCTCGCTTTAAAATTTGACTAATTGCCTTCGGCGTTAAGGCCTCCAATGTAATAAGTCGTAGCCTCGATAATAATGGGCGATTGACTTCAAAAAATGGATTTTCTGTAGTTGCCCCAATAAGAATAATCGTACCATCTTCAACGCAGGGTAACAGTACGTCTTGTTGACTCTTATTAAAGCGATGTATTTCATCGAGAAATAAAATGGTTCGTTGTTGCAAAGAACGAACGCGTTTCCGCGCATCTTCTATAATATTTCGCAATTCACCGATACCTGCATTTGTCGCATTTAAATTGACAAAATGGCTGTTGCTCATCTTAGCGATGATACCGGCTAATGTCGTTTTACCAGTTCCACAAGGCCCGTAAAACAACATGGATGGTATTGTATCCTTTTCCACCATGGCGCGAAGGAATGTCCCCTTCCCTACCGCCTGTTCTTGACCATACAAATGATCAAGTTCTGTCGGTCTCATTCGCACCGGTAGTGGTTCATATTTATTCGTAGGTAATGCATCAAATAAACTATCCATGCTACCTCCATTCATTCTTTACATGCAAAAAAGCCCCACCATGCCGTAATGTACCGCGTTTTGATCCTGCAAGAGCAGGTGGGTGTCCTCCTCATCCTGCAGTTGTCCCGTGAGGGCGTAACGTTCAGACGAGAGTTCTGGACTCCCGAAGAAAATGTGTTGGCTCAAAACTGCGATATCACACGCACATGGCAGGGATATCTTATACATAAATAGTAGCAGAAAGATTTATCATTTACAAGACTTGACTTTTAAAATTTTAGCAATTCTTGCGGTCCTTTTATAATATGTTTACTTGCGATTATACCAAGGATTGTTCTTCTTCCTCTACATCTGGTTTTATGTGTAATTCTTTTAATTGTTTAGGTTCTACTTCAGATGGCGCTTGGCTCATGATATCAGAAGCGGATTGTGTTTTAGGGAATGCGATAACGTCGCGGATGGATTGACGTTTAGCCATCAACATCACAAGACGATCAAGACCAAATGCACAACCTGCATGAGGTGGCGCACCGTATTTAAATGCATCAAGCATGAAACCGAATTTAGATTTAGCTTCTTCTTCAGATAAACCAATTGCTTTAAATACTTTTTCTTGTACGTCAGATTGATAAATACGCAAGGAACCGCCACCGATTTCAACGCCGTTCAATACCATATCGTAAGCAATTGCTTTTACGCTACCAGGATTGGATTGTAATTTATCAAGATCTTCGTGGCGAGGCATTGTGAACGGATGATGCATAGCAACATAGCGTTTTTCATCTTCGTTATATTCGAACATAGGGAAATCTGTTACCCATGTGAAAGCCAATTTATCTTCGTCAATCATGTTCATACGACGAGCCATTTCAAGGCGCAACTCACCAAGTGCACGAGCAACAGTTGCTGGTTTATCAGCAATCATCAATACAAGGTCGCCGCCTTTAGCGCCCATTTTTTCACCGATATTGCGGATTGTATCTTCACCTAAGAACTTCATGATTTGAGATTTAATGGAACCGTCTTCATTGAAGCAAGCCCAAGCCAAACCTTTTGCACCGTAGCGATTTACATATGCTACCAAATCATCGAGTTCACGACGAGGAATACCAGCATCACCAGGTACTACGATACCTTTTACGATACCGCCATTGTCGATAACAGAGCGGAATACTTTGAATTCAGTATCTTTTACGAGTTCAGTTACATCTGTGAAAGCCATGTCAAAGCGAAGATCTGGTTTATCAGAACCATATTTATCCATCGCTTCATCCCATGTAATACGAGGCATAGGCAATGGAATTTCTTTGCCCAATGTCTTTTTGAACACTTCTGCAACCATTTGTTCCAATAGTGCATAAATGTCCTCTTCATCAACGAAGCTCATTTCCAAGTCAAGTTGTGTAAATTCTGGTTGACGGTCTGCACGCAAATCTTCATCGCGGAAGCAACGTACGATTTGGAAATATTTTTCATAGCCTGCTACCATCAAAATTTGTTTGAAAATTTGTGGAGATTGAGGCAATGCATAGAATGTGCCTGCATTCACACGAGAAGGTACTAAATAGTCACGCGCACCTTCTGGTGTGGATTTTGTAAGCATAGGTGTTTCGATTTCAAGGAAATCGCGGCTATCGAAGAAATCGCGCATAGCCTTTGTTACCTTATGACGCAAAATCAAGTTGCGTTGCATTTCTGGACGACGCAAGTCAAGATAACGATATTTCAAGCGGATGTTTTCATCTACATCGATATTATCTTGAATGTAGAATGGAGGTGTTTTCGCAGAATTCAATACGCGAAGTTCTTCACAATACATTTCATAAGCGCCTGTAGGCAAGTTAGGATTGATTGCTTCTTCATCGCGTTTTGTAATTTTACCACGTACACAAAGCACATATTCATTACGAACATCTTCAGCCTTGTGGAAAGATTCCACATTATGATCTGGGGATGCTACAACTTGAACAATGCCAGAACGATCTCGCAAGTCCAAGAAGATCAAACCGCCGTGGTCACGACGACGTTCAACCCAACCACATAATACAACCTCTTTACCTACTTCTGCTTCAGAAATAGTGCCACAACCGTGTGTACGGTGTAAGCCTTTCATTGTTTCCATTCTACTGTCATCCTTTCACCAAAGAAGATATACGTTCAGAAACAGATGCTAATGGCACTGTTTCCTGTTCACTTGTTTCCATAAAACGAATGATGGCTTCTTGCTTAGCCAATTCATCATCACCCAATATGATAACATATTTTGCATGAATTTTGTTAGCATATTTTAATTGAGCCTTCATACTTTTACCTTGTCCATCCATTTCCGCAGTGATATATGCGCTACGCAATGTTTGGCAAATTTTGAAAGCTTCTAATTTTGCAGCATCTCCAAGGGCTACTACAAATACTGCTGGTTCGATTGTCGGTTCAGGCAACAAGTTTTGTTTTTCCAAAGCCAACAACAAGCGTTCCATGCCCATTGCAAAACCAATAGCTGGTGTATGAGGACCATCGAGTTCCTCTACAAGACCATCATAACGGCCACCACCGGCGACTGCACTTTGTGCACCTAATGGAGTGTATTGGACTTCAAAAGCTGTTTTTGTGTAGTAATCGAGTCCACGAACCAAACGAGGATTTAGATTATATTGAATATTCGCCGCATCAAGTAATGTTTTAAGTTCTTCAAAATGGGTATTACATTCTTCACATAGATGTTCATGAATTTCAGGGGCACCTACGGATAAGGCTTTGCACGTTTCATTTTTACAATCTAATAAGCGCAATGGATTTTTGTACAACCGCTCTTGGCAATCTTCACAAAGTTGATCTTTTTTAGGTTCAAAGAATTCAATCAACTTTTGACGGTACGTAGGACGACAGTTTGGACACCCTACAGAGTTCACCTCTACATTGAGATCCTTAAGGCCGAAATCTTTCAACAACTGTACGATCATACAGATAACTTCGCTATCCACTACAGGAGATGGCGAACCGAGTACTTCTGCACCAAATTGATGGAATTCACGATAGCGACCGGCTTGCGGTTTATCGTGACGGAACATAGAACCCATATAGAACCATTTTGTTAAATTTTCTTTACCATACACCTTATTTTCAAGGTACGCCCGTACGGCAGAAGCCGTATTTTCAGGGCGCAATGTATAGCTTTGTTCCTTGTCATCGCCAGTGGAGAAGGTATACATTTCCTTTGATACTACGTCCGTAGTTTCCCCAATACCCCGTAAAAATAACTTTGTATCTTCAAAGGCAGGTGTACGAATTTCACTAAAGCCATAAGCTTTACAAATTTCGCGCATATGCTGTTCTATATAATGCCAATTTACAATTTGTTCTGGCAAGAAATCTTGTGTACCTCTTGGTCTTTTAATAGCCATTACACAACCTCCCAAAATGATTTACATAATGCATGCCTCTTAGCTAATAAAGCCTTTAATGTATCTGTATATACATCTACATCCTTTGGCATGTGTTGCTTTTTCTGTCTAAACGCAGGGGCCTTAATCCATTTAGATGATCCACCGGGTCCCATAGACATAATTGTTTGCCGCTCTTCCATGATTTGAATATTATATTCACACGCTTTACCTGGCAATGTATACCCAATATTTTCGAGTTGACCTCTCATATATTGTTGACGATATAAATAATACGGCACATAACCTGCCTGCTCTAATCGTTCCTGAGCATACTGCACCATGTGTTTTACCACAGACTCATCAGGTACATCATGTTGCATGTTCAAATCATATAGCGGACTACCACGTTTGATAGCTAACGTATGAATTGTAACATTTTCAGGCAAATTATGACAAATATAATCCATGTTATGTACCATATGTTTTATTTTTTGCCCTGGTAGACCTGCTATAAAATCCATGTTAACAGCAAAATCTGTATGTTTTTTAACATATTGATACATATCATCGATATCTTGTGCACTGTGTCCACGCCCGATGCGACGTAATATAGTATCATCCATTGTCTGAGGATTAATGCTAATACGATTCACATGACATCGTTGCATAGTCTGTATTTTTTCAGGGGTTATAGAATCTGGTCTTCCCGCTTCAACCGTGAATTCATGCCCTTTGGGTATCAATGTTGATAATCCAGTTAAGACACGATGAAAATCTTCATTGTTCAATATAGTGGGTGTACCGCCACCCATATAAAGCGTATTCGTGTGCAATTGGTAACTTTCACAAATTTGCCGTACATCATCTATATCCTGTAACAAGGCTGCTATAAATTCAGATTGTCGATGATACTCTTGATATAAACCGTATGGGAACGAACAATATACACAACGTGTTTCGCAAAATGGAATACCACAATAGAGGCTTATATCCTTATTAGAGTGAGACTCTAAAAAAGGACGTTGATATTGTCCAATACGGCTAAGAATATCTAATTTTTCCAAAGACACAGAAAACTCGTCCCTAATGTGACGAGTTGCATCCTCTAATGAGCCATATTGATCTATATATTTATGAAGTAATTTAGTAGGGCGCACCCCTACCATCGTGCCCCACTCATTATGAGCAGGCAAACCTTGTTCTGTACGCAATAATACAAGTAAGGACTGGCCTATTGAGCGTCGCCCCATAGAGGATACAGGACCTGTCAAAATATGTTCAACGCCACGAATAGATACGGTCAAGACATACATATCATCACGCTCAACAGCCTGTAGGATTACATCAGCCTCTTCATTGCGAGAAAATAGCCCTGCTGCGCCACAGTTGTGGGCCACTACCGATCCAAGCGGTAGTGGCCCTGTGTAATGATATCCATTAAGCATGATGTGCCATTTTATCGAGCTTTTCAAGTTCTGCTGGCGTCATATGCGCTTGGCAATCACTGCAGTAACCATATACTTTTAATTGATGATCGATGGTACGGAAATTCAATTTCTTTGCAATGATAGATTCCAATGTTTCTAGCATATCATCTTCAAACTCGGAAACCTTACCACATTTTACACAGATCAAATGATGATGGAAATGGGCAAACTCTTCGTCATTTAATTCATAACGATTACGGCCATCACCAAAGTCAAGACGTTTTAACAAATCTAGTTCTGTAAATAAATCCAATGTACGGTAGATAGTAGCAAGTCCGATATCTGGGGCTACTTCTTTTACCAATACATATACGTCTTCTGCGCTCAAGTGATTTTCTTCAGCATCGATGAAAGCTTGTAAAATCGTTTGACGTTGTGTAGTCAATTTGTATTTTTTGTCTTTAATACGTTCTTTTAATTTTTCCAATGTTGTATTCATAATTACTATCCCCTTTACTAAATAAATTAATTAAGCACCTACAAATGGATTATATTGTTTTTCATAACCAATTTGTGTTTCTGGACCATGTCCAGGATATACCATCGTATTGTCTGGTAATGTATATAACTTTGTTTTAATCGCGTTGATGAGGGCATCATAATCACCTTCTACAAAATCAGTGCGCCCCACAGATTGATTAAATAAAGTATCCCCAACAAATACTAAACCCGGCATATAGTAGCATACGCCGCCAGGTGTGTGACCTGGTGTTTCGTATACTGTCAAATCAATAGCACCACATGTGATGTGATCACCTTCATGAACCTCTACAATGCGCCCTTTTACGGTAATCGGTGTAGGATTGCTATAATTGCTTAGATTCAATTCCGGATCACTTAAGTATTTCACATCATTATGATGTATATAGATAGGCACATCGTAAGCATCTACAATGCCTTGTACGCCACCGATGTGATCCCCATGACCATGAGTTAGGAGAACTGCTTTCGGCTTTACATTATGTTTTTTTAAGGCTTCCAACACTTCTGTCGTAGCAGGATCGATAATGAACGCTTCCTCCTGTTCCTTATCGCCTATGACATAACAATTGGTTCCAAGCGGTCCCAACGGCATACGCATGAGAACTAAATTTGATGTATCCATTATGCACCACCTTTACTACGTTGTACCGTGTAAACTTCACGGATACGACGCAATTTAGTCATAACAAAATCAAGTTGCGATATATCTCGAATTTCAACAACGATGTTGATCATTACATTTTTCGTATTTTCAAGGACTTTGGCGTTCATATTAGTAATGGTAATTTTCAATTCTGAAAGCACCGCCATTACCTCCATGAGGATTCCTGATCTATCATAGGCTTGAATATCGATGCCTACATGGAAGGATTCACTCGATGCTTCATCCCACGAAACTTCAATCATACGCTCTAGATCTTCCGGTGTATGACCAAGGCTTGTACAATCGGATCGATGTACAGAAACACCACGACCTCTTGTAATATAACCGATAATATCGTCGCCTGGTACAGGATTACAACATTTCGCCATACGAACCATAACACCAGGCTCGCCTTTTACGAGAACACCAGTGCCATTCTTAGCCTTTTTGGCCCCTTGTACCTTTAACTTTTCAATGATTTGTTCCGTTGTTTTACGAGCATCTTCATGCTCTTTAGATTTTTTATATAGTTCAACCAATCGCAATAGAACGGTACTTACCGGTATCCCACCATAGCCACAAGCGGCATATAGTTCATTTTCAGTATTGGACTTCAACTGTTTTACAACTTGTTGAATGCGATTGTCACAACAAAGCTCTTTCCAACTATAATTGAGGCGTTTTGCTTCACGTTCAAGGGCTTCAAGACCTTTTTCAATATTTTCTTCTTTATTTTCTCGTTTGAACCAATTGCGGATTTTGTTCTTACTTTCAGAAGAGCCTACAATATTGAGCCAATCAAGGCTTGGTTTACCAGTTTTAGAGGTAATGATATCGACGATGTCCCCATTTTGCAATGTGTAATCCAGAGGCACAATTTTGCCATTAACTTTTGCCCCTACACAACGATGGCCTACATCGGTATGGACGCGATAAGCAAAATCGAGTGGCACAGAGCCGATAGGTAATTTAACTACATCACCCTTCGGTGTGAATACGAATACCTCACCGGAAAATACATCTAATTTCAAAGCATTAACTAATTCTTTAGGGTTAGACGTATCTTGCCATTCTAACACTTGGCGAAGCCATGCAACCTTTTGGTCAAATTCTTTATCGGCGCCCTTATTACCTTCTTTGTAACGCCAGTGAGCGGCGACACCATATTCGGAAACACGATGCATTTCCCATGTACGAATTTGGATTTCTACAGGTTGACCCATCGTACCGATAACCGTAGTATGCAATGATTGATACATGTTGGATTTCGGCATGGAAATATAATCTTTAAATCGATAAGGCAACGGTTTCCAAATACTATGAGCAATACCTAGAACGGCATAGCAATCCGGTACAGTGTCAACGATAACGCGTACAGCCAATAAATCATAGATTTGAGACAAGTCGCGATTATCCTTTTTCATCTTTTTATAGATACTATAAAAATGCTTTGGTCGTCCCTTGATATCCGCTTTGATACCGGCCTCGCCAAGAGCCTTCGTCAATTGTTCCATCGTATCGTTAACGATATCTTCACGAGCTTGGCGCTTTTGTTTCATTTGATCAACGAGATCATAATATTTATCTGGTTCCAAGTAACGGAAGGATAAGTCCTCTAATTCCCATTTCACATTGAAAATACCAAGGCGATGAGCTAAAGGAGCAAAAATCTCCAACGTTTCCTTAGCAATGCGTTTTTGTTTATCGCTACGCATATGTTTCAAGGTACGCATATTATGCAACCGGTCACCCAGTTTAATAACGACAACGCGCACGTCTTTCGCCATGGCTAAAATCATCTTGCGATAATTTTCCATTTGGCGATCTTCTTTAGTTTCATATTGGAACTGATTTAATTTTGTTACCCCATCAACGAGGAATGCCACTTCAGCGCCAAATAATTTTTCAATATCTTCCTTTGTATACTCCGTATCCTCAACGACATCGTGGAGTAGGGCCGCAATCAATGTAATATGATCGATTTGCAAATGCGCCAAAATCTCTGCCACTGCAAGAGGATGCATGATATATGGTTCACCGGAGGCTCTAAATTGACCTTCATGGGCTTTGTCTGCAAGGGTGAAAGCCTTCATGATTTGGTCGCATTCATCATCTCCTAGATACGAATGCACATAATCCATAAACTCTTTTAAGGCCTCTTCTTTATTAAAGCCTTTTTGTTCAACTAAGGCTTTACCTTCTTCATTTATGGTCATCATTGTATCACCTCCTGCTGACTATATGTAATAAACGTAACGGATGTTGTCAAATCAAGCTTACCATTGATGACATTCCAACGGATCATCGCTTGTCCATTATCGTTCGTTTCTTCGCTAATAATACCTAATTCTTTAAACACATCAAGGGCCATCAATGCAGATGAACCATTTTGATTATCTGGTTTACGTCGCAAAATTTCTTGTTCCACATGGTATAAAGAATTAGCGCCGCCTTTTAATGCTAGGCGTACAATTGTATATATTTCACGTAAGCCTTCAGCACTTAATTGAATAGGTTCTTCTATGATAGGCTCTATATCTTGAATCATGAGTTGTGGCGATACAAAACCTTGCCATTCATTTTTTTGAAGTGTAAAGGCCACTTTCACATTCATGCCTTGAAAAATATATCTAAACAAATCAGGACGATTCCAAGCGATAGCATCAACGCTACCATTGGCTGTAGACAAAATCACCTTACAGTGATTTTTGAGTTGCCCCATCAGCATAATGTCCTGCACCTTTGCATCCATAACGCCAAATATAGGTGTGCTATTCCCCATTCCATATGGTTCTAAGGCTGACACACGATCTACGATATCTACATCAATATCATCAACAGGCAATGTGGCATCAATGGATACAACGGGAATATACTCATCAGGAGAAACTTGAACCTTACAATACTCTGTTAAACGCTGACGCAATTCATCGATACGGCTAGCATCTATACTAAATCCAGCCGCTGCAGCATGGCCGCCAAATTGAATCAATATATCTTCACAGGATTTTAATGCATTATATATATTAAAACCTTCAATGCTACGACAAGAGCCTTTACCTACGCCATTATCAATGCTAATAACAAGTGTAGGCTTGTAAAACTCTTCTACCAATCGCGATGCAACGATACCGATAACACCGGGATGCCAATTCTCTCCAGCCACTACTGTTACATAATCAGCTAAATGACCTTGAGCAGCTACATTAGTACGGGCTTCTTCATGAATAGAACGTTCTATCTCTTGACGTTCCATATTCGTTTCTTGTAATTCTTGAGCAATTGTCTCTGCCAAATCTACATCATCAGTAACAAGCAACTCAACGGCACGTGTTGCATGAGTAACGCGGCCTGCCGCATTTAGGCGCGGTGCTAAGGTAAATCCAATATGTCCTGCGGTGATCGTTTTATCATGTAAGCCGGCCACATCGATTAGCTTGTCGATGCCTAAATTAGGTAACTCGTTCATCTTCTTAAGACCTGCCTGTACAATGATGCGGTTTTCCCCTACTAGAGGAACGACGTCAGCAACGGTTCCAAGTGCAACGATATCTAAATCATCAAGATACCATTCGCCGCACTGACGCAACCATAATGCTTGGCATAGCTTAAATGCCACCCCCACACCGGATAAATTTTTATCCCTATAAGGACAATCTGGTTGTTTGTGATTGATAACGGCGCGTGCCGGTGGAATTTGAGGCGGTGCCGTATGATGGTCTGTAATAATAATGTCGATGCGATCGCAAACGGCCTCGACAATATCATAAGAACTAATACCACAATCCACGGTTATCACCAAAGATGCACCATCAGAGATAATATGCTCTAATGCCTCTAAATTTAATCCATATCCCTCGCTTTGCCGTTCCGGTATGTAATAACTTACACGAGCCCCCATTTTCACCAAAAAGCGATATAACAGCGATGTAGCAGTAATACCATCCACATCATAATCACCATACACAACTATAGATTTTTCAGCTTCTATAGTTTCAAGGATGAGGGAGACTGCAGTTTCCATGTCCTTTAAGGTAAAGGGATCAAGCAAATCTTTAAGTGTACCTTCTAAGAAGCGATGGCCTTCATCACAATCTATATTCCGATTCACCATCAATCTCGCTACAATCGGATTTACACCGAGTTCACGGATTAATGTATTCTCTTTTTCTATATCCCTTGGCATAACATGCCAACGTTTCTTCTTCATAATCCAAAACCTCGGTAACAAGTAAATACAACGATATTGATTAACAGCTCAATAATTTATAATCAATATTAAAAAGTTTGTAATTCTATTATCATTATCATTTCTTTTATTATACAACAAGCACCCTTATAAATAAAGGGTTATATCACTCTTTTTCATATATCCACCACTTGTTCTTCTCAACAAAATAGCACTGCTTATTATCATTCTCATAATAAACAGTGCTGATTCATATTGCTATATTCTATTATTCACACATGAAACATTCGAAAATATTCAGGATAAACTAGAAACGAAAATCCCGTTTTCCATCTTCCATTTGAGCAATGTAAGCCTTTGCCTTATCTTTTACCAAATCATTCTTGATATTTTCCAATTGGTCTTCAATAACCTTGGCACCATGTTTTTTCGTCTTTTCATCGCCGTAATCCATGATGTATTCATTCAACGTCATCAACGCATTTGGTTGGCAACAGTTATGAATTTGACCCGATTTAGCAAGCGCCATAAAGCGGTCGCCAGTACGTCCTGCACGATAACAAGCGGTACAGAAACTAGGTACATAACCAAGGCCCAAGAGCCAATCTACAATTTCATCCAATGTGCGCGTATCGCTGCGATCGAATTGTGCGGAATTATCTTCTGGTTTTTCCTCTTCTTTATAGCCGCCTACACTAGTGCGAGAGCCACCGCTAATTTGGGAAATGCCTAATGCCAAACCACGTTCACGCATAGATTGGCTTTCACGAGTGGACATAATCATGCCTGTATACGGTGTAGATACGCGGATAAGAGCCACGATTTTTTCAAAGATATCATCCGGTACAGCATTGCTGAAATCATCTACATCGATGTCATCAGCAGGGCAAATACGAGGTACAGAAATCGTATGAGGGCCCACACCATGAACAGCTTCTAAATGCTCGGCGTGCATCAAAAGGCCTACAAAATCATATTTGTAATGTTCTAGACCATACAATACGCCAATGCCTACATCATCGATGCCACCTTCCATAGCGCGGTCCATCGCTTCTGTATGGTACGCGTAATCGCTCTTAGGACCTGTTGGATGCAAAGCTTCGTAATTTTCCTTATTATACGTTTCTTGGAATAATGTATAGGTACCAATGCCAACATCATGCAATTTTTTATAATCTTCAACGGAACATGCAGCGATATTTACATTAACGCGACGAATTTCACCATTTTTATTTTTAATACTGTAAATCGTCTTGATAGATTCCAAAATATAATCAAGAGGATTGTTAAGAGGATCTTCGCCAGATTCGATAACAATGCGCTTATGCCCCATTGCTTCTAGAGCGATAACCTCGTCTTTAATTTGTTCTTGGGTCAATTTTTTCCGTTTAATATCGCGGTTCTTAGAGTGATATGGGCAATATACACAACCATTGATACAATAATTAGATAAATATAACGGCGCAAACAATACAATGCGGTCACCATAAATAGCTTTTTTAATTTCTTTAGCTAGTGCAAATAGCTTTTCTTTGTATTCAGGTAATGGACATTCTAAGAGAACTGCCGCTTCTCTATGATTTAGCCCCTTAAACGTAGCCGCCTTAGCTAAAATTTGGTCTAATAATTCGCGATTTTCTTTATTTTCCTCTGCATAGGCAAGAGTATCAAGAATTTCTTGATGAGAAATAAATTCCTCCGCCTTTGGAGATTTTACATCATACATAGTACTTACCTCAAATCTTTCCAGTGGCAATGCCACTCCTCTTTAGGTTTATAAAAGTATATGACAACCAGTTTTCTGGTATTTCACTAATACTGTACATAGTATACCACTATTCCTACTAAAAAGCATAGGAATTTGATACTTTTCCCCACGCATCATAGAGCTCTTTCATAGCCCGTTCTTTAGAATACTAAACTTATCTATTTAATTGATTTCTATTATTAAAAAATGCTCTATACGCTAATTGACATGTAATAAAACAAGCAATCGATATAGTAGATAAACTCATAAATGTAACGATCATTTGATATTTTACAGCTTCTAAAGGTGGCATACCAGCCAATATAAGGCCTGTCATCATCCCCGGTAAAGATACAATGCCTAGGGTCTTAGCACTATCCACAGTTGGCTGCAGCCCAGTCTTTATAACATCTCGTACTATGGCTTTTGACGCTTGCTTAGGTGTACTGCCGAGCGCTAGTTTAATCTCTACCTCTTGTTGACGCAATTCAAAATTTGATAGCATTTGGCGATAACAAAGCCCAATCGCTACCATAGCACCACTAATGACCATACCACCAACAGGAATCATTTGATAAGCAGTAAAGTTAAGCACGCCCGTTAAAAGCAGAATTATTAAAGTAATACTTGCGCCTACGGTTATAGCAAACCAAGAAATCCATATAGCATAAGGAATTCCTTTTCCGCGCTTAGAAGCATTATAGGCTGCATTGATAGCCATAAAGCCTAACAGCCCAATTATAAATATAGGACTTTCGGTACTAAAAATATAAGCTAAAATAAAACCTATGACAAATAGCTGTATTGTAGCGCGCAAAGCACTTATAAAAATATCTTTCTCTAATTTCAACTCCTGCCGATAGGACATGAACATACTGATAATAACTAGTACGGATGCAAGGCACAAGGACATAGTAGAAATACTGTGAAACTGACTCATCGCAGTACCTCCTCTTTAGCTAATTGACCATCTACGATAGTGATACGGCGATTAGCAGTACGCAAGCTTTGCTCTTCATTATGAGTAATGGAGATAATCGTGATTCCCTTTTTATGAAGCTCATCAATAACATTTTCTACAATCGATGTATTCGTCGCATCTAGGGCAGACGTAACCTCATCCAAAAGTAACACATTAGGCTCAAAAATAAGGCTCCGAATAAGGCATATGCGTTGCATTTCACCGCCGGACAACTCATCATTATGGCGTTCTATATAATTTAGAGGCATATGTAGTAGGTCAAAGAGATATTCTATACGATTCATATCCGGTTCTAAACCGCGAATATCATAAGGAAATAGAATATTGCGACGTACTGTTTTCGCAAACAAATACGGTCTTTGAAAGCAGTAGCCCACCTCTTTACGATAGCTTTCAGGGTCTATAGTAGCTAAATCTCGCCCCTTATAAGTAATAATCCCCGAAGTAGGACTAATCAGATCACTACATAATTTTAAAAGTGTACTTTTACCACTCCCAGAAGGGCCTACAATAGTAATATAATCGCCTTGATTTACTGATAGTGATACGTCTCGGATAATAGATTTATCTTTTACAATATAAGATATATTCGATAATTCTAGCAGTGTCATAATGCCCCCTATCTCATCATATGTATATTAAAACCAAAACTTCGCCTTACTGTGGCTAGTTATTCAGTTCTTTCAATCTATAATAATTCTAAATATTATATCATTGTCAAAATAATAACGCTAACCTTAATTATAATATTTCTATAACACACACATACTACAGAAAAGCAAAAAATCCCTAGTGGAAAACCACTAGGGATTAATAGTCTTTGTAAAATCAAGCTTCTACAGGGTATACGCTAACTTTACGGTTATAACGACCAGCACGTTCAAATGCTACTTTACCAGGCACAAGTGCGAATAAAGTGTCATCTTTACCGATACCTACGTTAGTACCAGGGTGGAAGTGAGTACCACGTTGACGAACGATGATGTTACCGCTCTTTACGATGGAACCATCATGGCATTTAACACCAAGACGTTTAGATTCACTATCACGACCGTTACGAGTACTGGACACACCTTTTTTATGTGCGAACAATTGCAAATCAAAAGTAAACATGAAGTTCACCTCCTATATTTCGTGTATTTGGACAAACTTTGGATACTGTTTACTAATTTCTTCTAGTCCGAGAAGCATAGTATTTAATATATCCTGACCACTCCGGGTTATTTCACCAGAGAGGACCATATCACATTGGCCTTCGCTATTGGAAAACTCACCGCGTTGCTTTGCAATTTTGGTAAGCCCCAAGATAGCAGTAGCAGACAATACAGATACTGCTGCACACACTATATCATAGCCATGTTCATCATATCCTGCATGACCGGACATATGACAACCAATGACTTGGTTATCCTTGTTCCGCTGGATTCCAATGGAAACCATAATTAAGCTTGGATAGATTCAATACGAACTTTTGTGAACGGTTGACGATGGCCTTGACGACGACGGTAGTTGGATTTAGCTTTGTATTTGAATACTAAAACTTTTTTACCTTTACCATGTTCAAGAACTGTACCTGTAACTTTTGCACCGTTTACAAGAGGAGCGCCAACTTTAACGTCGCCGTCATTCACTACAGTCAAAACTTCTTCGAATGTTACGGAATCGTTAGCAGCTGCTTCCAATTTTTCGATAGTAATTACATCGCCTTCAGCAACGCGATATTGTTTACCACCAGTTTTAATAATTGCGTACATGAGAACACCTCCTTGTTATCGAACTCGCTGAATTCGGTATCCCGACCCGAACATCGGTCGGGCGTTTAAACCTGCTTCACGCGGATTGCAAAGTTCAGTAAACCGAACTAATACTGATATAGTATATCGTATTTACACATCTATGTCAAATACAAATCCCCTAACATACGCTCAGTTTCTGATACTTTCATATATATACAACGTTTAAAATTCTCCGATAACACCAAGGTGTTGCAAGAGTATCTTAGTACCGATAAGAATTAGGACGCCTCCACCGAGTATGTCTGCATATTTTCCTACGAATTGGCCCATGAATTTACCTAAATATACACCAATCAAAGATATACCAAAAGTAATAACACCAATCATAGTCGATGCCTCGCATACATTGATTGGTAAAAAGGCAAAAGTTAAACCTACAGCCATCGCATCAAGGCTCGTTGCCACAGAGAGCATAATCATTTCCCAAGCGCCTAAGAATTGCTTATCATCATCTTCATCATCGTCATCACTAAGACCTTCTCGAATCATAGCAATCCCAAGATATCCTAAAAGGCCAAAGATAATCCAATGATCCCATTCAGAGATAACATCGATAAACTGACGACCAATAAGCCATCCTATAACGGGCATAAGAAACTGAAATAGCCCGAATAAAAAGGCTAAGGTCACTTTTCGACCATTTTCGCCTACTGGCATAGTCAAACCCTTGCCAATAGAAACGCCAAAGGCATCCATCGCCAGACCAATACTAATTAAAATGATTTCAAAAACAGACACGATACTCACCTATCAACATACGACTTACTTATTCTGCTACAGCCATCAAGGAATACCCTTCCCGGCTAATTTGTGGGTTCACTACGATTGAAATACTCCGACCAATAGAAGCACCTAAATCATCGAGCACAGATTTTGTTAGATATTGTGCCACCTCTGGGTGGACCTCAATTTCTAAATTAGATTTAATGCGACCAGATTTAAATAGTTCCCGAATCCGACGTACAATCTGCATATATACAGTTCGACCAGACAACATATATCCGGTACCGCCACATTGTGGACATGTATCAAACATCAAGGTTTGTAACCCTTGGCGTGCACGCTTTCGCGTCATCTCCACTAAACCGAGCGAACTAATACCACAGACAACGGTTTTCATCTTATCTAGTTTGGCCTGATCACTCAATAATTTTAATAACTCTTGTTGATGCTCTTTATCCTTCATATCAATAAAATCGACGACGATAATACCACCGATATCGCGCAAGCGCAATTGGCGACAAATTTCTTTAGCCGCCTCTTTATTAACTGTGAAAGCTAAATCTTCTAGCTTATTCGATTTCCCTGTATAGTGAGCCGAGTTTACATCAAATACGGTAAGGGCCTCCGTATGATCGATACGGATAGAGCCACCAGAAGGAAGATTAATATCACGAGCGATAAGATCTTCTAATTGAGGTTCAATGTGGTTAGCTTTAAAGATAGGAGTACTATCTCGGTGGCGTGTTACTTTGATTTGTTGAGAGGTAGGTCCATGTCCTAAAAGATCCAATAGTCGAGATTCTCCCATATCAGAATCAACGATGATTTCCCCTACATTGCGATGCGCGTAATCACGCACAAGGCGGAACCAAAAATCCGCATCACTGTAAAGGTCTGTACCGCTTTTAGCAACCTTAAATCTCTTTAATACATGTTGCCATGTGCGCCATAAGTAATCCATATCGCGACCGATTTCATCAGCACTAGCCTTAGCTGCGGCAGTGCGAATAATAAATCCGCAACCTTCTTTCACATAAGGGGCCGCTAATTCTTGTAATTGAGCACGGATAGATTCATCGGTAATCTTTTTTGAAATATGCATGCCTTCAGAATAGGGCAATAGCACCATAAATCGTCCCGCTAAACTTACATCTGCTGTAACGCGTGCCCCCTTGCCAAGCATTTCTTCTTTCACCACTTGAACGAGAATTTGTTGCCCCACAGATAGACGTGGCAATATTTTCTGTTCCTTCCCTTGTTGAAGGTTCAAGTAAGCATTTTGAGAACCTCCAATATCAACGAAAGCAGCTTGCATTCCATTCAAAATATTTTTAACAGTACCCTTGTACATATGATTCGCCATGTGAGACTCATCAGTGCGTTCCAAAACAAAATCTATAAGCTGTTCCTTTTCATCGATGACAGCCATGCGAATTTCCTCGCGCATAACATTGACCAAAATTTTATGCATCCTATCCCTCCCTTCTGTTCAGTTTAACTGTAGTATAAGCCAAATTAAAAATATAGCCTTAATAATTAATTTCTAATGGTGTAAGACGACCGTCTTCATTTTCTACCATAATCGCTTTACGGTGAATTTCGTAACCAGAAGTAATAGGCCAATTATATTGATCCTTGCCAAGATTCCATACTTCGCTAGGTTTTATAGTACCTTGTGGATAGATACCAATCCCCATCGTTAGTGTCACCATACCATCGTGCACGGACGCTACAATCGGTTCTTTTACGAATTCTTTTACATCGATAATACGCGTCTTTTTAGGGGTAACCTTTTCATAGGAAATTTCAGTAGCCTCATTAAAAGGCTTAAGTAAGCTATCCCAGTCCACATTCTGTTCCGTTACAGGACCTGTTACTTCGTAAATTGCGTAATTGCAGATGGCCATCATCTTTTTAACCTTATCAGGCATGACCTTGCCACCGAGAACCTCAAGTCCACGAGGAGCCACTGCATTTAATCGCGCCATAATAGACTCTAAGCTATCATCTTCCAACACATCCATATCAATATATTCTGCTTCTGCTGTTACACCTAATGCCAAGGCAGAAGAAAAACTAATTTTCATATGCGGATTAAAGCCTTCAGAGTAAGCCATTTTGATTTCTGCACGGCGAATCATGCGTTCTACGGCTTGTGCAAAATCGAGATGGGACAAGAATCGTAATTCTTCGCCTTTATGTAAGGCCAAACGTAATTTTTTCAACTCTGCCACCCTCCTTATAATCTACAATAGCCGTATCTAATTCAGGGCATACATTACACCCCTTACATGGTCCACGACGGCAGTCTGGTGTTAATTTTTCAGCAACGGCCTGTTCCCATTCGCGTTTTAAGAAGGCCTTGCTCACGGTACAATCCAAATGATCCCATGGTAATGGCTCATCAAAATCACGGATGCGACGCGCATAATACGCAGGATCAATACCGCAGTTTTCAAAAGCCTGTAACCATGTTTCATAGCTAAAGAACTCAGTCCAGCCATCAAATTTACAGCCCAGTTTCCATGCTTCTACTAATACCTTGGATAATCTACGATCCCCACGGGCAAATACAGCCTCCATATAACCGGTATAGCCATCGTGATAATGATAGGAAATATTGCGATTATTAATAAGCGATTTTAAATATTTTTGCTTACGATGGATTTCTTCCACATCTTGTTGACCATACCATTGATATGGAGAATGTGTTTTTGGTACGAAAAACGATACACTAACGGTTACGCTACCATTGCGCTTACCCGTAATATCGCGATGCAAATCAAGCACCTTGTACGCCAAATTAGCAATACCCGCTAAATCTTCATCAGTCTCTGTAGGCAATCCCATCATGAAGTATAGCTTTACCGTGTTCCATCCGGATTTAAAAGCATTTGTACAAGCGGCTAGCAAATCTTCTTCACTAACACCTTTATTAATAACATCGCGCATACGCTGAGAACCTGCTTCTGGTGCAAAGGTAAGGCCACTTTTACGCACTTGTTGTACCTTCTTAGCAATATCGATAGAGAAACTGTCAATACGCAATGATGGTAAGCTGACGCTAACCTGTTTATCTTTAAACTCTTCCATGAGCATATCTACCAATTCTGGTAACTTGGAGTAATCAGCAGAGCTTAAACTCATCAAAGAGATTTCATTGTAACCTGTATTAGCAATCGTTTCTTTTGCAATTTCTAACAACCGTTCTGGTGTTCGTTCACGAACAGGACGATAGAGCATACCGGCCTGACAGAATCGACAACCTCGCGTACAACCGCGGAATAATTCAAGAACAGCCCGATCATGAACGATATCCAAAAACGGTACCACCGGTTTTGTAGGGAAAAATACATGTTCTACATCTTCTATGATGCGTTTTTGAATCGTAGCAGGTACGTCTTCAAAGCGTGGTGTAATCGATTTAAAATCGCCTTGTTCCGTATACTCTACATCATATAATGCTGGGCAATAGGTACCGGGAATTTGTGCTGCTTTTCGCAAGAAAGCTTCTTTACCACCAGGGAATCCCTTCGCTTTTTCGGCTTTCAATAGGTCGATAAACTCATCGCCCCATTCTTCAGATTCACCAAGAGACACAATGTCAAAGAAATCCGCAATTGGTTCCACATTATACGCACAAGGTCCACCACATACGAGCAATGGAAAATTCATATCCCGATCCTTTGCATACATCGGTATACCTGCTAAATCTAGCATATTTAGAATATTGGTAAAACTCATCTCATATTGTAGTGTGAACGCAAGTACATCAAAGTCCTTAATAGGCGTACGGGTTTCTAAAGAGAATAAAGGAATATTGCGTTTTCGCATTTCCTCTTCCATATCGTGCCATGGTGCAAATACACGTTCTGCTACTGCATCTTCACGGCGATTGACTAAACCATATAGAATTTTGATGCCCAAATGACTCATAGCCACTTCATACACATCGGGAAATCCTAGCGCCATAGTTATATCAACAGTACTGTGATCTTTCACTATACTGTTATATTCGCCGCCCGTATAACGAGCTGGTTTTTGGACATGTTGTAACCATGACGTATCTAATTGAATCATACATCCTCCGTCTTTTGTGAAAGACTTCTTTCAAACTCATTCCTAAATTAGAATCATAACTAAAAAATATATTTTTTACGCTGCATTGATATATTTAATAAAATACCAACACTAATCATATTTGTGGTCAACGCACTAACACCATAACTGATAAATGGCAATGGTATGCCTGTAACCGGCATAATCCCCATGGTCATGCCAGCATTGACCAATACCTCGAAGCATAACATGGATCCAATCCCTGTAGCCAATAACATGCCGAAGCGGTCATTACATGAATACGCTACCTTTATGCTTCGATAAATAAGCATAAATAAAAGAATTAATACAAAGATACAGCCTATAAAGCCTAGTTCTTCACCTATAACAGAAAAAATAAAATCTGTGTGATTTTCAGGCAAAAAGTTTAGCTGACTTTGTGTACCATTAAATAATCCTTTACCAAATATAGTACCTGAACCAATAGCAATCTTAGACTGAATGATATGATATCCAGAACCAAATGGGTCGATATCAGGATTCATAAATACGAGAATCCGCTGCTTTTGATAATCTTTCAACACAAACCAAGCCAACGGCATTAGTAAAACGCCTACCGTAGCGATAATACGAACTAATCGCAATCGTATGCCAGAAACAAAGAGCATGCCCACAAAAATCGCTATATAAACGAGGGACGTTCCCAAGTCTGGTTGCATGAATACTAGCAAAATAGGTACGCCTACATATAAGATAGGCACAACAAGAGATTTAAAGGTATCTAATTTATTGTAACGAGACTCTAACATCTTTGCCATACAGATAATCATCAGTAATTTAGAAAACTCTGATGGTTGCAGCGTAATAGGCCCTAACTGAATCCAACGCTGTGCACCTAAGGCAGATGTACCTGCAAAGATTACGGCTAACAACAACATAATCGTTACTATATATATGCCGTTAGCCCAATCTTTTAATTTATGATAATCCATAAATTGAATACCAATCACAAGGGCCACATTGATAAGAAAGAAGATGAGTTGCTTTGCTACTAGTGTGGAAAAATGAAGTCCTGTTTGATTAATATGGGTGGCACTACCGATGGCAACTACCCCCATGGCAACAAGTAATAGTGTACATATGATGATTGTCCAATCACAATCACGCCAAATTCTTTGTAACATATGGCACCTACTTTATACGAACCCGACGCCACATACTTTCTTTACCAGAAAGAAGTCGATTTCGCGTAGACCAAGAATTTGTATATATTACAGGATTAGTAGAATTATCATCATCGGACTCAACAGGCTGAGCTAATGTGGCCGTCACAGAAGGTTCAGTAACTTTTACAGTCGTCACTTCGTTGAAGCGCTCAATAAGTTCTTGTTCATCCCAAGCATCTCCAGAGGTTATGTACTCTACTACAGGAGCTAGCATATGGCGATATGCTTTTGGCATATCTTGAATGAGTACACCATCCTGTGTATTATCTAGTATTTGTGTGTCATAAGGTAATATAGAGCCCACATATTCAGCACCGAGTGCATCGAGCATATCATACATATTCGGCATATCCCGATCCGTACGGACTGCATTAAATACAACGGCATAATCACGATGTCCATATTCACGACAGAATTGAATGGTACGTGCTGCATTTCGTATGGACACCCACAAAGGTTGAGTAATAATTAGAAACCGCTGTGCTAGCTCTACAATAGATTCCAACCCACGACCGATACCTGCAGGACAATCTACAAGTACATAATCATAAGACTTAGCTAAGTGGCTTACAAGTTTTCGATATTTTTTGCGTCCCATATCTTCCCAGCGCACACTTTGACTAGCTGGCAAAAAATATAGATTATCCTGAACTTTCATGACTACATCATCAGCCATGGATTTATCTTCTAATGCATTATATGCATCAAAACATACCTCATCTTCTTTTCCCAAAATAATATCTAAGTCGCGCAAACCAAAATCGCCATCACAAAGAAGAACTCGATATCCTTGTTCGCTAAGCGCAGCCCCTAAGCAGGCTGTTATCGTCGTTTTACCTACGCCACCTTTACCTGAGATAAGACCGATTATATCCCCCATTGTATATCCTTCCTATTCCTTTACACTTGGCTTAATTTCCTGTGTTTCTTTTTTATTGGTTGTTATTTTTGTATCAGTTGTTTTTGTGTCAGTCGTTTTTGAACTACTAGTAGGCACCTTAAAATAGGCACTCAAAATATCCCGTACAATCGGTCCTGCAGAGCCTGCACCAAAACCACCTTGCTCAACGAGAGCAACGACGACAATTTGAGGCTTATCATATGGTGCATACGCAACAAACCAGCCATGATCTCGGCCATGTGCATTTTCCGCAGTCCCTGTTTTACCTGCTACAGCAACAGGGAAGCCTTTAAACAATTCACCAGCCGTACCACCTTCGCTAGTTACATCGCGAAGACCTTCTCGAATAAGGTCCATAATATTTTTAGGTACTGGAAGTACGCCTAGGTTCTTAGGTCCAAAAATTTCAGCTGGTGTCCCATCGGGATTATCAACACGACTCACCACATATGGTTGGTAACGAGTACCTCCATTCGCCACTTGACTGAGAAGTACAGCCATCTGTAATGGCGTTACCAAATGGAATGATTGCCCGATAGCCGCATCAAATGTTTCGCCCAAATACCAATCTTGATCAAATACTTTCCGTTTATACTCTGGACTCGCCACATTACCGGCTGCTTCACCGACTAGATTGATACCTGTTTTTTCACCTAATCCAAAGTAGCGAGCATAGGTATCGATATTTTCAATACCTAGACGATTACCCATTTCATAGAAATACACGTTATCAGACTTAGCCAAAGCGCGATTAAAATTCAACCAACCCAATGCTTCGCCTTCTGCATTTCTCTTATCAATGAGCCAGTGTTTCCCACTATCGAAAATCATTTCATCAGGAGTTACCTTTTTCAAGTCTAATGCAGCTGTACCAGTTACAATTTTAAAAGGTGATCCTGGTGGATATTCACCAGCAATGACCTTATTTTCAAAAGGATGACTTTTGTCATTGTTCAATTGATTCCATTGAGTCGATGTAATGCCCTTGGCAAACCAATTAGGATTAAATTCTGGTGCACTTACCATGGCAAGAACCGCGCCAGTATTAGGGTCTAATGCAACCACGGCTGCACCCGTTGCACCTGAATTACGCAACTGATCCAATTCCTTTTTAACAGCCTCTTCTGCCGCTTTTTGAATATTCACATCAATAGTAAGATGAATATTTGAACCCGGTACAGTATGCTTGCGATCGACCTCTGCTACAGGTCGGCCAGACGCATCAACCTCTAATTGCTTGCCACCGTCAACGCCACGAAGCACTGAATCATATAATTTTTCTAAACCAGCACGGCCTAGAATAGATCCAGCACCAACCGTTGTATTAGGATCTTGTTCCTTAATTTCTGCTAGTTCATCTTCACTTACTTCACCAACATACCCAAATAGCTGAGATGCCATAGTTTCATATGGATAATATCTTAAAGGTTCTACATCGATAGAAACACCAGGCAATTCATGACGATGTTCTTCGATACTAGTCACCACGTCCATGGAGATATCGTTAGCTATACGTATCGGTTCATAACCATGTTTGTGGTCTTCTACCTTTTTTTGAATTTCTTCTGGCTTTTTATGTAACAATGTAGCTAGCTTAGCCAATTCATCATCATCTAAAGGTTTGCCATTAGGCATAATAGAAATGGTATATGCCGGTCTAGAACCGACTAAAATCTGACCATTTCTATCATACATAACCCCACGAGCAGCCGTCATAGGTACAATGCGCAAGCGGTTACCCTCTGCTTTAGCTTGATAATAACCACCCTCTAATATTTGCATAGCAAATAGACGGAGCCCTAGAATAACGAAGATACCCATTACAATATAGAAAAGCACATCAAAACGGCTCGTTTTTTTTCTTTTATATAAACTTTCAAGCACCTATGATTCCCCTTATATGCTTTACTAAATCAGCAATTCTACCAAATATAATCTTCTTTTTCTTCCATAAGGCCCATCATTTTATGGCCTATACCACCTAATATGGCATTCCAAAATACAGTTGGCATAACCATGTGTCCCATGTAAGAAATGAATTGGATATCACCACCACTGGCACCGATCATGATGCAGCGCATAATTCCATCTAAAATCGTACATACACCGATAATGCCGCATGACCAATACCAACGTTCTTCGTAAACACTACTTTTTACAAGAGACAGTAGATATACTACGACAATGTACGGAAAGAGATGTAATCCAAAAAAGTTAGATATCAAAATATCGTGAATGGATCCACCCACTGCAGCAGCAATAAGCCCCATTTTTCGACCTTTAAAAATCGTGACTAAAACTACAGCAGTCAGTATACAATTGGGTAGCCAATTCGTATGAAATATGGCCGGTAATAATTGAGCTTGTATAAAATACAACGCACAACACACGAGAATTAATGCAATATATCTCATTGATTTACCGCTCCTTTAGCCCCTTGTACTTGGTCACGCTGCGTTTGAGGAACTAATTTAGGTTCTAATTTTGCTTTATCTGGTGTTTGCACTGTAGAGGCAGTAATAATAAACACCTCTTCTAAGCGATTAAAATCAACGCTCGGTTGGATAGCCGCGTTTTTCACGAAACCTTCTGTATCATTTGTAATCGTTAATACATTACCCACTAACAAGCCCTTTGGATAAATTCCACCATAACCAGAGGTAATCAATTTATCGCCTACAAGGACATCACCATCACGTGCTATATTGACCATCATTGGCTCATTAGGATGATTACCATCCCCTTTTACTACACCGGCCAAGCGTGATTCGGGACGCTGTACAATAACACCAATTGCACTACGAGGGTCCAAAATAGTTTGAACACGTGCTGAATTAGGATATACATCGGTAACAAAGCCCACAACGCCACTTGGTACGACAACAGCCATATTAGGTTGTATGCCGTCATTCTCGCCCCGGTCAATGGTAAATGTATTTGACCATGTACCGAAATCTTTAGTAATAATGCCCGCCAAGGTCATCGTAAACTCTGGATGAGACGATTTATAGTTAAGCATCTGACGAAGGCGAATATTTTCGGCCACAACTTCATCGTGATTTAACACCTTTTGTTGCAAATCTGCAATGGTATTATCCTTATCATTGCTTTCAACAAAACCCGATATAGCATTATCAATGATACGTATGCCGGTTTGAATTGTTGAAAGCACACGAGCTGAACCATATGTGAATGGGGTAACAATTTTTTCAAATGGTACGGTTACAAAGGGGATACTAGTTCGCTGTTTCCAGGCAAAACCAAGAAGGGCCATGATAATACAGCCGAGGACAACAAAGATTAATAATTTACGATCTGACTGTATCATACACGTCCCCTTCTATCCTTTGAATTAATAATAAAACGAGCTAATTCTACAATTTGGCCTGAACTACGATGCAAACCTTGTACGACCTTTAATTCTGGATCAGAAGCAACCTGAACAGGCACGCCCATTTCGGTGCTAATTCGCTCTGCTAGCCCCTGCAAACGAGCCATACCACCTGTTAACACAATCCCATGCTGCATGATATCAGCCACTAACTCAGGGGCCGTAACGCGTATCATTTGTTGGATTGCATCTAAAAAGTCTGCAAGGCGTTTATTAATCACTTCGTAGATTTCAGATTGATGAAGTACAGCACGTCTAACTATACCACTCGTCATATCGCGACCAGTAAAGGAGAATTCACAATCCTCCGCAGGTACAACCGCAGTACCTATAGCATGTTTAATATCCGTTATAGTTTGCTCGGATACCATTAAACCAAAACACTGATTAATATATTGCATGATGGCGCGATCTAAATCGCTGCCGCCAAACCGTATCGTCTTACTAATAACCGTGCCACCTAATGAGATAATCCCCATGTCGGCAGTACCTTCACCAATATCAATAACCATAGATCCACGAGCCTCAAAAATTGGTAAACCGGAACCTATAGCGGCAGCCACAGGGCGTTCAATCAGAAAGACTTCCCGCGCGCCTGCTTGGATTACGGCATCCATCATGGCCCGTTGTTCTACATCAGTCATGCCACAAGGAACGCCAACGAGTACACGAGATCTACGCAATGTATTGGATACCTTGTGAAGAAAATATTTTAACATCGTATGCATCACGCGGTAATCGACGATAAAACCATCTTGTAGCGGTGTCAACTCCATCCACATATCAGGCATACGTCGTACAATGCGATCTGCATCATCACCGACAGCAACAATTTTATCTAATTTTGTATCAGTAGCCACAATGGAGGGCTCACTCATCATGGTCTCGCGCGTGCCCCCCATGACACGTGTCATAGACGTACCAATATCGATACTCACGTCTTTTCCAAAAGACGGTAAAATGGAATTCATAATGCTAATCTCCTTCATTACATCATCATTCCATTTTACCACAACTAGCTTAATTTACCAATTTCACTCAAGCTTGTAAACTCGCCATCACCAATGACGATATGGTCTAAGACTGGAATGCCCATAAATTGTCCAGCACTAACAAATAACTTGGTAACACGTATGTCATCATCACTAGGTCTACTATCGCCGGATGGATGATTGTGAATCAAAATAATAGCGGCTGCATTACAAGCAATGGCTTTTCTAAAAACAGCCCGTTGTTCTACAAGACTTGATGTGAGGCCTCCATTAGATATGGTCTCGATGTGAATTAATTTATTCCGAGATGTCAACATAGCCGCTAATACATGTTCTTCTGTTTCATGGCGCAAGCGTTCCATTACATATTGAGCGATAACATAAGGCTGAGAAAAATCTTCGTATGTAGAGGTGATTTTTAACTCACCCAAACGCCGCCCTAACTCTACAGCAGCACAAATAGTAACCGCTTTATCGATACCAACGCCTTTAATTTTTACTAAATCATCTACGGTCATATGGTTTAGCCCATAAATGCCATCTGTGAAAGAATCGATAATCGTATGTGCTAAATCAATTGATGATTGACCTTTTAAACCGGTACGTAATAATATAGCCAATAATTCTTCCATCGCCATTTGTTTAGCCCCTAAAGCGACAAATTTTTCACGTGGCCGTTGAAATGGCAACATATCTTTTACGCTGATAGTTCTGACTTGCATTGAATTTCTCCATTCTTACAATACATAAACAAATCAGCCTCATATTTCTACCATAACATTAGAATATCTATTTGATGTGTTAACATGACCATCAATATTAATCTAAGACTTTACACCTAATGCTTTACATAATTCTTCATATACATGTTCTACAGGCAACCCTACAACATTTGTATAGGACCCTTCAATCTTATCAACCCACAAAGCGCCCTTTCCTTGAATGCCATAGGCTCCAGCCTTATCTATCGGTTCCATGGAGTCGATATATGACTCGATTTCAAAATCCTGCAGCGTTTTAAAATACACCTTTGTTTCATTGTGAAAGACGATTTCGCGTCCCTTAATGAGTAAGGCTACACCGGTAATAACAGAGTGAACTTGACCAGATAATGTACGAAGCATTATACGTGCCTCATCCTTACTATGCGGTTTTCCTAGCACCTTTCCATCAAATACAACAATTGTATCAGCACCTAGTACGATGCTACCATCAGGCACATCATTTGCGCAGCGCGCTTTACCAAGAGCTTGTGCTTTCACCATTTCAATAGGATCTGTAATCACTACATTATCTTCTACATAAGAACTAGTAACAACAGTATGGTCTATACCCACTTGATGCAATAATTCCGTTCGTCTTGGTGATTGACTTGCTAAATATAATCCACTCATTCTTGTTCCTGTTCTTCCGCACTTTTAATTAGACTATCATAATATTCCTTAACATCGACGCCTTGTTTTACCGCATCAGCACGTACCGTGGCATAGAAAATAACATCCGCTTCTGGCACGCGCACACGATTAGGTACAAACTGTTCTAGTGTTTCATAGAATGCATCCTCTGCTTTCAACATAACACGGCCATATTGAACCTTTTTCCCTTTAGTAATGGAATATACCATGAACCAAATCGGTCTATCATCGGAGGTAGAACACTTTCTATATTTATAGCGATAACGTAAATTCGTTAGAAAATCGCGATTATACGCATAAATGCCATCAATATCATCATATTTTACAGAAAATGTACGTTTTCTAAAAAAGGATTTTTCTTTGATGATAAATTCAGAATCCGTCAATATATATGTATAGCGGCTCACAGCTTGTTTAACAATGACAATGAGCGCCATAATTTCTATGAAATATTCTGAAAGTAATATATGGCCCTGCGCAATACTTCTATAGGTGGTAAAAACCATAGCCCCCACCAACAAAATAACAAATACCACTACTAATAATTCTGCACTACGGGTGCGCTGAGATTGTTCACTATATAAAATATCCATACGTAACCCCTTTCAAAAGACTCTGCATACTATTTATTATATAGGATTCAGCTCTGAAAAACTACAAAAACCCCGCCTATATCTAAGATATAAGCGAGGTTTCTATATAAGAGTTTAGATAACCATTAAGAGGTTATATTATTTTTTCAAAGCGCTTGTAATACGTTGAGTATCGCGAGCGATCATGATTTCTTCGTTTGTAGGGATTACGAAGATTTTTACTTTAGAACCTTCAGCACTAATTTCTTGTTCTTTACCGCGAATATTATTGCGTTCAGGGTCAATACGTGTGCCAAGGTATTCCAAGCCATTGCAGATAGCATCGCGGTTACCGATACCATTTTCGCCGATACCAGCTGTGAAGATGATAGCATCAACACCGCCCATAACAGCAGCGAACGCACCGATTACACGACGAACTTTGTAGTGGAACATGTTAAGAGCCAATTGAGCACGTTTGTTACCATTAGAAGCGGCTTCTTCGATTACGCGGAAGTCATTGGACACACCGGAAATACCCAATACGCCGGATTCTTTATTCATAACACGGTCAACTTCTTCATAAGACATGCCTGTTTTATCCATCAAGAATGGAACGATAGCAGGGTCGATATCACCAGTACGAGTACCCATGATCAAGCCAGACAATGGAGTGAAGCCCATTGTAGTATCGATGGAACGACCACCTTTGATAGCGGATACAGAGGAACCGTTACCTAAGTGACATGTAATGATGCGAAGATCAGACATATGTTTACCCATCAATTCTGCGCAACGTTGTGCTACATATTTGTGGGATGTACCATGGAAACCATAACGACGAATGCCGTACTCTTCATAGTAGGAGTAAGGAAGCGCATACATGTAAGCTTCTTTAGGCATTGTTTGGTGGAATGCAGTATCGAATACAGCAACTTGTGGTACATTTGGCATGATAGCTTGGCAAGCTTCGATACCTTGGATATTTGGTGGGTTATGCAATGGAGCAAGGGATGAACATTCTTCCAAAGCTTCCATTACTGCAGGTGTAATCAATACGGAATCAGCGAATTTTTCACCACCATGTACTACACGGTGACCTACTGCATCGATTTCATCCATAGATTTGATAACACCAAATTCAGGATCAACTAAGATGTCGAGCAAGATGCGTAATGCTTCTTTGTGATTCAAAATTGGTTCAACGCGTTCTAATTTGTCTGCGTTTGGACGTTTATGAGTGAAGATAGCGTCTTGATCACCAATCTTTTCAAATAAACCTTTCGCCAATTCAGTTTCGTTTGTCATATCAAGTAATTGATATTTCAAGGAAGAACTACCGCAGTTAACTACTAATACGTTCATTGATTAACCCTCTTTCTTTTGCGTAACGTAAATCTTATCTTTAATTTGTTTGCTGATATCAGCGCCTATTTGATCATCCGTAGGATATCTATAGGTTATATTCCACAATACGCCCTTATCCATAAAGACATATTGAGAGAAACTAGTTTTAATTTTGTTAACGTAAAAATCACCAGTAATGAGCTGTGCTTGCACTCCATTTAAATCGATAGATTCCACATTAACAGTAGCACCCAATTTTGCATATTCAGATTTCTTTTGATCCACAAACTGTGCAACCGTTGGCAACGCTTTATTCGGTGCCGGTTGACGAGCCTCTACAGAAATCAATATATGTTGGCTTAGGCTACCATACGCATCCATAGGGTATCCATCAACACTCGTCGTTTCTGATGTTTTCCCCATTTCATATGGCAAGGCTACAGTCACTTCCGATTGACCGGAACGAATGACTTGATTACCAAAGCTATATATATCCATCACATTATCGGAACCACATCCGGCTAAAGCCAATAAGGATGTACCTAACACGATGGTCTGTAACGCTCGTTTCCACTGTACTTTCATCAAATCACCTCACGTCAAATCAGAATTCACAGATAATTATACCATTACACCGCCTCCCATTCTAGTACTTTCACAAGAAATTCTATAATTCCTAACAAGAAGGTCAAAAATTCCATACATTACACATGCCACCCATTATATAAATTCTTTAATTTATTATATAATAATAGAAAATAAACCTATGAAAGGAACTACGATGAAATCAATCGGTATTATTTGTGAATACAATCCGTTTCACAACGGCCATGCGCATCAATTACATACATTACGTACTACCTATCCTGATGCATTGCGTATCGCCATTATGAGCGGTTCCTTTGTACAGCGGGGCGAGCCTGCGTATTTTAGCAAATTCGACCGTGCTCGATGGGCTATTCATGGTGGTGCCGACGTCGTTATCGAATTACCTACGGTCTATTCTCTAGGCAGTGCAGAACTATTTTGTACCGGTGCGGTGCGCCTTATGAAAGCGCTACACATTCACAGCATTTCCTTTGGCTCTGAGCTTGACGATAATGCCATATTGCACACAGCCGCTGAATTTATAAATACGCCGCAAGGACAAGATGCCATTCAACACCATATAAAAACCGGTATTTCTTATGGTACGGCATTACGCCAAGTGATTGCTAAGTATGTACCAAATGGAGAACTCATTGACAATGCGCCAAACTCATTACTAGGCCTTGAATATATTCGCGCTGCCCAACGGTATTTCACTAATCTTATGGTCATTCCCATTACTAGACAATCATCACATCATAGTCCTACCCTGTCTCAAGGCCAAGATTTTCCTTCTGGAACCGCATTACGTAAGGCACTTGTAGAAGGCACAACCATCGATGCCTATGTACCACATACTATCATAGATGATATGCACAAGGTCATAGCACATGATGTCTATGTGGACTACGAAAGATACTATGATATTCTGCATGGCCTCAATCGCTTACTTTCAGCTGCAGAATTAGAAACATATGGGGATTTTACGGAAGGCATTGAGCATCGTTGGCACAAGGCTATGCAGCAAGTAAACTGGACGCACGCACTGGAAGGGATAAAGACAAAACGCTATACCTATGCAAGACTACGTCGCATGGCAGCATATACTGCGCTACAAATCACTAAGCCAATATTACAAGAAGCTCATATACTAGGTCCTCAATACGCGCGATTATTAGCATTTAATCAGCGCGGTCGCACGTGGTTAAAGCACAATACACCGAGCATTCCGCTTATTCAAAAATGGGCTAAAGCATCAACCATAGTTTCCGATTTTGGTCGCCGAATGATGGAAATCGATACGAAGGCTACTGATCTACAGGCTTATAGTTTTAAATCCCCTATGGCGCGCACTGGGCACGAAGATTTCCGCTATTCTCCACAATATATTGAAATATAGGTTATAACAATATAGCCTTATCATATTATTCCCCTACCAAAAAGACTCGACCATATACGTCGAGTCTTTTCATATGTCGATTTGTTATATCTACCTATTATTGTTCGATAGTTACCCCATCAGAGCCATCTAATTCTTGAACCTGTACGCGTACCTTTTCCAAATGAGACGTAGGGATATTTTTCCCCACATAATCAGCGCGTATAGGCAATTCTCGATGGCCTCGGTCCACCAATACTGCTAATTGAATAGATTTAGGACGACCAGATGTCATCAATGCATTTAAAGCAGCACGAATGGTACGACCTGTATACAAAACATCATCTACTAAGATAATGGTTTTTTCTGTAGTATCAATAGAGCAAGGTTCCCCTTCCTTAGGTCGCGTATCCCGATCATCGCGATACATAGCTACATTTAAAGGTTCACACTCAATATGAAGGCCTTCAATAGCTTCAATTTCACTTTGCAGTCGTTTAGCTAGCATAACGCCACGTCGTTCAATACCAACAATGACTGCATTTGAAAGCCCCTTATTACGTTCTAATATTTCATGACTAATACGTCTAATGGCACGTCTAATGGCGTCTCCATCCATTAAAATACGTTTTGTTTCCATAGTCTTATCCCTTATCTACGTTCTCTATATTCCTTAGCGAAGGCGATACAATTTTGAAAGTCCTCCGGTACAGGTGCTTCAAAATGCATAGGTTCACCTGTAATTGGATGCACCACATCCAATGTATGAGAATGAAGTGCTTGTCCCTCTATAGGGAAGTCCATGCGGCGATATCCATAAAAAGGATCGTTAACAACTGGATGTCCAATATGAGCAAAGTGAACGCGAATTTGATGAGTACGCCCCGTCTCTAACACACATTCCACTAATGTATGATATCCATAACGTTCTAACACTTTAAAATGAGTCACTGCTTCCTTACTGTTTTCAAACACTACAGCCATTTTCATGCGGTCTTTAGGATGTCTACCGATAGGAGCCTTAATAATCCCCTTTTCCTCCACGATATTGCCTTGAACGAGAGCTAAATATGTTCGTTTAGCACTGTGTGCTTTTACCTGTTCAGCTAAACCAATATGAGCTGCATCATTTTTAGCAGCCATCATGACACCAGATGTATCCTTATCTAAACGATGTACGATGCCAGGGCGAATTTCACCATTAATACCAGATAAGTCCTTACAATGGTAAAGCAAAGCATTCACTAGCGTTCCTGAGTAATTACCAATTGCTGGATGTACAACCATGCCACGAGGCTTGTTGACGATAATAATATCATGATCTTCATAAAGATATTCAACAGGAATATCCTCTGGTAAAATTTCTACCGATTCTGGTTCTGGAATATCTACAGAAATAGTGCTATCTGCATTAAGGCGTAAGTTAGCCTTACCAACCTTGCCGTTTACCAAAACATGACCAGATTTAATAAGACTTTGGATATAACTACGAGATCCTTCCATCACATCCGTCAGAAATACATCAAGACGTTTTCCCTCTTGTTCCAAAGATACTTTATATTCGTTCATCTATTTCTCCTCATGTTCAGATGTTAGTAAATAATATATGACACATACAACGCCTACACATATACCAATATCCGCAATATTAAAAATAGGCCAAATTCTAAAATCAAAAAAGTCTACTACCCCATGTAGTACATATCGATCTATGCCATTACCTATGGCTCCCGCAATCAACAATGCCGTTCCTACTCGTAATGAAAGTGGACCATTATTAACACGTTTACGATAGAAGCCATATACGATAATTAATACAAAAGCAACGGCTAGAAAGAACCACCGCTGATTCGTCAACATGCCAAAGGCTGCACCGCGATTAATAATATAGGTAAGGTGAAACAAATTTTGAATAACCGGTAGTGATTCACCAAGAGCAAAATGGTTCATCACATAATATTTAGAAGCTTGATCCAATACAAGCCAAATGATTGCAATAAAATAAAACAAGTTATACTCCCTTTTAATAATATATATCTTAATAGTCCTATTATACTAAGTTACATGATTTTAGGCAAAATAAAAAGCCCCTCAATGAGGGGCGTATTTTATTTGTGATTACTCAGCGGAAATTACAGATACTGGGCAAACGGATTCGCAAGAACCGCAGTCGATGCAAGTATCGTTGATTTCGTATTTAGTTTCGCCTTCAGAAATAGCAGCAACTGGGCAAACAGATGCGCAAGAACCACATTTAATGCAACCATCAGCAATAACTCTCATGATAAACCTCCATAGGAACATTATAAAAGAAAACTTATTATTATCATTTAAAAAGGCACTTGCCTTAACTTCTGTTCTCATTATCACACAATAATAATTGAAAGTCAAACGAAAATGATAAAATTTTGTATATTATTTTGCATAACAATTGTTCCTTTTTATCATATAAAGTCTATGTTTATCATGATTTTGATATTTCTTTTCATTTATATATTCAAATATATCTTTCAATAATTGAGAATGCACCAATTATCATTTTTATCAAAATACGTAGTAATATACTAGGAATTCAATTATCAATATTTATTATCATAAAAACTATTTTTTTATTACAACAGATTTAACGCTTATCTATATTTCAATCTAACATATAAACTTCACTCTAAAAAAGGCCGAATCATACGATTCGACCTCATTTATATTTATAAAGTAAAGTAATATCTTTACTATTATTCACTATATAACAATAATACTATTTTTTTCTTATAGCACTTAGAAAGATGTTAAGAATG
The DNA here is from genome assembly GCF_002959815.1 of Veillonella sp. T34266-5. Lineage (NCBI taxonomy): Bacteria > Bacillati > Bacillota > Negativicutes > Veillonellales > Veillonellaceae > Veillonella > Veillonella sp. T34266-5. Next base: position 242,845 of record NZ_PPCZ01000024.1, read on the forward strand.
TTAGTGTACCTAAAATAACGCCTGCAAGGTTTGGTACGATTAAAATATAATCACGTTTAGGTGATTTTGTCCAACCATATAATACCCAGATCAAACAGGATACTGCTGCAAATAATGGTTGCCATGGTTGACTAGGTTGACCATGAAGATTAGCAATTATTTGTGGGATATAGGCTAAAAATACAAATACACCAATAAATGCACCAATAGAACCAACTAACATGTTAAATCTTTCTTTTGTCATAGATAACCTCCATATTCAACATTACATTATTATATCTTACACAATATACTATATCATATTTTTTTCGATGTAGTCAATTGTGTAAAATTAATCATGCAAATTAGTTTAATTCATATTGCTTTTGATTACACTTATATGTAATCTATATTAAAATCATATAGGCTAAAATCATAAAAAACGGCTCTCTGTCAAATGTTGGGGTGTTCACCCTACGAGTCTTGTTTGGCACCAATCATATGTATGGTTGGTGCCATTCTTTTTGCTCAAAAGTAGAATACGTACTCTGAATCTACCAAAGTGGCGAAGCCCATAGCTTATTCGTTTTAATACCTTAATCTTGTTGTTAGTTCCTTCTGTGTATCC
>NZ_PPCZ01000025.1:0-34347 GCF_002959815.1 Veillonella sp. T34266-5
CGTTCGGGACGGATAAACGCTGAAAGCATCTAAGCGTGAAACCAGCCTTGAGATGAGGTTTCTCATAGCATAAGCTAGTAAGATCCCATGTAGACGACATGGTTGATAGGCCAGGTGTGGAAGAGCTGTGAGGCTTGGAGCTGACTGGTACTAATAGATCGAGGGCTTTACTTAATAACAATAAGCAGACATGTGCAACAAATATATATAAACCTTCTATGTGGTTTTCAGAGTACAAACTCTGACAGATTCAGTGGCGATAGCTACGAGGGTCCACCTGTTCCCATCTCGAACACAGTAGTTAAGCTCGTAAACGCCGAAAGTACTTGGCTGGAGACGGCCTGGGAGGATAGGAAGTCGCTGATTAAGCTTAAGGCTAACCGAATGGTTAGCCTTTTTTGTTGTACGCCGAATAGGCATGACTAAACCCCCAGTTAAACTGGGGGTCGGTAAAAATTCTTAGAGAAAAGGAAAGAACCTCCTAGTGATAAAATGAAGTTGGTCTGGCAACCACAACATTTTAATATAGGAGGTTCAATGTCAATGAATGACGTAAAAAGCTTATCACATAGTAAATGGAGATGTAAATATCATATTGTTTTTGCTCCAAAATATAGAAGACAAATAATTTATGGTCGGATAAAAGCTGATGTAGGTAAAATTTTAAGAGATTTATGTAAGAGAAAAAATGTAGAGATTATAGAGGCGGAATGCTGTCCGGATCATATTCACATGTTAGTAACGATACCACCACATTTAAGCGTATCGAGTTTTATGGGATATTTAAAAAGTAAAAGTAGCCTCATGATATTCGATAAACACGCAAATTTAAAATATAAGTATGGAAATAGACATTTCTGGTGTAGAGGATATTATGTGGATACGGTAGGACGATATGAAGGAGCGATAAAAGAGTATATTCGCAATCAACTACAAGAAGATATAGCGCAAGATACATTAAACTTTAAAGAGTATACCGACCCGTTTACGGGTGAGCCAGTAAAATAGGCAAAATAAAAGCCCCCGAGTAGGGGGCAGCCAGTGGTAATAGAGTGGTTGTCAGATCATTCAATGCCCTCTTTAGAGGGCCACCACTAGAGAAAGACCCTTATAGGGTCAGAGCAAACCACCCGTTCTACGGGTGGTTATGATTATCCCTCATAGGTTATTTATATGAATTTAGAATGACCTATGAGGGGTTTTTCATTGAAACAAAAGAGCGGTTATGTTATCCTCGAATAGTATGAAGTTATAATTTTATATTGTAAGAAGGTTCTTAATCATGTTAATAACAATAGGTAAACGTATAGTATATGCGATCATTATTTGTGTTGCATTACTATTCATAGCATTAGGAAGTATGTGGTGTTTATCATCGCATTATAAGATTTATGGTGTTCCCGTTTTAAATTATCATCAAGTTAATGATAAGTATCATTCTGCACTGACACTTGATGTGGCACAGTTTAAGAAACAGATGGAGTATTTACATAACGAAGGGTATCATACGATTAGTCTCGATGATTTATATGCGTATGTGACAGAAGGCAAGGAACTCCCCGATAAACCGATAGTTCTCACCTTCGATGATGGTTATATCGACAACTATGAGGATGTTTTGCCTATCTTAGAATCCTATGATATGCAAGCAACCATATTTATGATTAGCGATGCTGTTAATACAAAACGTTTTATGTCTATCAATGAATTAAAAACTATGGACGCTCATAAGTTTATTGTACAAGGTCATACTAATCATCATAGTATTTTAACGCGCATTGATCCTTCTAAACTTGATGATGAGATTAAAGGTGGTAAGGATACATTACAGGCTTTCATGGGAAAACCCATCGATTACTTAGCGTATCCTGGTGGTTTCAATAATGCCGAAATTCAACGCATTACTAGTGAAAGCGGGTATAAGATGGCTTTCACAGTCACACCGGGAACGGTTAAGCCAGGTCAAAATTTATATGCGTTGCCAAGATTGGCCATATTCCAAGGTGATACACCGTATTTATCATTCTGGATGCGTTTGCACTGCGCGCCATTTATTACTTATACATGGCAATTACGAGATACATTACGGGATAATGGATTTACAAAATTGGCTGGTTTGATACCATTATTTTAGGAGGATATATGTCTCAAGAAGTTTTACATCGACCTCTCAATGTCGCTGTCCTAACAGTTTCTGATACACGGACTATGGAAACTGATAAAGGGGGAAACAAGGTTCAAGAATTATTAGAAGCTGCTAATCATAATGTAGTAGCTCGAAAGATTGTTATCGATGATTACGATGAAATCCGTAATGCCATTATTCCTTGGTGTAATGATGAATCAATAGATGTGGTCATTTCTACAGGTGGCACCGGTATTGCCATGCGTGATGTGACCATTGAAGCCGTGGATTCTATTATTGAAAAGGCTATACCTGGATTTGGTGAAATTTTTAGATATCTATCTTTTACGGAGGATATTGGTACCAAAGCTATTGCATCTCGTGCTGAAGCTGGTGTAAATTCAAATACATTAATTTTTTCTATTCCTGGTTCGGTGGGGGCCGTTACCCTTGGCATGAGTAAATTAATTATTCCCGAAATGCCTCATTTGGTGCGAGAGATCAATAAATAGATAGGCATGCACTGATTTACTATGCTATAATTGTATTGTAATTATAGAAGCTAACAGTACTGTATCAGGAGGATCTCCATGGCTTTTAAATTAAAAGGAAAAGAAGAAAAATTTTTTAGTATTTTAGAAAATCATGCTGAACTTACCTATGAAAGTGCGGAAATGATGGAACGCGTTTTCAAAGGCGAAGTTTCTAAAGAAGAAGCATTCTTGGAAATTGATACAAAGGAAAAAGCTGCGGATGAATTAGTTAATGAAACAGTTGATCGCTTGCGTAAAACATTCATTACACCGATGGACCGTGAAGATATCCAATTGTTGATTGATCAATTAGATACAACACTTGATAATATCAAAGAAATCATGGATAAAATGGTTATGTATCATGTAGGTAAACCTAGTGATGGTGCCATTCGCATGAGTGAAATCGTCGTAAAATGTGTTAAACATATCAATAAATCTATCGGTTACATGGGTAGCCTTAAAAAGGATCATGTGAAGGTAGAAGGTCGTGTACATCAAGTGTTGAAACTTGAATCTGAAGCAGATAATATTTACCATGAAGAAATGGCGAAATTATTTACAGAATGTACAGATCCAATTGAAATTATCAAATGGAAGGAAATCTTAAGCTCCATGGAGGATGTAATCGATGGTTGCGAAGATTTGGTTGGTACATTCCGCCGGGTAGTATTGAAGTATGCTTGAGTCACATTACTTAGTTTGGCTAGTCGTATTTCTAGCCATAGCATTTGACTACATCAATGGCTTTCACGATACGGCTAATGCGATTGCCACATCTGTTTCAACCCGTGCTATTGAACCTAAAAAAGCAATCATGATGACGGCGGCACTTAATTTTTTGGGTGCTATGGTGAGTACAGGGGTTGCGAAGACAATCGGTGGTGATATTGTTATGTCCCCATCTCTTATCAATAGTGGTATCATTTCAGCAGCCCTTATCGGGGCCATCGCATGGAATTTACTGACTTGGTACTGGGGGATTCCTAGTTCATCATCCCATGCACTAATTGGTGGCATCATTGGTGCCGTAGGCTGGTCAGTAGGTTTTGATGCTTTAAATGAATCAGGGATTTTAAAGATTTTCTTTTCTCTCATCTTATCACCACTAGTAGCAATGGTTGGTGGCTATATCATCATGAAATTGTTGCTACTCATCTTTGGTAGATTTTCTCCTATTGTTTTAAATGATAGATTTAGATCCATGCAAATCGTATCGGCCGTTATGATGGCTTTTTCACATGGTTCTAATGACGCACAAAAGGCGATGGGGATTATTACATTGACCTTACTTAGCGGTGGTTATATTGATACCTTAGATGTTCCATTGTGGGTTAAGTTGTGCTGTGCGACTGCGATGGCTTTTGGTACGGCTGTTGGTGGTTGGAAAATTATTTCCACCATGGGGACAAAAATCTTTAAATTAGAAACCATTAATGGTTTTGCAGCCGATTTAAACTCTGCTATTACTATTTTTACTGCTACATTCTTGCATTTACCTGTAAGTACCACACATGTTGTGAGTGGTTCTTTGTTGGGGGTAGGTGCTTCTAAGCGTATTAAAGCAGTAAACTGGGGCGTAGCGCGTTCTATGGTCATGGCGTGGTTCGTAACAATTCCACTATCTGGTATAGTAGCCGCCATTGCTTATGAAATAGGACATCTTCTATTTGGCTCATTCTTTTAGAACTGCATATAATAAATGAGAAGGACTATTAGTATCTTACTAATAGTCCTTTTTTGTGATATTAATTACAGTTTTATAAAACAATACCATTGCAGTATTGTTTTATATCGTTTATACTAAATGTAGTAATACGTAGACGTTGTTATTGGAAAAGGAGTGCTTATGAAATTAAATCAAGCCACGGACTATGCGTTTCGCATGATTTTGCACATGGCAATGTTACCCTCTGGTCAGAAGGTGACAGGCGGTGTATTGGCTGAGCAGGAAATGATTCCAGAACGTTTTTTGCTTAAGATAATGCGCAGCCTTATTGCCGCAGGAATCATGAAATCATTCCGCGGGGTGGATGGTGGATTTGCATTAAATCGTGAGCCCAAAGACATTTCCATGCTCGATGTGATTAGAGCCGTTGAGGGGGATACGTATTTACAGCGTTGTTTGTATGATGTCGGTTCTTGCTCAAAAGCATGTATGGGCCAATGTGCAGTTAATGAAGCTATGTCTGTTGTACAAGCTGAACTTGTGAGACAGATGGAAAGTGTGACTTTCGATAAATTAGCTGTGCGCGAAAAAGAGATTTTAGAGACCATGAATCCTTGTGTATCTCATGCGTAAAACGATGTAAGACATTCATCAAGTGTGTATTTTTGAGTCAATTCTAAGGAGGAAAAGACATGTTTGAAGCACTGGATTTAGCACGCTTACAGTTCGCGCTAACATCTATCTATCACTGGCTATTTGTACCGTTCACATTGGGAATGACGGTTATCGTAGCCATTTTAGAATGGACCTTTGTAAGCACCGGTAAAGAAGTTTACAAAAAAATGGCAAAATTCTGGGGTAAATTATTCTTAATTAACTTTGCCATGGGTGTGGTAACAGGTATCGTTCAAGAGTTCCATTTCGGTATGAACTGGGCCGAATATTCCCGTTTCATGGGGGATATTTTTGGTGCACCACTTGCCCTTGAAGCATTAATGGCATTTTTCTTGGAATCTACATTTATGGGCGTGTGGATCTTTGGTTGGGATCGTCTCTCCAAAAAAGCACATGCATTGGTGGCTACACTAGTTGCATTAGGTACTAACTTATCTGCATTCTGGATTCTTGTGGCAAACTCATTTATGCAACATCCTGTAGGCTACGTAATCCGCAATGGTCGTGCGGAAATGGAAAACTTCGCAACCATCGTATCTAATGGTTATGTACCTGGCCAATTTGCTCATATCGTATTAAATGGTTCCATGACAGCAGGTGTCATCATTATGGCTATCAGCGCATGGCACTTGATTCGTAAGAGCAATGTTGATTTCTATAAAACCTCTGTAAAATGGGGTATGGTAATTACCTTAATTGCTGGTACATTAGGTGCTTTTGCAGGTCATCATCAAGGCCAATATATTACAAAAGAACAACCTATGAAAATGGCAGCGATGGAAGCTCTTTGGGAAACTCAAGATCCAGCTCCATTCTCCTTGGTAGCTAATATCGATACAAAAGCACAACAAAATACAGGTGCCATTGAAATTCCTGGCGGCTTATCCTTCTTAACACAAAACTCCTTTACATCTGGTAAGGTAGAAGGTATTAAAGATTTACAAGCTAAATCTGAAGCCCAATATGGTCCTGGCAATTACATTCCAGATGTACCTGGTATTTTCTGGACATTCCGCATCATGGTAGCGGCTGGTTCCATTATGTTGTTAGTTGCTTTCATCGGCTTGGTATTAAATGCTAAAGGTAAACTCGTAGAGAATAAAACATTCTTGAAAATTCTTTTCTGGATGTTACCATTGCCTTACATCGCTCAATCCACAGGTTGGTTTGTTGCAGAAGCAGGTCGTCAACCTTGGCTTGTATATGGCCTTCAATTGACTGCGAATGGTGCTTCTAAATCCGTTACAGCTCCTGAAATCATGACTACTATCATTGGTTTTACAGTTATTTACATCTTGGCTGCTATTGCTGCATTGTATTTAGCTGTAGAGCACATTAAAAAAGGTCCTGATGGACAAACAATTTACCATGTAGAAGAAAAAGAGGAGGCAAGATTATGGAACTAATTATGAATAACCTTAATGTGATCTGGTTCATCTTGCTTTGTGTATTATTCGCTGGTTTCTTCTTCTTAGAAGGCTTCGACTATGGCACAGGTATTCTTCTACCAGTCATTGGTAAAACTGACGTTGAACGTCGTCAAATGATTAATGCATTAGGTCCTATTTGGGATGGTAATGAAGTATGGATGATTACTGCTGGTGGTGCGTTATTCGCATCCTTCCCTCATGTATATGCTACATTGTTTAGTGGTTTCTACATGGCATTGTTCTTAATGCTTGCTGTACTTATCATGCGTGGCGTTGCTTTTGAATTCCGTTCTAAAAGTGCAAATCGTACATGGCGTAAAGTATTTGATTATTGTATTTTCATCGGTTCTATCGTTCCTGCCTTATTGTGGGGCGTAACAGTAGGTAACTTGATCCAAGGCACACCTATTGATGAAACGATGACATATGTTGGTACATTCTGGGATTTACTTAGCCCTTACACTGTATTATGTGGTGTTGCTTTCATTTTAGTGTTTACATACCATGGTGGTTTGTTTACATCTATTAAAACAGCAGGTCCTATCTCTGAACGTGCACGTGCAGCATCTCTCGTTACAGGTGTACCTACTGCAATCGGTGTGATTGCGTTGATTATTGCATCCTATGTATACACTGATTTGTACAGCTCTATCTTAGCTACTATTTTCTGTGCCTTAGCTGTTGTTTGCTTCCTTATTTCTTGGGCTGCAGCACGTACGCGCAATACAAAATGGGGCTTTGTATTTAGCTCTCTTTCCGTTATTTTGATTACGGCTACATATTTTGCAGGTCTATTCCCTCGTATTATGGTATCTTCTTTGAACCCAGCGTGGAGCTTGACCATTACAAATGCATCTTCTTCTGAATATACCTTGGCATTGATGACTGCGGTTGCAGTAGTATTTGTACCAATCGTATTAGCATATCAAATTTGGGTATACTGGACATTCCGTCATCGTGTAACAGAAAAAGATTTACATTATTAATATAGGTACTTTCACCGATTGTGAAAGTTTGAGCCCTTTTGTGAGGCGTGCTGTAGCGGCACGCCTCATTTTTATGGTAAGATGAATGTAATATTGATAAAATTAGATTTAAAGGGGGTTAGATATGATACAGAAAACGGCGCTTCGCGTCATTAAAAGTAAAAGGCTCGTATTATTGGCACTGATTATGTCTAGTATTTTACAAAGTCTTTCTATAGTAGGACAAGCTTGGTTTTTTGCCACATTAATACATAACTTGGTTTTTCTTGATCATACTGTGTTGGATGAATCTAATAAAATTACATGGCTTGCGGTATTCATTATATTACGTTTAGTTTTTTCTTATATACAGGAACATGTATCGTCTAGTTTGGGCCATTCTGTTAAATCTATTTTGCGTAAAGAAGCTCTTGCGCATCTATTTAGATTAGGTATTCAACGAGGAGAATCTCAAGGTGATACGATACATCTCATTACTGATGGATTAGAACAAGTAGAGGCCTATGTTTCGAGCTATATACCTCAAATGCTATATGCGATTATCATCCCACTAGTAATGGGGATTGCCATAATGGATACATTGCCTATTATCGGGGCTATTTTAATAGGTACAGTACCATTAATTCCATTGTTTATGATTTTGATTGGTAAACAAGCGGAAAAGATGAATCAAGAGCAATGGGATCGGATGAGTCTCTTATCAGGTCATTTTTTAGATGTATTGCGAGGCATTACCACATTAAAGGTGTTTGGTCGTGCAAAGGAACAAATACAAGTCATCAGTCGACTATCTAATGAATTTAAAGACTCTACCTTACGCGTATTGCGTGTGGCTTTTCTATCTGCCCTCGTCTTGGAATTAGTTAGCACAATAAGTACAGCTATCATTGCAGTGTATTTAGGCCTTACACTATTAGATGGCGGTTTGGATTTTCTTCCAGCCTTCTTTATATTATTGTTGGCTCCAGAGTTTTATACACCTTTTAGACAATTAGGAGCTGCTTTTCACACCGGTATGTCTGGTAAAACTGCACTTGCTAAATTTGATGCTTTTATGAATACACCTATTGTATTACCTCGAGGTGGCAATTGTCGTATTCAAGGGACAATTGAATCCATACGCCTAGATAATTTAAATTATACCTATCCAGAAACAAGCAATGGTATAAAGAATATTATATTGCAGGCATGTCGCAATAAACCGATTATGCTTGTTGGTGAAAGTGGGGCTGGTAAATCGACGATTGCACGAATATTAGGTGCCTTTTTAGAGGCTCCTTCGAACAGTGTATATGTTAATGATATAGATTTATCAACTTGTTCTATGGATTGGTGGCGTACACAGGTTACGTATGTGTCTCAAAAACCTCATGTTATGCATGGTACGCTACGAGATAATATTGCCTTTGGACAAGATGTAAGTGATGACGAGCTTTTAGAAGCAGCCAAACTAGCGGAGCTACATGATGTAATTTGTGAAAAGGGCTTGGATTTTGTCGTTGGTGAAGGAGGCATGGGACTTAGTGGTGGCGAATTACAACGTATTGCCTTGGCACGTGCTTTTTTACATGGTGGACAAGTTCTTATTTTAGACGAAGTTACATCCCATTTGGATGTGAATACAGAGGCTCAAATCAGTTGTGCATTACAGCGCTTGATGAAGGATAAAATTGTTATTCTTGTAGGGCACCGTATTCAAACGATGCAGTGGGCCTCTCAGTTATATGTGTTGCGTCAAGGTGAAATAATTGAGCAGGGAACCTATGAATCCTTGTTGGCACAGAATGGTTATTTTAAGGCGCTAGTAGATGCTGGGACTGGTTCGTTTGTAATGGATGATGAGGATGTGTCATATGTTTCTAAGCTTGAGGTTCCATTGCCACAACAACAAGAGGCATTAAGTAATAGTAAAGTCCCATATGAAGCCGATGAAACTAAGTATAGTGATATTGAAGGTTGGAAATTGTTATTTTCCGTATTAAAACCTGCTCGTTGGTCCTTAGTACTTGCCTTAGTTTTCACTTCTCTGACCGTATTCATGAATGTGGGGCTTTTGAGCGTATCCTCTTGGTTACTGGCATCGGCTGCATTACAACCTGGTATCACTTACTTGAGTCTCGCTATCGTAGGTGTGCGCTTCTTTGGTATTAGCCGTGCTGTATGTCGTTATTTTGAGCGGTACACATCTCATAAAATGGCCTTTCAAGGTTTGTATGGGTTGCGTGTATGGTTTTATACCTATCTAGAACCATTGGCACCGGCTATATTTAAACGATGGGGCGCAGGGGATATGCTCAACCGAATTATGGCGGATATTGAAGTACTGCAATTCTTTTATTTACGCACCTTAATTCCTCCTGTAGCAGCTATTGTATTAACTATATTGGTATCCTTTGGTGTCGGTACTATAGATGCGCATTTATCAACGCTTGTGTGGTGTGCTGCACTGATGACAGGTGTTGTACTACCGTATGGCATATATCGTTATCATCGTACATCCTTAAATATGATCAGTCAGGTACAAGGTCACTTCAAGTCAACATTGACTGATACATTAGAAAGTTTAGAAGACATCATTAGTTACCATAATGAAAATCTAGTTATGGAACGTATGATGCAATCTATAGATGATGTAGAGTACCATAAGGGGCGTATTTCTAAAGGTATGAATTTAGGAAATACGATGTTTATTGCTATTGTACAGATTGTAGTTGTGTTAGCGGCCCTATTAGCAAGTAATGTATTAACTGGCCCTTGGGCAAGTGTTATGGTCGTAGTATGTGCCATTGGTATTCAAGCTTGGTTTGAAGCGCTGCAGCCTATGATTGTATCCGTTCATCATGGTTATGAAAGTTTAGTAGCGGTTCGTCGATTGTTACAAATTAAGCATGCACCTCTGCCAATCAAGGATACAGGCTGTGTAGATTTAGATTCTATGGATACGATATCATTGAAACATGTTAATTTTGGGTATGATCACTCATCACTTATATATAAAGATTTAACATTAGATATACCAAAAGGTCAGGCTGTTGCTATTGTTGGTGCTAGTGGATCTGGTAAAACCACATTGTTTTCCTTGTTAGAAAGGCTATATGATTACTCTGGTCATATTTCGGTAGGTCACAATGAATTAAAGAGTGTTACGATTGATTCTTGGCGAAATTTAATGGGATCTATCACACAAGACACTTATATTTTCCATGCTACACTGGAGGATAATATTCGCCTTGCCAAGCCACATGCAAGTGCGGATGAGGTGCAGCGTGCCGTAAACCAAGCTGTTTTATCCGATGTAGTTACCCGGTTGCCAAAAGGCTTACGAACAATTGTAGGTAGTGGTGGGGTAGGCCTTAGCGGCGGTGAACGTCAACGTGTTGCTTTAGCTCGATTATTCTTGCGAAATCCTGAACTTATACTTCTCGATGAACCGTTAGAGGGGCTAGACCAAGTAACAAGACGAAAACTGCATAATGATATTCTAGCTTTCACAAAAGAAAAAACTGTTTTATATATTACACATCAGTTAGAAGGCTTGGAGCTGATGGATCGTATCCTCTTTATGGAAAAAGGTCGTATTGTAGAAGATGGAACCTTTAGCGAGTTAATTGCTAAGAAAGGGCGATTCTATGCATATTGTCGACTTACGATGGCCAGTGTATAAGTGGTAGCTGATGAAAAGGTCTTAGTAGATCTCTGTATATACCTCGATAAAATGGGTAAATTATGGTATAATTGTAATGTTTGAGGTATAAAAAATCTTGTGTAGTGTGCATAAATTGGAGCGACTATGACAAAAATCTTCACCAAGTTACGATCGTTGGTGGATGACGCATTAAATGAACGTTCTCCTATTATTGAACAGGATACGACACTTATGGCTGCACCTGTGGAGCGAGAACTATTTGATCATAGAATTCTCTATATTGAAGAGGATATGGTCAATCGGATGCTCCGTGCTGCGTTTCGAAATCATTGGTTAATCTATTCTGTAACCTTTGAATTTGAGCCGAATAACCAAGTATTTCTCTCCATTATTACTAAATGGGGGAATGTGATTAATGTGGAATTTACCATCGAAGATGTGTGGTTCGATGACTATTCATCTTCCTTTGCTATTAAGTTAGATACTGCTAATATAGATACCGGTGGGTTTATTTTGAACTCGATTCTCCACCTCCTAGGCAACTGGTGCCTTAGTCTATTTGGCATATTTTTTAATCCTATTGCTATTGGCCGATTAGGCTCTACTGTGCGATTTGAGAAGAAGGGAATTCTTCAATTTGATTTAGTACCCAATTCTAGAATCAAAAAATTTATTCCTTTGCCAGAACGTCATGTAGGTAGTACAGGTCCTGTTTTATTGGGAAATCCTAAAACTGGACAGTCTGTATTGCAATTAGACTATTATGCATTTCATGATCCAGTAGATACATTTACAGTTCCTGACGTGCCAACGAGAACGAGTTGGGTTAGATCCATTGATATTGCCGCTGTATTACTGCTACCAATCGGTGTATGGATTACATTTATAATTCTTCATCACTATTTACCAACTGAGACTTTAGAGTTTTCTTTTTCTACATACTTTTTAATTTCATTAGGGATTTTTATTATATCCTTCTTAGTAATGAATATTCCACGGTATGTATATATGTATGTAGACTCTCGAAAACAGTGGCAAAGTGCATTTGTACATAATAATATAAAAATTCAATTGCGTAAGTTACACCGACGCATTTTCATGCAGCAAGCTTCGTTATCCACAGATTGTGACGAATGTGTAGCCTCTCAAAGTCAAGAGCGGATCAAGCAATTATTATTACAGATTCGAGACAAACGGTTCTTAGCTAATCGATTGAAAATAGCAGATGATGATCGTGCTAGAAAACAAAAGGTTAAATTTATCATTGCTTATATTGGGTGTACATTAATAGAATTAATGTTGTTGATGAATTAACTACATAGCATAACAAAAAGGCTGAGCCTCCTGGCTCAGCCTTTTGTTGTTAGACTAGGTTTATTATCTTTTTTTACGTCGTTTTCGTACCTTTTTTCGAACCTCTTGTTCCTCTTGTGTCGGTGGTTCTGGAATTGGTTGTGATTGTACTGGCTCTTGATTCATAAATGGAGGATAGCCATACTTATTTGGCTCTGGTTGACCCGGTAATACCCAAAATAGGAATCCGATAATCCACACGAATAAATCTAATAAATAATTTAACGGTGTTACCGCTGAATAGGTATTGATGAAAATAATAATGGTAGCCCATAAAATACCAGCCCAACCATTAAATCCAATATCATGTATCCGTCTAGTAAATAAGCCACAGGCTAGTGGAAATAACATGGCCTGTAATGCACCTACAAAAATACGTGTAGCCCAATATGCAGGCAACGTTACGATGTAGTCGATTAAACGTTCCTCGATGATATCTACTACATAGAATAGGATCATCAAGGCTATGAAGAGTATAATAAATTGTAGTCTGTTAAAGCGCCCCGAAAGGTTGAATATGGTATAGCCCTTACGTCGTCCCTGATATGCTATACCAAAACCTACTAAGCAGATTAGTACAGTTCGTAGAACTGGATATAATAAATCCATGAAGTCCCCTTTATAAAAATAAACATAACGTATATTTTCTATGTGTTTAAGTATATCATGAACAGGCTATTTGGACAATTTAAACGGATTATTTGGATAGATTAGTTAATTCTGGTAATACAAGTTCAAAGGCGATACCATGTTTCATGGATTTTACGTTATCTACAGTAGCTTGGATTGATTTTGTAGTAAAATTCATCGCCAGTTGAGCAGCTTCATGAACTGTAAAACCACGCATGATGGCACCAGATAAAACAGATGTAAAAATATCGCCAGTTCCAGTAGCTTTCACAGGAATAAGAGGAACAGAGTATGTTATTACCGTATCAGTTGAACCTTCGTATACGGCAATCGTTGCATCTGTGTCGGAAGGTACGCTAGTCATGATAACGAGTTCAGGTCCCAATTGGTGTAGTTTTTTACACATGTCGTGCAATTCAGTATTTGAAATGGAATCGGTAGAGAATGGTTTATCTAATAAAAAACAAGCTTCTGTGTAATTGGGTTTTACAATATGAGCTCTAGAAATAAGATGGCGCATAGCTTTTACCATATCTGGCGTATATATAGAGTAGAGGCGTCCATCATCAGCCATGGCAGGGTCGACAATGACCATTTTATCTTTTCCGAAACGGTTAATTGCTTCTTCTACGAGGTGAATTTGCTCTGGTGAGGCTAAGAAACCACTGACGATGGCATTGAAATCAATTTCATTCTTTTCCCAACAATCCATAAATGCTGTTAAATGATCAGATAAATCAACGATTTCAAAATAAGGATATTCTAAATGGTTACTCAATACAGCTGTTGCTAATGGCACTGCTTGGCACCCAAGAGCGCTGATGATTGGTAGCATAACTGTTAGAGAGCAACGTCCGATGGAACTCATATCTTGTATAGTAAGTATTCTTGGTACTGTAGTCATAGGGACCTCCTCAATATAGTATACATGTATTGTACTGTATTCGTTAAAACCTGTAAAACGAGTGGAATAATAGAAAGCCCCTGTAATGCATGATATAATATGAAGAATAGATGAGTTTTTAATAGATGTAGTTTAAAAGAAATAAATAAAAAATAAAATATTTATTACAATATTAAATCTATACCTTTAAATTTAGAGTCATAATATAGTATAATAATATAGAAATTTTATTGTATGGAGGAGAATAGAATGGCAAGGTATGTTTTACGGCGCATAGGTAGCGCACTTGTTATACTGTGGGTAATTATTAGTATTACCTTCGTTTTAATGCATGCTATACCTGGTGGACCTTTTACAAGTGAGAAAAAATTACCACCTCAAGTGAAAGCCAGTATAGAGGCAAAATATCATTTAGATGATCCTTTATGGAAGCAATATGCTGATTATATAGGTGGTGTTGTTACAGGGGATTTGGGACCATCCTATAAATATGAAGGCCGCTCTGTAAATGATATTATAGGCGAATCATTTCCTGTATCAGCGCAATTGGGGTTACTAGCCCTTTGCGTTGCCGTTGTAGGGGGCATCGCAGCAGGTGCTATTAGCGCTATGCGTCCTAATAGCATAATAGATTATGCTATTACATTTATTTCCACATTAGGTATTTCGGTTCCTACCTTTATTATTGGTGCAGTTCTAGTATATGTGGTGGGGTTTGAACTGGGGTGGTTACCAGTGGCGATGTGGCGTGGCCCATCGTATATGATCTTACCGGTACTTACATTGGCGGCACAGCCTATGGCATTTATTGCGCGATTAACTCGTAGTGGTTTGCTTGATGTGTATCAACAGGAATATATTCGTACAGCTCGAGCAAAAGGCCTTGGTGCATGGAACATCTTAATTCGTCATGCTTTAGGTAATGCTATTTTACCTGTTATTACCTACATTGGGCCATTGGCTGCTAGTTTATTAACAGGTAGCTTTATTGTAGAAACAATTTTTGCCATTCCTGGTTTAGGTCAATATTTTGTAACATCTATTTATAATCGTGATTATACAGTTATTCTTGGTGTTACTGTGTTTTATAGTACTTTGATTGTAGTCTTGAATATTATTGTTGATATGATTTATCCGATTATCGACCCTCGGGTAACAACAGAGAAGGAGCGTGCGTAATGGATAGAAACGATTTTTTACCTATTGAACGCGATACGAATATTCGAGAATCCTCCTTTATGGTGCGTCCTAACTGGTGGCAACGATTTAAGGTGAATCGGTTGGCTGTAGTTGGTGCAGGCATTATAGCCGTTATGATTGTGTTGGCAATCATTGGCCCTATGATTTCGCCATATACTTATGCAGATCAATCCTTAGTAGATGCTAATCAAAGCCCTAGTTTATCACATTGGTTTGGTACAGATACATTAGGCCGTGATATTTATACTCGCGTTATGTATGGCGCGCGTATTTCTTTAACCATTGGTATCGTAGCAGCCTTATTAAATCTTGTAATCGGCGTTATTTATGGCGGTATTGCAGGTTACTTTGGTGGTAAAACGGATAGAATTATGATGGCCATCGTCGATGTATTGTACGGTATTCCATTATTGCTATACGTTATTTTATTAATGGTTGTTATTGGCCCCGGCCTTACATCGATTTTTATCGCATTGGGGATTGCGTATTGGCTCAATATGGCACGTATTGTACGCAGTCAAATTGTGAAAGTTCGTGAAGAGGAATATATTATTGCAGCAGAAACAATGGGGATTCCTAAATGGCGTATCTTATGGCGTCACATTCTGCCAAACTGTGTAGGTCCTATCATTATCACATTGACATTGGCGATTCCAGATGCCATCTTTACAGAAGCTTTTTTGAGCTTTATTGGTCTTGGTGTGAATGCACCGATGGCAAGTTGGGGTGTTTTGGCATCTGATGGGATTAGTAGTATGAGATCCTATCCATTCCAATTGATATTCCCTGCATTAGCAATTAGTGTTACTATGCTTGGATTCGTATTCTTAGGGGATGGATTGCGCAATGTATTTGATCCAAAGGAAGGGGATAGATGATGAATGATATATTAGTAGATGTACGAAATCTATCCATTACCATCGATACATTTAGAGGCCCTTTACGCATTATTCGCAATCAGGACATCATGCTTAGAAAAGGTGAGATTTTAGGCGTCGTTGGTGAATCCGGATGCGGTAAATCGGTCATGGTTAATTCATTGATGGGACTACTACCGGAAGGTCGTACTAAAATAAAATCAGAAAAATTCGAAATTGATGGTGAAGATTGTCAAGACTATGTGGAAGAAGACTGGAATGAATTGCGTGGTACCACGGTAGCCATGGTATTTCAGGATCCGATGACCGCATTGAATCCGATATTGACAATTGGTGAGCAAATTTATGAGGTGATTCATCGCAGCAATGCCTATGGTGATGATTATGATGAAAAGGCGATAGCTCTCGATTTGTTGAAAAAAATGGGCCTATCTACACCAGAAAAACGGTTAAACCAATATCCTCATGAATTGAGTGGCGGTATGCGTCAACGGGTATGTATTGCCATGGCTGTAGCAGGCCGTCCTAAAATCTTAATCTGTGATGAACCAACGACTGCACTGGATACAACAACAGAGGCACAAATTTTACGCCTTATGCAGACCTTAGCGGTAGAAGCGGGAATAGGCATTATATTTATTTCCCATAATTTACGTGTTATTGCACAATTATGTGATCGTGTTATGGTTATGTACGCTGGTAAATGTGTTGAGTCTGCGACGGTAGAGGATTTATTTAATGACCCACGTCATCCTTATACAATTGGTCTGTTAATGTCCTTACCGCAGGGAAAATGGCATGGTGAATTAAAGGCCATTGAAGGACAACCGCCAGATTTGTATGAATTACCTCGTGGATGTGCCTTTAATCCGCGTTGTAAGTGGGCGATGCGCATATGTGGAAAACGTATACCTATGGTATCCAATGTTGGGAATAATCATGAGTATACATGTTGGTTAGCAAAGTTGGAGGGACTTTAATGGGATATATTTGGGAAACAGACAATCTCGTTAAAAATTTTACCCTTTCTGGCGGATTGTTTAGACCAAAACAAACGGTACATGCATTACAAGGTGTTAGCCTTTACCAAGAGGAAGGCGAAACATTAGGTATTGTTGGTGAGTCAGGATGTGGTAAATCTACGTTTGGGTATACCTTGATGGGCGTACATCAAGCCACATCAGGTTCTATTTATATGAATGGAATTGAAGTAAATCCATATATTCATAAAGATATAACGAGGGATATGATGCAAATGGTATTCCAAAATCCATATGCATCTCTTAATCCAAGATTAAAAATTAATACAATATTAGAAGAGCCATTAGAATTAAATCCTAATTATACACCTCGAGATCGTGTGATTCGTGTTAAAGAGGTGTTAGAACAGGTAGGCCTAGATATGTCTTTTGGTGAACGGTACGCTCATGAATTATCTGGTGGGCAACGGCAAAGAATTGGCATTGCACGGGCACTCATTATGGAGCCTAAATGCATCATTCTTGATGAACCTATTTCTGCACTAGATGTGTCTATACAGGTTCAGATTATGACGTTGTTAGAGCGATTACAGGCTTTACATGGCATTTCTTATCTCTTTATTTCACATGATTTACCTATGGTCCGTTACATTAGTCATCGCATGGTGGTCATGTATTTAGGGGCTGTTATGGAAGAGGGGCCTGCTCTTGATATTTACGAGTTCCCTCAACATCCGTATTCAAAGGCTCTTACGCAGATGGTTGGTGAAGTGGTTCCGCGTGCTCCAATTGGAGCCCCACTGCGAGGAGAACCGGCGAGTCCTCTACATCCACCTAAGGGTTGTTTATTTAGTGATCGTTGTCCAGATGTCGAACGTAGATGTCTAGAAGAACGACCACCTCTCCGTGAATGGGCGGATAGAAGAATTGCATGTTGGCATATTTAATGGGGTAAATAATGGAACAGTTAATCGTAGGGAAATCCTTAGAAATACAATTGGCAGCTTTACTTGATACGTTGCCTATAGATGCCACTGTATCCTATATGGTAACGCGTCTGAATGAAGGGGAGGAGGCTACTATAGTAGCTTCTTCTAAGGAAACGATTGTCCATACTGGTGCTAGTATGGTAAAAACGCTGATTTTGGAATATGTATTTCATCTAGCAGCACAAGAACAACTCGATCTTAATGATACAATTGCATTGAGTCGGAGCCCTCGTGTTGAGGGGGCTGGCGCCTTGATGGAATTGGTGGGGAATCATAGCTTTAGTTATTTAGAGCTATGTCGATTGATGATGGTACTCAGTGATAATTGGGCTACTAATCTATTGATGCAAGCCTTGGGCATGGAAAATATCAATGCTAGAGCTGAACAACTAGGGCTTGAACATTTTGAAATCAATCGTATGATGATGGATTTTACAGCGGCAAAAGAAAATCGAGAGAACTATATTACCGCTATGGATATGGCTGTATTGTTACATCATATTTATGAATTGCGTCATACCATATATGGCCATGAGATGTGGAATATTCTGGGACGTCAACAGTTCAGAGATATACTGCCATTTCATTGGGGGGAAGATGTAGTATTCCATCATAAAACGGGTTCGTTAGATCGTGTTGAACATGATGCGGGCATTATAGAAACGATGAATGGAGATTTTTGTTTTGTTTTATTAATGAGTCATTTAGATAATGATAAGGCAAAACAACTAGGAGCTCAGATGGGGCTCATTATGAAAGAATTTGTAGAGGATGCATTACCATGATGGATAAACGTAAATTGCTTAAGCTCGTGGTACTAGCCTTTGGCGTAAGTATACTGCTACTCGTCTTTGGATATACTAACGGGCCTAAGATTGTTGATGAGCATACGATACGATATGTATTGGAACAGGAACCATCAACACTGGATCCGGCTAAGTCTAGTACGTCACCTGAGGCGACTGTTCAATTACAGTTATTTGATGGCTTGGTTCGTTTAGATGATAAAGGCGAACCAGAGGCTGCCATAGCAAAGAGTTGGACTATGTCAGATGATGGTACAACATATACATTCCATTTGAGACCTAATTTGAAGTGGTCTAATGGAGAACCATTAACAGCTCATGATTTTGAGTATGCTTGGAAAAGAACCTTGGATCCGGATACAGGCGCAGATAACGCTTATATGTTATATGTAATTAAGAATGGCGAAGCTTTCAATAATGGCAAAGCCGATAGAGATGATGTTGGTGTAGAAGCAGTTGATGACGATACATTAGTTGTTACCTTAGAACATCCAACAGCGTATTTCTTAAAATTATTGGCCTCTCATGGCTATTATCCGGTGAATAAAAAAACTGTAGAAAATAATGAAAATTGGGGCAATAATGCGGAAACAATTGTTTCTAATGGACCTTATAAATTGTTGAGTTGGCAACATAATGGAGAACTCAATTTTGTCAAAAATGAAAACTATTGGGATGCTGATGAAGTTGTAACAAAAACGATGAATTGGCCGATTAGTGAATCTCAAAGTACACGCCTTACCCTCGTTGAAGGTGGCGAAGCGGACATGATGGTAGAACCTCCGGTAGCAGATCAACAACGGTTAGAAGAAGCTGGTTTATTGCACATCGGCCCTATGCTTGGTAACTATTATTACCTATTTAATGTGAAAGCAGAACCTTTTACCAATCCTGATGTACGTAAAGCCTTTTCCATGGTTATTAATCGTAAGGAAATCGTAAAGAACATCGTAAAGGGTGGTAAGGAAGAAGCCTATGCATTTGTTCCATATGGTATGCTTGAAAGCAATGGAACTGATGATTTCCGTGAAGCCGGTAGTTATCTTGTATATGAAGATGTAGAGCAAGCTAAGGAATTGATAAAAGAGGCTGGTTATGATGAAAATCATCCATTGCCACCAATTACGATTTTGTATAATACGAGTGAAATGCATAAAGCGATAGCAGAAGCCATTCAAGCAACATGGCATAAAGCATTTGGCGCTGATGTACGATTGCAAAATCAAGAGACTAAGGTATTCCTTGCCAATCGCGAGGCTGGTAAATATCAAGTGGCTCGTGCATCCTGGGTTGCTGATTATGGGGACCCACAAAACTTCTTAGAAGTATTCTCTGCTGAAGATAATGACAGCCAGTATCATAGTGAAGAATATAATGAGCTTATCGCTCGTATTCGTAGTACCCCAGATAGTGCAGAACGTGATGCATTGATGCATAAAGCAGAACGCATGATTTTTGATGAATCCTTAGTGATGCCGTTGTACTTTACGACACAACCATATGTATCTAATGGAACTATTCAAAACTATTTCTGGACGGTACTTGGTCAAGTAGACTTTAAAAAAGCATATAAATAAGATACACTAAAGACGTACAATTTGTACGTCTTTTTTGTATTTTACGATTTATGTATGGTCGTTTATAGTTACTATTAGTACATGACCTTGTAAACAATGCTATATATGTGAGGAATTATGGAGTGGAAGTATCCAAGGTGTTTAAAAAAAGGTATGACTATCGGGTGTATAGCCCCCGCGAGTAGTAGTGATGAGTCTTTAGATGCGATACAACAGATATGCCATGAACATGGTTATCAGATTATATTTGGTGAATCTTGTTATCGCACTGGCTTGTATGGGGGCAGCCCTGAGGAGCAGGCACAAGAGTTTGAATGGATGATGACTGCTGCCCCATGTGATGCGGTATTAGCGTTACGTGGCGGGTATGGTACGATGCGCTATATTGATCGCATTGACTACACCGCTATACGTGAATATGGAAAGCCATTTATTGGCTATAGTGATTGTACAGCGTTACACATGGCTATCAATCGCTATAGTCGCCTCGTAACCTACCACGGTCCGATGGGGGTAGATTTTACTAGAGCTCGTAACGAAGACATACATCATTTATTTGAAACCTTAGAAGGGCGACTTCGCGTCATCGAACCTTTACCAGAGCCTCCGCGAGGCGCAATTGGTACAGAACTAGGGGACGGCATATTGCGCGGTGGCAATATGACTATGCTTTCTATGCTGTGTGGCACACCTTATTTCTTAGAGGATGATAGCATAGAGGATACGATTTTATTTATAGAGGATGTTGGTGAGGCACCATATAAACTAGATCGTATGTTACAACAATGGAGATTATCCGGCTTGTTAAGTCGGATAAAGGGGATGATGATTGGCACCTTTACCGATTGCGAAGGGGATGAGGACGAATCTGATTACGACATAGGTTATGAAGCTCTTCGATATATGGAAGAAAATAGAGCGGTACATCTATCCGATCCCTTTGTATGCTATGTGCCAACGGGACATGGTACACCGCATCAGACCTTGCCATTAGGTGGGCATGTTCATTTTCGATATATTTCTAATACAATCGTATTATCGCCTTATACAGAACAACGTACATTATAAGGCGGCATGAGGATGGATATATGAATTTAAAGAACCGAGAAATTCAAGCGTGTACCATAATTGATGGTATACAAGATGAGTTGAAATCGATTTCGTTATTTTTACATAACAACCCTGAATTAGGTCAACAGGAGGTGCGTGCTGTACAAACAATTAGCCGTTATATGGAGCAACATGGCTTTGATACGACCGTAGGGCTAACGAAATGCCCTGAATTGCGTACCGCTATACGAAGTGATATAGGATTAGATCGTTTGCATAAAATGGCTTTTTTAGGTGAATATGATGCACTGCCTGAATTAGGTCATGGGTGTGGGCATAACTTAATCGCCATCATGAGCATGGGTGCCGCTATAGCGTTTAGTCAAACCGCTCGCGATACATGGGGAACAACATTTTTTGGATGCCCAGCCGAGGAGACCATTGGTGGCAAGGTGTTTATGGCTAATGAAGGGCTTTTTAATGACTATGATGGGGCTCTCATCATTCATCCAGGCGGAGAGAATGAGGTGGGCGGTACCTCGCTGGCTACCCATCCTCTAGAGGTAACCTTTCATGGACGGTCATGCCATATTGCATCTTTGACTGACTCTGGAATTAATGCGTTAGATTGTGCTGTTGATTTATATCAATCTATTAAAATGATGAAACAAGATATCTTTCCCAAAGGGGCTGTCGTAGGTGTCATATTTACTCAGGCTGGCACTGCACCTAATGTGGTAACCGATAAGGCTACATTACGAATGACAGTACGTGGCGCTACTGTATCTGATTTAGAAGATATTATTTTACCAGCTATTAAAGCAGAGACTAATCGCATTGCTACAAGCTATGGTGCCACCGTGGATATGCATCACTATGAACCTTTATTTAAGGATATGAGGCAAGATGAACGTTTAGTATCCTTGTTTGATGAGGTGATGACTGAGTTTGGTGAAAGCCCACGAAAATTACCACCCGATGAGGCCGATGGCAGTACCGATGTAGGAAATGTATCCTATGAAGTGCCTACGGCGCAGCCTACTTTGAATATAGGGAATCAGTTAGAAGCACATACCCCTGAGTTTGCTTGTGCTGCAGGGTCTCCTTATGGATTGGACCAAGCTATTAAAGGTGCTAAGATTATGGCCGTTGTTGCCTTGCGTTATGCGGAATCATTAGAAGTGTAAATTTTGACATATCTAGTGTAATCAAGGTACAATAAATATATTAATTAGTGTGAACTAAGCCGTCTTATTTAGACGGCTTTTATTCCGATGGAGATAGATAATGAGTGTATTAACAGTATCCCATGTGACTCATGGCTTTGGGGCACGACAAATATTAGATGATGCATCGTTTCGACTGTTAAAGGGGGAACATGTAGGTTTAATAGGTGCTAATGGAGAAGGTAAATCTACCTTCTTAAACATCATTACCGGCAAACTACCACCAGATGAAGGCAAAATAGAGTGGTCTAATCAAGTAACAGTAGGTTACTTAGACCAGCATGCAGTACTCGAAAAGGGCATGACAATTCGCGATGTATTACAACGTGCCTTTGATGATTTGTATGTTATGGAGTCAAAGATCAATGATGCATACAATAAAATGGGTGATGTATCAGAAGATGAAATGAACCGTCTCTTAGAACAAGTCGGTGAATGGCAAGAAATCTTAGAACAACGTGGGTTCTACGAGATTGATGCGGTCATTGAACGAACTGCACAAGGTTTAGGTCTTATGGATATTGGTTTGGAGCGTGATGTATCTGAGCTAAGTGGTGGTCAACGTACGAAGGTTTTGTTGACGAAACTATTATTAGAAAAGCCGACCATATTGCTATTAGACGAACCAACAAACTATTTAGATGTAGAACATATTTATTGGTTGCAAAACTATTTGCAAAATTACGAGAATGCATTCATTCTAATCTCTCATGATATGGAATTTTTAAACTCCGTAGTCAATGTCATCTATCACATTGAGCAAGCTGTCCTTACTCGATATACGGGGGATTATCATCAGTTCCAAGCTTCTTATGAAGTTCAAAAGGCACAAGCGCGTAAGGCTTACGAACGACAACAACAAGAAATTGAGCGTATGGAGGATTTCATTCAACGCAATAAGGCACGTGTGGCTACGCGCGGTATGGCAAATTCCCGTGCTAAACGGTTAGAAAAAATGGAAATCCTTGAAAAACCGAAGGAATATATCAAACCATCCTTTGGCTTTAAAGAAGGTCGTACACCTAGTCGTTTTATTGTTGAAGCCTTTGGCCTTGAGATTGGTTATGACGAACCGCTCACAAGACCTGTAGACTTTCAAATTGAACGAAACAAAAAAATCGCTATTCGCGGTGTCAATGGTTTAGGTAAGACCACATTATTAAAGACCATTTTAGGACTGTTGAAACCTGTCAGCGGTGAATTAGTGAAGGGTGATTTCCTCGAAGTAGGTTATTTTGCTCAAGAGGATGCACCATCTAATTCAGAAACTGCGTTAGACTATATTTGGAATGAATATCCGGCTATGACGAATGCCGAAGTTCGTGCAGCACTAGCGCGATGCGGATTGACGAACGAACACATTACATCTCAAATGCGTGTCCTATCCGGTGGAGAAAATGCAAAGGTGCGACTCTGCAAATTGATGCAGAAGAAATATAATGTTCTTGTTCTTGATGAACCGACAAATCATTTGGATATCTATGCTAAGGACGAATTGGCACGGGCATTGCGTGAATTTAAGGGAACCATTGTTCTCGTTAGTCATGAACCGGAATTCTATGAAGGTTGGGTTACCGATATTTGGAATATAGAGGATTGGACAACGAAAATCGTTTAGGAGGGCCTATGAATCAACTTGCGAAAGAAGGTATAGAACAGTTTTTACGTGCTCTATCCGTTGATACAAAGGCGCCAGAGTTAGAAAAAACACCGACCCGTGTAACAGAATTATATGAAGATCTGTTTTCTGGTGTCGGAAAAGAGACAAAGGAACTCTGGGGGGAACTGTTTTCTACGGACTACAATGGTTTGGTAGCCGTTACAGACATTCCATTTTATTCAATGTGTGAACACCATCTATTGCCATTTTTTGGTACAGTAGATGTGATATATCAACCACATAGTGGTTGTGTAGCTGGCTTAAGTAAGTTTAATGATGTAATTACGGTGTTAAGTAGAAAGCCACAATTACAGGAACGCTTGACTCGAGAAATCGCTGATGCTATAGAACGTGATTTATCAGCAGAAGGTGTTTTTGTACGTCTTAAAGCAACACAATTATGTATGTTGATGAAAGGGACTTTGCAACAAGGCTCGCAAGTTGTTACTATAGAAAGTAGAGGCCTATTAAGGGAGGCTGGCTCTTTGCGAGATGAAGCATTGGCTATGTTAGGAGGCACAAATGTATAAACGTAGACAATATACTTGGAGTGATGGAAAATCATTACGCTTATTTGACCATACATTAATTATGGGAATCTTAAATGGCACACCAGATTCTTTTTCTGATGGCGGATTGCATAATACACCAGAAGCAGCAGTTACATGGACTAAACAAATGATTCAAGATGGGGCTGATGTCATCGATTTAGGTGTTGAATCTACACGCCCTGGATGCACTCCATTGAGTGCGGATGAAGAAATTGAACGCCTTAGCGTACTACTGGATCCTGTATTAGAAGCATCTTCTGTTCCGGTGTCCATTGATACATACCATGCAAAAACTGCAGATTATGCATTCTCTAAAGGGGCGCATATTCTAAATGATATATGGGGATTGCATTATGATCCTGATATGGCAGCTGTAGCAGCAAAATATCGTGTACCAGTCATCATTATGCATAATAGCAATGATACAAATTATGATGACATCATTGAAGATATGAAAGCTTATTTTTTCTCGGCTGTTGATAAAGCGTTAAAAGAAGGTGTACAACCACAAAATATTTGGCTCGACCCAGGTATTGGATTTGGCAAAACCGAGGAACAAAACATTGAGGTATTACAACGTTTAGGCGAAATTACAGCTTATGAATATCCGGTGTTATTGGCACCTAGTCGAAAACGCTTTATAGGTTCAATGCTCGGTGGTTTACCTCCAGAAGAACGCGATGAAGGGACTGTTGCTGCTTGTATTACAGGGGTATTCCAAGGGATTGATATGGTTCGCGTGCATAATGTATTGATGCATAAACGAGCTCTAGCTGTAGCAGACGGATTGTTGCGGGGCGAATAAGGAGTTTACTATGGATAAAATCATATTAAAGAATATGGCTTTTTATGGGTATCATGGTAATTTAGATTCTGAAAAATCACAAGGTCAACGATTCTACGTAGATGTTGAAATCAAGACTGATTTAACAAAACCAGGTCAAACGGATGTGTTAGAGGATTCTATCAACTATGTTGAGGTTTACGACATGGTAGCTTCCATTATGACTGGTGAAAGTTGTAATCTCTTAGAACATATAGGAGCATTGATTGCCGATACATTGTATCAACACTTTCAAGGTATTATCGGCCTTAGTGTAGCCGTACGAAAACCGTCTGTGCCGATAGCTGGTGTATTAGATTATGTAGAGGTTGTAACGACTCGAGGTCAAATTTAATGTATACATACTATATTAGTGTAGGTTCTAATATAGGAAATCGCCGTCAGTTTATTGATGATGCATATCATGCACTTTCTATACATCCAGAGGTGCATAGCATTACCAGTTCAACTATTATTGAAACAGAGCCATGGGGCTATACAGAACAAGATGTGTTTTTAAACGCTGTTTGGCGTGTATCTAGCTCATTAGAACCTCACGATTTACTCGATGTCTTACAGTCATTAGAGTGTGAGGCTCAACGTAAGAGGGATATTCATTGGGGACCGAGAACACTTGATCTAGATATTGTATATGCCCTATCGGATGATGGTGCGTGTATGTATATCAATGATGCTCGATTAGTGATTCCTCATCCCTATTTTTGGGATAGACTATTTGTTTTGGAGCCCTTGTTGGAGCTAGATAAAGAGTTTACATATAATGGAGAATCCATAGATGATAGGATTCGAACATTAAAGATATAATATGAGATGTGTATTCATAAGGGGTTAAAATGAATGCAAAACGACTGGGCTTTATCATTGTTGCCATTCTTTTAATGGGGTTATCCTATTGGGCAATGTCAATGGTTAATGATGATGTAAAGTCTGTGAAAGTTGATCCAGAACAGCATACATTAATGGTTACATCGAACGATGCCATTATATCGAAGCGACTGTTGGCGATGAAGCAAATCGGTGACAATGTATATTTTTTAGGTTATGAAGGTTATGGTATTTATAATGTAAGGGATAATACCATTCGCCTTAATGCAGTTCAATTTAAGGGAACACATATTGATCCAGGACAACTAAAAAACTATCAAAAGGGCGTGCGCCATGTTGAGAATATAAGTAGTTTTCGGGATTTTACAGCTGAAGAACAGCATAACTTTACCGATATGTTAAATGCTACGGATAAGGGGGCTCATTATATAGAGCCTTATTATCAATCAGGTTATGAATCATCTCTCATCGATTTGGATACATCGTTTTTTATCACAAATAATGTAAAGTCACTTAAACAAAAAGATGCTAAAATATATATATTGGATGGTTCAGGATTTATCATTATTGATCAATCGAAACAAGAAATTCAGGGATATTTTAATACTCGTATTCTGGGAGAAGGAACGAAAGGGATTCCAGATAGCTTGAAAGGCTATTATGGTTCTCAATTTATACGAATCTATGCATTAAATAAAATAAATCCAGATGATTTGACTATTTTATGGAATATGCGTAAACAATATGTAGAGAAAAATAAAATTGATGTACAAGGCGAGAATTTATTTCCTTTAGAATTATCTGACGTACATCAGTAGGAGGCCCTTATGAAATTACGTAAAGTAGGTATTATCGGAACTGGACATGTAGGCTCGCATGTAGCCTTTTCTTTAGCTTTGCAAGGCGAAGTTGATGAGTTATATATGATGGATATTGATGAAAAGAAGGCTAAAGCACAGGCTATGGATGTTAATGATGCGGTTAGTTATATTCCTCATCGTGTAACGGCTACATCTGGTCCGATTGAAGAATGTGGTGATTGTGACATTCTTGTTTTTAGTGCAGGTCCACTACCTAATTTATATCAAGATCGCCTAGAAAGCCTTGGTGATACAATCGCAGTACTAAAGGATGTTATTCCTCGAATTAAAGCATCTGGATTTAAGGGCTTTATTATTTCTATATCTAATCCAGCAGATGTAGTGGCTACGTATTTATGTAAACATTTAGATTGGAATCCAAAGCGCATTATTTCGTCAGGTACAGCCCTAGATTCTGCAAGATTGCAAAAAGAGTTAGCTCATATATTCGATATTAGCAATCGAACTATTACTGCTTATTGCATGGGTGAGCATGGCGCAAGTGCTATGGTGCCATGGTCCCATGTGTATGTACAAGGCAAGCCGTTAGTAGAATTGCAAAAAGAATTGCCTCATAGATTTCCAGAACTAGATTATAAACAAGTTTTAGATGATGTTAAAATTGGTGGATATCATGTGTTGGCAGGCAAAGGCTCTACGGAATTTGGTATAGCAAGTGCCACCACAGAGTTAATTCGATCTGTATTCCATGATGAGAAAAAAGTATTGCCATGTTCTTGTTATTTAGATGGGCAATACGGGGAAACAGGCGTTTTTGCATCCACACCTGCTGTCATTGGCAAGGATGGCATAGAAGATGTTCTTGAATTACAAATGACAGAGGATGAATTGGCTTTATTTAAAAAATCCTGTGCGGTTATTAGAGAATATGCAAAAAAAGCAGAAACTATGTAATGTACCTTAAATATATTTTAAAATAAATCTACTTTTATACAATTTTCTACCTATAATTTCCTAGGGGTTCTGTGGTATAATTTGTTATTATGTATATAGTTAATACTATTTTTGGGGGCGCTACATGAAACAATCTGAACATCGTGAAAAACCGATAAAGCGTAGACGGGTGCAACGAAATCGACGCGCTGAAGATCGTAAGATTGTCATTATGTGGGTGAAACGCATTGCAGTTGCAGTAATGGTTATGCTTTTACTTGGACAAGCATATCGCTTAGTAGCTATATATCAAGAAAAACAACATATTGAACAACAATTGCAAGAATTGCAACAAAGAAATGATGAATTAGAACAAGAAAAAGCAAAGCTACAAGATCCTAAGAATATTGAAAATGTAGCACGTGAGCAATTAGGCCTCGTTAAACCAGGTGAAGTGCCATATGTAAAATGATCTTGTCATCATTGGTGTAGTTTTAGTTTATATTTTGAGGTTTTATTAGGAGGTTGCATGGCAATCGAAGTTGGTAGCGTTTTAAACGGTACAGTTTCCGGTATTACAAAGTTTGGTGCTTTTATCGATTTAGGTGATAAACAAACAGGTTTAGTTCATATTTCAGAAGTAGCTCATGGCTATGTAGAGGATATTAACGATGTACTAAAAGTACAAGATGCAGTGAAGGTAAAGGTCTTATCTGTAGATGGTAGTAAAATTGGTCTTTCCATTCGTCAAACTCAAGAAAAACCACAAGTAGAGGAACGCCGTCCAGAGCGCCGTGTACAAAGTCGACAAAGTGCAGAGTCTTTTGAGGCAAAGATGAAATCATTCTTGCGTGATAGCAACGAGCGATTACATGATTTAAAACGCAATACAGAAGGTAAACGTGGTGGCCGTGGCGGTCGTCGCGATTAAAATAAAGAGATGGTTTCGGCCATCTCTTTGTGCATATACTTTAAAATTGCAATTATAGTGGGTAATTCATAGAGGGATAATAAGGAGGGGCGACTATGAAAGCTGCTATTATCGATGTAGGTTCTAATTCTATTCGATTATTACTAGGAACTTATACAGATGGTCAATGGCATAACGAACCAAAGCGGTTATGGACAACGCGATTAGGCAAACGAAATGAAGATGGATCGTTAACGACAGAATCGATGGATGCATCTTATAAAGCGTTTTCTGAAATAGCCACTCTAGCGAAAGATTATGGCGTAGACCATTGTCTTGCATTTGCAACGAGTGCCGTTCGAGAAGCATCAAATGGCATTGCGTTTATGGAGCAAGCCATGACATATTGCTCCATGACGTATCGTATCTTAAGTGGTGATGAAGAAGCAGTTTATGGATTTAAAGGCGCTTTACAAGATCGTTTAGCTGACGGATTACATTATGCAACCATTGATATTGGCGGTGGTAGTACTGAGTTGGCGCTCGGTTCTAAAGATAGCATCTATTGGAGTCGCTCCTATCCGATTGGTGCGGTACGCCTTAGACCTCTTTCGGATGAAGGCCCTCAACGAGTATGGGAAGAAACACGGTTTTTATGGGACCCCATGATGATAGAAGGTACGTTCGGTGATTTCATTGGTATCGGAGGTACTATTACAACCTTAGCGGCTATTGATTTAAAAATGACAGAATATGATGGCCATAAAATTCAAGGTCATAAGCTTTCTAGAGAATGTATAGAAGGCATTATCTTACAACTGCGCTATATGAGCCGTGATGAGCGTTTACATGTACCAGGACTACAGCCTGGGCGTGCAGATATTATTGTAAGTGGTGCAGAAATACTAACATCATTTATGGATGCTTATGAGGTGCCTCATATTTTTGTAAGTGAACAAGATGGTATGGAAGCATTACAACAAGAATTGATTACAAGTTATGATGAGACAGCACAGTAAATCGACTCCTAAACAAATCAAACAACTCCATAGAATGGTTAATAAGACATTAAAAGATTTCAATTTATTTCCATGTGAGGCACGAATCTTAGTTGCTTGTTCAGGGGGCCCAGATTCTATGGTCTTATTAAATGTTTTGCAATATGTAAAGGTACATAGAAAAGCACGGTGGACTATTGGCGTTACTACTATGGATCATTCTATTCGCAGAGAAAGCCTAAGTGAATTGCAAATGGTTGCATCCTATTGTAATAAGAACAATTTGCCATTTTGGGGTGTTAAAAAGGATATTCCCACTATAGCCGGGGAGCGAAAGGAGTCGTTAGAGACTGTTGGCCGATGTGAGCGCTATAAGTGGTTCAATGAATTAGCTGAGCGTGAACATTATGATTATATTGTCACTGCTCATCATAAGGATGATCAAGGGGAAACCATTTTAGCACACATATTGCGCGGGTCTGGTATCAAAGGTATTACCGGCATGTCTGTGATAAGTCATGATTACACTGTTCCTATAGTTAGACCTCTATTGGCGGTTACAAAAAATGAAATACTAGAATATGCTCGTTTGCAGGATATTGAATATTGCGTGGATGCGTCTAATGAAGATGTGAAATATAATAGAAACCGCATTCGTCATGAGGTAATTCCTACGTTACAAACAATTAATCCCAATGTAGTAGATGCCTTATGTAGATTGGGTGATATTGCTCAAGTTGATGAGGCGTATCTTAATGGTGAAAGCCAGCGCTTGTTTATACAATTAGTACAATCTGTAGATAATGGATTTCAGGTATCCAGGCGTCGTATGCGGGCAGTACCGCTCGCTATGCAGCGGCGATTGTGGCAATTGATGATACCCAGTGTTTCATTATCCCTAGCGCATCAAGAACAATTGGCCCATATCATACGTACGGGGGAAGCTAAAACTTTCACCATACAAAAAGTTACAATTAACGCGCAATGTGATACAATACTTGTATATTGCAAACATTAGATATAGATCCGGGAGGTCTTATATATGCATCAAGATGTAAAAGAAATTTTATATTCTCAAGAACAATTAGCAACTCGCATTCGTGAGTTAGGTGCTGAGATTAGCAAAGATTATGCTAATGAATCTGTTGTATTAGTCGGCGTTTTGAAAGGCGCTATAGTTTTCTATACCGATTTAGCTCGCACCATCGATGATTCAGTAGATGTATCATTCGATTTTATTTCTTGCTCTAGTTACGGTGATGGTACAACAAGTACTGGTGTGGTCCGTATTTTAAAAGATTTAGATCGTTCCGTAGAAGATAAAAATGTACTCGTTGTAGAAGATATCGTAGATACGGGCACAACCCTTCACTATTTATTGGATAATTTGAAGGCTCGCGGCGCTAAGAGTGTTCGACTTGTTGCCCTTCTTAATAAACCAGAACGCCGTAAAATGGATGTAGATGTCGATTATGTAGGCTTTACAGTTCCAGATTATTTTGTTGTTGGTTATGGCCTTGATTATGCTGAACAATATCGTCAATTACCATATATTGGTATTTTGAAAGAATCTGTTTACCAATAAGGGTGTAATATATTTATAACTAAATAATGGCGAGTATTTGTTCGCCTTATATGGTATAATATAATAATGCATATCATTATGCATTATTAGGTTATACATTACATGTGAAAGGAGTAATTTTTTGAGTCAATTTAGTAAAAAACTCGTCCTTTACTTACTTATCATTGCAATTGCCGTTTTCGCTATAGATTCTCTTGCAGGGCAGAATACTAATAAGGCCGAAATGAGTTATACCGGTTTTGTTCAACAGGTACAACAAAAAAAGGTTGAATCTGTAACGATTACAAATGACCATGGAATCAAAGGGAAATTAAAAAATGGTACAGATTTTGTGTCCTATGCTCCATCTGATGATACGTTGATCAAAACGTTGACAGATAATGGTGTTGAGATTACTGCTGCACCACCTGAACAACCTTCTTGGTGGGTTAGTTTATTAGGCTCCGCGATTCCTATTATTATCCTTGTGGTTGTGTTCTTCTTTATTATGCAACAAACCCAAGGTGGTGGCGGTCGTGTAATGAACTTTGGCAAAAGTCGTGCTAAGATGATGGGCGATGGTAATGTAAAGGTTAAATTTAGCGATGTAGCTGGTGCCGAAGAGGCAAAACAAGAATTGACAGAGGTTGTAGAATTCTTGAAGGACCCAGGTAAATTTACAAGTATTGGTGCAACCATTCCGAAAGGTGTCTTGTTAGCAGGACCTCCAGGCACAGGTAAGACCTTATTAGCTAAGGCTGTAGCCGGTGAAGCCGGTGTTCCATTCTTTACCATTTCCGGTTCCGATTTCGTAGAAATGTTTGTCGGTGTCGGTGCATCTCGCGTGCGTGATTTATTTGGTCAAGCAAAGAAAAATGCGCCTTGTATCATTTTTATCGATGAAATTGATGCGGTAGGTCGTCAACGTGGTGCTGGCCTTGGTGGCGGTCACGATGAACGTGAACAAACGCTAAACCAATTACTTGTTGAAATGGATGGCTTTGGTGCCAATGAAGGCATCATTACTCTTGCAGCAACTAACCGACCAGATATTTTGGACCCTGCATTATTGCGTCCTGGCCGCTTTGATAGACAAGTTGTTGTTGGACGTCCAGATCTTCATGGTCGTGAAGCAATCCTTAAGGTTCATGCACGTAATAAACCATTGTCAGATGATGTAGACTTAAAAACGATTGCGAAAAAGACACCTGGCTTTACTGGTGCTGATTTGAGCAATTTGTTAAACGAAGCTGCATTGTTAGCTGCGCGCTTAAATAAAAAGGTTATCACCATGGCTGAATTGGAAGAAGCCAGTGAAAAGGTTAGCATGGGCCCTGAACGCCGCAGTCACATTGTGAGCGAAAAGGATCGCAAATTGACCGCTTATCATGAATCTGGTCATGCTATCGTGGCTCATTTATTGCCACATGCAAACCCTGTTCATAAAGTAACGATTATTCCACGCGGTTATGCTGGTGGTTATACAATGATGTTACCTAAAGAGGAACATGATTATAAGACTAAAGCACAACTATTGGCGGACATACGCGTAGCACTTGGTGGTCGTATTGCAGAGGCTCTTGTACTTGGCGATATCAGTACGGGCGCATCTGGTGATTTACAAAGTGTAACGAATACGGCACGTTCTATGGTTACTCGTTGGGGGATGAGCGATACGTTGGGACCAATTGTATTTGGTGAACAACAAGAGCAAGTATTCCTCGGCAAAAATATTGGTCATGAACGCAACTATAGTGAAGAAGTTGCAAGTAAGATCGATGTTGAAATTCATCATATTGTAGATGAAGCATATCGCGATGTAGAACAACTCTTAACAGATAACATGGATTTCTTACACAATATGGCAAAGGCTTTATTAGAAGAAGAAACTATTGATGCTAAGGCAGTTGAAAACCTTCATAAATATGGTACTACTAAGGCTCCTGATGAAACAGAAGCGCCTACAGCAAGTCATATGGATGCGGTGATTTCCATGCCTAATGCTACTGAAGAAACTAAGACAAGCTCTACAGAATCTGATGTACAATCTTAATACATAATGGCTTATAGGACAAAAAGTGTGTGTGAAAACCCTTATAACACTAGATATTTACTAGTGTTATAAGGGTTTAATCTTTTTCTGGAGAAGTTTGAGGGTGGACAAAAAGTGTGGGTGAAAACATCAATTAACCCTTGTAATTACTGATTAAAATGAGGTTATATCTTCCTATATATAAACAAATATGGAGGAAGAGTTTATGCGACAAATAAAATGTCCTGATTGTAATGAAAAATGTATTAAACATGGTGTTTTAAAATCTGGTTCTCAACGTTGGTTTTGTAAACATTGTAAGGTGGCATTTACCGTTAAAATTAATAATTTAAGTAAAGAGTTAAACCTATTCTTGAGTTGGTTATTCAGCACCGATATTCAAGCTGATATGCCTGGTAAAGGTCGTACATTCAGGCGTAAAACCGCTAAGTTTTGGTCTATATGGCCATTGCCTCCAAAAGTGGAAGAAGTACATGATGTGGTATATCTTGATGGAATTTACTTAGCTAGGAATTTATGTGTGTTGATTTG
>NZ_PPCZ01000026.1:0-64050 GCF_002959815.1 Veillonella sp. T34266-5
ATACTCTTTTATCGCTCCTTCATATCGTCCTACCGTATCCACATAATATCCTCTACACCAGAAATGTCTATTTCCATACTTATATTTTAAATTTGCGTGTTTATCGAATATCATGAGGCTACTTTTGCTTTTTAAATATCCCATAAAACTTGATACACTTAAATGTGGTGGAATAGTTACTAGCATATGAATATGATCCGGACAGCATTCTGCCTCTATAATCTCTACATTTTTTCTATTACATAAATCTCTTAAAATTTTACCTACATCAGCTTTTATCCGACCATAAATTATTTGTCTTCTATACTTTGGTGCAAAAACAATATGATATTTACATCTCCATTTACTATGTGATAAGCTTTTTACGTCATTCATTGACATTGAACCTCCTATGTTGAAATGTTGTGGTTGCCAGACCAACTTTATTTTACCACTAGGAGGTTCTTTCCTTTTCTCTAAGAATTTTTTACCGACCCCCAGTTTAACTGGGGGTTTAGTCATGCCTATTCGGCGCACAACTATATAAAAAAGTCGGCTCTCGCCGACTTTTTTAATGTACTTTTATGCGTTTATGTTGTTGTTCATCAAATATACCATCTACATCAAGGGTATCTAAGATGCGCTTTAGTTCATGTACATCGATTTGGCCTGGTGCCGATGCTTTGCCCGCTGAAGCAAAGGTCATAGCGTTGCCAAATAAAGCTCCTGAAGCGCGTGTAATAGCGCCTAATGGGCCCATAGCCATCGTAATGATTGGGTCTGATGGATATAAGGCTTTCACTTCAGCCGTTGCCTCTAGTAGTGTAAGAACATCGCCTGTTGTATGAGGCATAACGGCTATCTTTGGCACATCCGCTAAAAATCCTTTCATCTGAATGAGTCGATTTACAATGACGTCTCTACTTGGTGTACCATTAAAATCATGATTACTCATGACGATCGTTACACCATGAACCTTAGCAAACTCTATGGTTTTAAGCATTCTCTCTTGATCAAAGAATAACTCAATATCAATAGCATCTACCAAGCCCGTTGGGATAAGGCGTTCTAACATTGTAAAGTAATCTTGTGAGGAAATAGATTTCTCGCCCCCCTCCCCCTTCGTGCGCCATGTAAAGAGCAATGCACGACCTTTTAACTGGGGTTTCATGAGCATCAACAGTTCAATAATAGCATCAATGGAATGAGCTCGTTCGTAATAATCAATGCGTAGCTCCACCACATCACAAGGTGTATTGCATGCCACCGCAGTAGCATCTAGAATTTCTTTCATCGTTGTGCCCACAATAGGCACGCATATCTTTGTACCCTTTTCTCCAAGTACAGTTTGACCGATACGGACCATAACAACTCCTTTGCATCTCATACGAAACAAATGATTCCCTTAATACTATCTATGACTCATCATAGTGCTATTCATGTTTTTTAGATAATTTTCGAGACTGAAAGCCCATATACAACAATAACAATCCAGTAATACTAAATACGTAGGATATGCCCACATAGGTTGATACAATACTAGCAAATACAGGGCCTACCATAGAACCAAATTGTTGAGCAGTCGTCGTCATACCAAACATACGACCTCTAAAGCTTGGATCTGTATTAAGGGTTACCGCTGCACTCAATGATGGGTTAATCCCTACAATGCATGAACCAATTAGAACCTGTAAAACACCAAACCACCATATACCCACTGGTAAGCTTTGCAGCAATAGAACGATACCACTACCCATCATACAGTAGGAAATGGTCTTAAAATAACCACGACGTTCACCAAGGCGAACCCATAGATTAGTCGTTAAGGATCCTGCTAAACCACCGATACTTAAGATAGTACCAGAAATAATGGCAGCCCCTTCCATGGTGCCTTGCATATTCCCCACATAAAGGGCCAAGATAGGCTGTAGCATCATGATGACACATTGCATGAAGAAGAAAATCCAAAGTAATCGTACTAATACAGGCTGTTGTTGTACGGCTTTAAAGTCTTCACGTAAGGATGTAGATTTAGTAGGTTGTGCCAGCTGTTCTTTTCCATCGCCACCTATAGCATGTAATTTTGGTTCTTTCACAAAGAACAATACAGCCAATGTCGCAATAAGTACCGCCACACCAGATACATAAAATACAGGACGCATCCCTACTACACTTTCAACAGCACCACCTAAAAATGGACCGATGACATTCCCCAAGATAAGCCCCGTCTGGAAGATACCTAAAGCTCGACCAACCTGTTTCTCATCGACACTGAGGGATACCATAGTCATTGCCGCGGGATAGAACCCATTGGCAAATCCAACGAGCGCACGCCCCATGAGTAGTTGATATTGGTCTGTAACTAAACCAATTAGTACATAACAGACAGCAATGCCAAAGCCAGCGCGCAAGGCCATCCGTTTTTTTCCTTTATTATCGGCGATTTTCCCCAAAATCGGAGCCATAATGCCCGCAATGAGGAATGTAATCCCAAAGACAAGACCCGACCAAAGGGCTACATCGGCTTTTGGAACACC
Organism: Veillonella sp. T34266-5; assembly: GCF_002959815.1. Lineage (NCBI taxonomy): Bacteria > Bacillati > Bacillota > Negativicutes > Veillonellales > Veillonellaceae > Veillonella > Veillonella sp. T34266-5. Next base: position 2,517 of record NZ_PPCZ01000026.1, read on the forward strand.
TAATTCCAAAAGATATATAGGCAAAAAAGGAATAATCATGGTGTAGCATATAGCTAATACAGTCATGGCAGCTGTAATAATCCATACATTTCGCATGCCACCACGAGTATCGTCTGCGATTGTATCCATCTTTCGCCTTCTTTCCACATATAAACGTGTATAAACATATGCTTTTACAATAAATATATATAAAGAAGAGCCGCATATAAAACGCGACTCTATCAATTATTCCACGGGAAACTTGTGGTCCATTACATCTTGCAATGAAACGCGCTCCATAACATGGCGGAACTCATCTTGTAAATACTGCCATAGTGGAGCAGTCAAACAATCATTAAACATAGGACATGGTTCTACGTCATCCTCTAAACAGGATACGAGAGCAATAGAGTCCTCTGCAGCATATAAAATTTCATATACATTATATTCAGCAGGATCTTTGACCAAGCGATATCCACCGTATTTACCACGCCCACTTTTTACGAGGCCCGCAGCGGATAAACGGGATACAATTCCTTCTAAGTATTTATCTGAAAACCCTTGGCGTTCTGCGATTTCACGGATTGGTACATTTTTTTCCATTCCGTGTTCTGCAATATCCGCTAGGATTCGCAAGGCATACCGCCCTTTTGTAGATATTTTCATAAGTTAACCTCTAAGTCATTCACAATATATGTATAGTATAACATAAATTCATACAAAAAATGGTGGGAAATATGATACACTATAGGTATATCGAAATATTTTTATTTGATATGATTTATAATTTCATACAGGGAGGATTTATCTAATGTTAGATAAACTATTTAAACTCAATGAACGAGGTACTTCCGTTAAAACCGAAATTTTAGCAGGTATTACCACGTTTATCACGATGGCGTACATCCTATTTTTGGCGCCAAACATCTTGAGTCTTGCTGGCATGGATAAGGATGCCGTCCTCATCGCTACAGCTTTAGGTGGTGGCCTCGTAACGATTGCTATGGGTTTATTTGTTAACTATCCAATAGCCCTCGCTCCAGGAGTTGGCCTCTTAGCCTTTTATTCCTTTACCGTAGTTCTCGGCATGGGCGTATCATGGCAAACGGCACTAGGTGCGGTATTCATTTCCGGCCTCGTATTCCTCGTTTTAACGCTGACGTCAATACGACAAATGATTGTTGTAGGTATACCGGCTTCTATGAAAGTCGCTATCACCGTTGGTATTGGGCTCTTTATCTCTATCATCGGTTTAAAACTATCCGGTTTGATGGCGATTTCCATCAGTTTGTCTCCTAACTCCTTAGGCCAAGTTGTACAAACACATGGGAATTTAGTACCTCCAGCATCTGAAGCATTGTTAACACTAGGTAACTTACACAGTGGCGAAACATTGTTGGCACTATTCAGCCTCATCTTTACAGCTCTATTGATGGCTCGTAAGATTCAAGGGTCTCTCTTGATTGGTGTGCTAGTCACAACAATTGTATCCTATATAACAGGCTTATCTACAATGCCTGAGAACTTCACTATATTAGCAGTGCCTGATTTCTCTAAGGCAGCATTCCTTCAATTAGATATTCCTAGTGCTTTTCATATGGGCCTAATTACCATCATCTTCTCCTTCACCTTCGTTGAATTATTCGACTCTATGGGGACTTTGATTGGTACTGCTACAGAGGCAAAAATTGCGGATCCTAAGACTGGTAAATTTCCAGGCCTTGGCAAAGCGATGACTGTTGATGCTATCGGTGTTAGTGCGGGTGCATTGCTCGGTACATCTACGATTACTGCCTTTGTTGAAAGTGCAGCAGGTGTAGGTGCTGGTGGCCGTACAGGCTTAACAGCTGTTACAACAGGCGTGTTATTCCTAATCTGCTTGTTCTTAGCTCCATTGGTATCCTTGGTGCCAAATGCAGCCACATCTCCTGTTCTTATCATCGTTGGTGCCCTCATGTTAGGTGCTATCCGCAATATCGACTTCGACGATTGGACAGAAGGCTTCCCTGCATTCCTCGTTATCGTTTTGATGCCGTTCACATACAGCATTGCAAACGGTATCTCTGCAGGTCTTATTGCATACCCTCTACTCAAAATCATTGCAGGTCGTGCAAGAGAAGTTAACTGGATTATGTACGTATTAGCGGTACTTGTAATCATCCGCTACGTATTCTTCTAATTAATACATAAAGAATCTATCTCCTAGATATTTTACTAATATCTTTAGGGATAGGTTCTTTTTTATTAACGAATCGTTTTTAGACCGATTAAATCTGTACGACTAAAATCGATATTTTTTAACGGCACAACATGATCTTTATAAAACTCTGCTTCAGATGCTTTCACAGGCACTTGGAAGAACAAGAAATACGCCATATTATCCTTGTACCACGTAACACTGCGTACTAAGTCCTTATCTACATCACCGGTATAGTGCACATCACCAGTTGGGGTAGCGTCAGTTCACTGTACGCCATGGCAATCCGATTGTTTCATAATGAGGCCAATCAGGCTCATCATTTTGTTTAACGTTTTTCGCATCGTTTTCTTCAACATGTTGCTTATCATTGCGGTCACCACGTAATCGAGTATCATCAGAAGCCACGTTACTTAATGACCCTACTGAATCTACAATTTTACTTACATAGTCTTGGGTTCTTAAAGAAGCAAAGTAGAGCATATACACTTTATTATCTTTTTCCCAATAAGCAATTTGAATAGCGTCTTTACTAGAACTTAATGTATGTACAGAGATTCCATTAGGGGTAGTAAAGCTAACTGCATCCTTAGCATTGTATTTTGTCTTTTCCAATATAGGCTTTACTACGGTATCAATAGCCCACCCCATGCGATATACAATATCTGTATTAGAGAAGGTTAATTTTGGACCATATTCTCCATTACGGCCCGTTTCTGTATAAACGATTTCTAATACATCATGGTCCTTGGCCTTTACATCGCGTACTGCATAGTCTTTAGGCATATAAGATGGAATTTGTAAATCATAGCCAAAATCATTTGTACTTGCGTCAACATTATGATGTACTATATCACCATTATCAAGTTGATCATACCAGAGATAACGTTCCATAAGTTCTTTATTATATTCATCAATTGTTTTAGTAGAAGTCTTCGTAATCGGATAGTTTCCTAATAGTTCATAGCGTGAGCTATCTATACTTTTAACAGGCACGATATGTTCCTTATAGAATTCAGCATCAACTGCTTTCACAGGTTCTAAGAACAATAAGGAGTATGCCATACCGTCCTTTGTCCACGTAATGCTACGGATTAGTTGTGCTGCTGGATCACCAGTATAAAAGACTTCGCCAGATTCACCTTGTTCAGACCACTCAAAATCTTTATACTCAGCAGGAATATACGCAGTATCTCTTACGGTATCCACGGAATAGCCCATTCGATAGGCCATAACATTAGTAATAAATTTTTTCCCATCTTGATAGATAGATCCGCCTTTTTTGTGATATACAACCTCTAGTACATCATTTCGATCAATACGCGCGGTATACAACTGATATCCAAAAGGAATATAACTAGGTGCCTCAGCCTCATACGGTAGTTTCTCAGTAACCTCTACAATACCCTTAAAGTTACGAGCACTGTCTTGCGTCATCAAAGGCCAGCCTACTAATTGCGCTCTTGGTTTTTGAATAATGGCAGAAATATTATCCACGTTTGGTGCAATATTTTTAGAATTAGATGCGGCCTCAGAATTATTAGTAGTCACAGACTGATCAAGAGTATCTGCTAATACATAGCTTGTAGATAGAAGTCCCATAGCTATGGCCACCAAAATTGACTTACCTATCGTTTTCTTCATATTCCCTCCTATTATAAAAATTTATAATATAGTTCTCACATATAATGATATATTTTCTTATTTATATCAAAATCACGAAATCGATTCTGTATCCCTAGCTACTTCATAAAACTTTTATCTTTCCATTTTTGAATGCATATTAATAGGTCAACAATGTCTCTAAGACTTACGAGTTCGATAAAAAAACATCCTAGTAAGCTCTATATCATAATAGACTTCAATAGGATGTCGAATCATTATTTAGTTAAGGGAGGCATAATAATATCTTCCTCAAGTTGTCTTCGTCTCTTTGCGGTATAGTTTAACACTTTAATTTGAACTACACCTACAGAGTTTACCATAGCTTCGGTAAAAGTAAATTCCCGATTTGTTTGATGGTTCATCAACACTTGTAGACCATGAGCCTTTTCATCAATATTCTCTAAATAAGTAGCCTCTCCTTGGCCCATCACACTGGAATAAACTGAACTATATGCACAAGGAATATCTCCACCGGAAACAAGGGCCTCATCACTGCCATCAATTTCGATAAATACATGAGGATTTGCTTTAATCAAGTCAAACTTCTTTCCCTCATGATGCCCATGAACATAGATATAAAGCGCGTTATCAATAAATTCAAAACCAAAATGTAGGGCCACTACATAAGGGTAATCACCATCCATCATGCCTAGATGAATGATGCGAGTGCTGTTTAAAATGCTCTTAATTTCTTCTATATCTGTAACTCTTCGGTCTTGCCGTCTCATAATGACCTCCACGATTTTACGTAAAAGATAATCTATCAGTTATTATAGCAAATTTTGAAAACCTTTTAACTCATAGTATGCTTTTAAAAGTATGAATACTCTTTCTTTTATTCGTATATTAATAATACTATTTGCACGATATGTCTACTGTAAAAATACATTTGACTTTTTATAATAGATACTGTATGATAAGAAAATAGTTTTATATATTCTATAGATTATGAAAGTTATGGTCATCCATGGCTTTTTGTATTTATAGGTAGTTTGTAGAAAAGAGGTCTTTACTATGTCTGATACGAATCAGTTAGAACGGGGCCTTAAGAATCGTCACGTACAATTGCTCGCCATCGGCGGTGCCATTGGTACAGGGTTATTCTTAGGTTCCGGTCGGGCCATCCATTTGGCAGGTCCATCCATTCTTTTTGCTTATCTCATAACTGGTCTTATTTGTTTCTTTGTAATGAGAGCGTTAGGGGAATTATTATTATCTAATCTTAATCATCATTCCTTTATCGATTTTGTAGAAGATTATCTAGGTGATCGCGCTGCGTTCATCACAGGATGGACATATTGGTTCTGTTGGCTATCACTAGCCATGGCCGATTTAACGGCCGTCGGACTGTATATGCAATACTGGATACCATGGCTTCCCCAATGGGTACCAGCCCTCGTCGTCTTAATAGCCTTGTTGCTTATGAATTTAACAGCTGTAAAGCACTTTGGGGAAATGGAATTTTGGTTTGCCATGATTAAGGTCATTGCCATTGTGTCCCTTATCATCATCGGCTTAATCATGATTTTCTCTGGGTTTAGTACCGATGCGGGTGTAGCGGCGGCCTTTAGTAATTTATGGAATTACGGCGGATGGTTTCCGAATGGAACAATGGGCTTTATTCTATCCTTCCAAATGGTCGTATTTGCGTTCACAGGCATTGAACTTGTAGGGTTGACCGCAGGTGAAACTGAAAACCCTGAAAAGGTTATTCCAATGGCCATCAATAATATTCCATTGCGTATTATTTTATTCTACATTGGTTCCTTGGCCATCATCATGAGTATTTACCCATGGACAGCCGTTAACCCTGCAGCCAGCCCATTTGTAGCCGTATTTACAGCCGTTGGTATTACGGCCGCAGCAGGTATCGTCAACTTTGTTGTGCTTACCTCTGCCGCATCCGCCACAAACTCTGGTATTTTTAGTACAGGTCGTATGATTTATGCCCTTGCTAAACGCGGTCATGCACCTAAATCAATGCGCCGCTTAACACACAGCAGCGTGCCATACCAAGCGACTATTTTCTCTGCTGCCGTACTACTTATTACAGTTGTACTTAACTATGTCATGCCAGAAGCAGTCTTCGTTATGATTACATCTATCTCTACATTCTGCTTCATTTTCATCTGGGCTATCATGGTTATTTGCCATTTAAAATATCGCAAAAAAAATTCTGAATTAGCGGCAAAATCTACATTTAAAATGCCTCTATATCCAGTGATAAACTATTTAATTCTTGCGTTCTTTGCGTTCATCCTCATTATCTTGGCCTTGAATGATGACACAAGAGTTGCCTTATTCTTCACACCAGTTTGGTTCATTATCTTGTGGGCCTTCTACTCCATGCTTAATACAGGGGACGAAGATACACTTGAAGAAGAACTATTAGACTTAGCAGGTGCTAAAAAACAACACAAAAAACAAACAACAGATGATCACGATGATTATGTAATTTAACACAAAGCCCCTACCTCACCGAGGTAGGGGCTTTCACTATATCCAAACTATTTCAAATTTGGGAAATTAATTTGTTCATAATTTTGTTGATAAATTGAACTATCACCTATATTTTCATCGTAATTCATAATGGTTCGAATCCGACGGCCTTGACTGGTAACGATAATATCTATAGAACTAGGGATTTCTTGATTCGTTTGTTGTAGATACATATACAAATCCCGTAGCGCTTGAGACTGACGTAATGCTCCTGCGCTATATTTACCCTTAGATAAACCAGTATTTTTAATAGTTTGACCACTATAAACTTGGCCCATCATATCCGTATAGTAGAAACGAACTGTATTGTCAGATGGTATAGCCTTAATATAGATGGTTTTCCAATTCTTTTTAATCATTGATCTAGTAGATACGGCCACATTATTCACTAATGATTGTGTTTGTTTATTGATTTCTTTTGTAGTACCATTACCTACCGAGATTTCATCATTCTTCGGCATGTGCAACATAGTCATGGTTGGATCTGGTTTAACTGATTTAGCATCTACAGGTTGCACGCCACAGATACTAACTGCAGTCATAACTGCTAATGTGGATAATACCAATTTATTCATAGTTCTCTCCATACTATATATAATATATGACTAACTATATTTTATACAATTTATTATAGGCATAAATAACGCATTTATCAAGTGACGATCCAGCCCCATAAAAATAACCGATATGTTCCTCATACAAGGATACATATCGGTTATTCTTTATATAAAACTAATTACTAAAATCCGTATCCACAATAGCAAATTGTGTATAATCTGGATAACGGTTATGAAGTTCCGCCTTAATCTTTTCTAATGTACCATGTGGATCTTCTTCATCAAAGTTAAAAATAATATCATAATAGATAATCTTTTTATCTTCTCGTACGTAGAAGGCATGGAGTTGGACTACATTAGTATACAAACTGATAACTTGATCAAGCGCTTTTTTGATTTCAAGAACTTCTACGCTTGGTTGATTTTCTGCGTATACGCCGACAGTCATATTAATGCCAAACTTTTTATAAAGATGAACTGCGATTCCTTTAGTTAACGGATGGACCTCACCCACTGTCATCGTATCTGGCAACGAAATATGAACAGAACCAATCACTTCACCTGGTCCATAGCTATTTAGCACTAGGTCATATACACCGCCTACATTTGGATGTTGCGCGATAGTTTCTTTGATGTTTCGAATAAGATCATCATCGGCCCGAACACCAAGCAAATGATTATACATATCCCGTAAGATCTCATAGGCTGCTTTCAAAATTAAGAGGGAAATTAAAGCCCCTACATAGCCTTGAATATCTACATTGAAGAAATATACGAGGCCTGCAGACACCAATGTAGCAAAGGTAATCACCGCATCAAAAAGAGCATCAATACCAGACGCTACAAGGGCATCAGATTTATATTTCTCACCTTGAGACTTAATGTATCGCCCCATCACAACCTTTACAACGATGGCAACAGCGATGATGGCAAGGCTTGGAATATCAAATGTGGATACCTCTGGATGAAGAATTTTATCTATCGATTCCTTAAGGGATCCAATGCCTGCACCGAGAATGATGAAAGCAATAGCCATGGTAGTCATATATTCTATACGGCCATGTCCAAATGGATGTTCCTTATCGGCTCCTTTTGCGGCCAGTTTTGTACCGGCAATTGTCAACACCGAAGAAAGAACGTCTGTTAAGTTATTTACCGCATCAAGGATTATGGCGATGGAATTCGATGCCAATCCTATTATCATTTTAAAAATGACAAGCACCACATTACCTATAATGCCCTTGATACTGGCGAGCGTAATACCCCGATTACGTTCAGCACTATTTTCTTGTAAAATCATTCTATTACACCTCTTACATACTATATGTACAATATTAAATAATTTATATGTGTACGTTTATTTGTATTATAGCTTATGGATTATCATTTGTCACTATAATTTTCGATATTTTTTCACGAAATCCATTGATTTTACTGAACTTATCAGTCATTCTCATTTCTCAATTATGAACTTTTATATAGTTAAGAACTCATTCTACTACTGAATGCCCATTCTAGTTAAGCTTGAACGGTTATACGGTCTCCAGAACGCATATGTGTAAAAATAACCTTTATTGCACGTAGTGCAAATGGTTCGCCCGTAGATTTCGCCCCATACAATGTATCCCCTAACAAAGGATGACCTATATGACTAAAAGCCACTCGGATTTGATGTGTTTTACCTGTATATAAGCGAACTGCCACTGCTGTACAAGGCTGATTTCCTAAGTTATGCACAGAATTATCCACATTTTCACCCTGTTTATCCACAGTATTCACTGTGCTGTCCACATTTTCATGGGATATATCCACAATATTTTGTAGGTTATGCACAGAGTTATCCACAACCCCATTCGGATATCGGTGTAAAACGGTAAAATCAGTCCGTGTTTCTTTCCCCTTAGAATTTACTTCGTAATGAATACTATCAATACTTCTATCCATAGAAAGCACCAACGAATCCGAATCTGATTCGACAAGGCCTTCAACGATTGCCATGTACCATTTCTCAAAGGTATTATCATCCATTTGCTGTTGATATAAACTTTGGGCTAGACCGCTTTTGGCAATTACAATACAGCCTGTTGTATCGCGGTCAAGACGGTTCAAAAAACGTACTTTTCGCTTAATACCATGTTCCATAAAATAATGGGCAATGCCATTAGCAAGTGATACTTGATCCTTTGAATTGACCGTAACACCGGCAGGCTTATCCACAATGAGCAAATCGTCATCTTCATAGAGAATATGTAAATCCATTGCAATTGGCTCATAATCAATCTTCTCTTTGGCCATAGCTATCCAAATTACATCATCTACAGCAACCTCTGTATGAGGTGTTGCTTTATGACCATTTACATGGATTAATTTCTCATCAAATAACTTTACCATCGCTTTTCTTGGATATTTAGTATCTAACAGTTGCCCTAATGTTATAGCATCTGTAGTTGCATGTTGTATGGATTCTATATCCTGGGTAGTAACTGGCCAAATAATATCATCTGGTCTATGCGTTTTTCGTGCCATTACACACTCCTTTCTACGAGTTTTACATCCCTTGGCATATAATCAAGGAATGCACTTGGCGCTGTGCCTTGGCCCCGTTGTGATTCATTGGTATAGGTAATAACTAGCTCCTGTTTTGGTCGCGTAATGGCCACATAGAACAAGCGTTTTTCTTCATCCTCATTGCCCTCGCGTAAGGACATAAAACTAGGGAATGTCCCTTGATTCATACCCGCCAAAAATACATGGTCAAACTCACTACCCTTTGCTTGATGAACCGTAATAATCGGTATCTTAGATTGTTTACTCATCTGTTGTGGCTCACCAGCCGTCAAGGCAGCTAATTGCAAAATATGATTGAGACGAGCTAATCCCGTTGTACCTTCATATTCCTTATCTAATGATTCCATAATACGATACAAATCTCGTATATGTTCAACCTTAGCCATTTCGCCATGACTCTTATAATAGTCTAGTACGCCCATTTGATTCATAATATAGGCCAATAATTCCGTAGGATTATCGGTATGCATCTTTCTGCGCAAGGTTGCCATTTGAGATGCAATCGTTGTGAAAGCCGCCTTATATTGATTAATGGCTACCATGCGATCTGTCGTTGAGGGCACAATATTTTCACAGACTGCGTAGATTAATAATTGGCCCGTAGCGATAATATCATCCATCGCATTATGGGTAGGCGTATGATTAATAGGAAAATATTTTGATAAAAATCCTAACTTATGATTTTCCAGTGTTGGATAGAACCGTCTAAAGATATCTAATGTATCATATACGGCCTTAAATTGAGGCTCGCCTAAATTATGGCGCGCTAATTCATGGCTCAAAATGCTAATGTCATAATTTACATTATGACCTACAATGATACGATTGTTAGAAAATTCTTTGAAAGCCTCCAATACGACCTTTGGACTTTCACCATGCTCTGCTAAATATTCATCTGAAAAGCCATGAACAAGTTGGGATGTGCCCACCGATTTACCAGGATTGATAAAACGTTCAAACCGTTCTATTTCATTGCCATCTTTATCAATGCGCATCGCCGCAATTTGTATAATTCTATCTTGTGTCGTATCCGTACCAGTGCTTTCTACATCGTATACCACCACTTCACCCACCTCAAGACCAGCTACCAATTTGGCATATGGCTCAGCTTCAAAAATGGGCATATCCATAAAATCCGTCAATTTTAGCCCTACACTACGATTTTTTGGACTTTCAATATCGCGAATACGCGCGTCGCCAATGCCCGATACATAGCGTTTAATAATGCGTTTCGCACTGACCGCATCATTAGGATTCATCAAGAGCTTAAAGTAAGCCATGATATCCTTGATTTCCTGACGTCGGAAGAACTTATATTCATCAATAATCATAAACGGACGACGTTCAGATTCTGGTTTCTCTTGATTATATCGTTCAAACTGTTCACTTAAACGCTGTGCCTTGCGATTATCACGAACCAACACACCGATAGATGCATCCTTTGGAAGCGCGCAAATACGGTCATAAATAAATTTTGATTCCGTATATTCATTGCGACAACCTTTCACAAGGATAGGGGCCCCATCACTAGCACTGTTGGCCTCTGGCATTTCATCGTACACAGTTCCAACGAGTTGAGGAAACATGTTCTGCAATGTTTTGAAAGCCATTGTAAACAAAGTGCGATTAGAGCGATAGTTTTTATAGAATATGATTTTTAGAGGATTAAAATCACGGGTAAATGCCTCTAATAAACGGAACGGATCTGAGCCGCGCCATTCGTAGATAGTTTGGAAATAGTCGCCACATAAAAGAATATGATTGCCTTCCCATAGCATTTCCATAACCTTATATTCTAATGAGCCCGTATCTTGCATTTCATCAACGGAAATATACTGATAACGACTGCGCCACCGTTCTCGAATATCTGGATTTTGAAATAGTCGATGCACACCACAGATTAAATCAGTAAAATCAACGCCGTGAACGGATTGTAGACTTTCATCATAACGAGCAATCCATTCATGACCATGAGCCCAAAAGTCCGACAAATCCTCAGTAGCAAGAGTATTGTAATTGTAAAATAATTTCTCTATTTGCTTAGATTGCTCCTGCTCTAAACGTTGTATCGTTCGTTTGTAATCATCTAGCAACGATTCAGAATAGAATTCATACACAGAACGATATTCCTTTACCATGCTTATAAGGCTAGCAAAGTTCATATCCCGCATGTTTCTCGGTTTATATGGCAAATATAGTTCTTTACAATCCTCTTCATCAAATATAGTCACATCTGTATAGAGCGACTCATCTCGCTTGCCCTCTTGTTGAAGAACGTAAAAACAAAAGCTGTGGAACGTACTAATCTCCACAGCCTTTGCAGGTTGGCCAACGAGGGATTCGATGCGCGACTTCATCTCTTGTGCCGCCTTATTGGTAAAGGTCATGCACAAAATCTGATGAGCCTCGCAGCGGCCACTTTCAATAATGTGAGCCACTCGATAAGCCAGTGTATTCGTTTTTCCCGTCCCAGCGGACGCCAACAAGAGGATATTTCTATCTAGTTCATCGATGACGCGTTGTTGTTCGCTATTGATAACCATGATATCCTCTCCTTATTTTATAAGCCGTAGTATAGAGCGGCCAGTACCATCGGAATAGGTCCAAATAGTACGGTCAAAGCCCACACACCAAAGCCAATATCCATTGGTATATGTAACACATAGATACATACCATGTATGTCACAATGCCTAGTGCAACATTGATGGCTACCTTTTTAATGGTGAAAAAAGCCAATTTCAATGCAATAACTATGACAAATACAGATATAATCGCTTCAGTCATAGGCGCTGCCAATAATGGCGCGAGTAATACGTTCATATTATCCTTTCATCTCCTGGCGATTTACAACGGCACCGCCCAAGGTCAATTCATCGGCATATTCGATATCTCCACCTACAGGAACACCGCGGGCAATACGCGTTACCTTGATGCCAGTCGGCGCTAGTAGACGTGCCAAATATAAGGCCGTCGCCTCCCCTTCTACATCAGGGTCCGTTGCGAGAATAACCTCTTGTACGACACCATCACGCAAACGAGCAATCAGCTCTTTAACGCGAATATCTTCAGCACCGATACCCTCTAAAGGTGACAACGCCCCCTCTAAGACATGGTAGAGCCCCTTGTAATCACCGCTGCGTTCAATGGCAATCACATCACGAGACGTTTCAACCACCATAATCGTGGTTTGATCCCGATTAGGATTCGAGCAAAATTCACAAGGGTCCTGCGCAGATAGATTAAAACAGATAGAACAATGGCGGGTTGCCCCTTTGGCTTCAACAATGGTATTGACCAATCGGTCCACCTCTTCTTGAGGCATTTCCACAAGATGGTATGCCAAGCGACGGGCAGATTTTGATCCAATGCCTGGCAATCTACGCAACTGTTCTACGAGCCGTTCTAATGCGTTTGTCATTTAGAATAAACCTGTTGGCAAGTTAAGACCACCTGTTACCTTGCCCATTTCTTGAGACAATAGGTCATCTACTTTTTTGCTTGCTTCATTAACAGCAGCCATTACCAAGTCTTCAAGCATTTCCACATCTTCAGGATCAACTGCGGACGGATTCAACTTCAAAGATTCAATCATCTTTTCGCCATTCATAACAACGGTAACAGCACCGCCACCTACGGATGCTTCTACTGTACGAGTTTTTAACTCTTCTTGCATTTTTTTCATGTCAGCTTGCATTTTTTGAACTTTTTTCATCATGCCTGCCATATTGCCCATACCTTTACCGAACATTGTATTTCCTCCTTATAGGACTGTGAAAGTCCTTGCAAAATAAATTAACTATATACTGAAAATTGCAATTTACTCTTCTATGACCTCTACATAAATGTCATGATCTTCTGAAAGTTTCTCTAATGTTTTAGCCAACAGTGGGTTTTGTTGTTCTTCAACGCCCATGTGTTCAGGGTCCCACTGGTATTCACGCTTTGGGACGGCTTCTACCTCCACGGTGGCACCGCTATCCATAGGCCGATTGATAACTTCACCATCATCGGTCATTACCTGTGTTCCGTCTAAACTCATAACGGGTATACCACCGTCATCATGAGCCGTCTTTTTCTTAGCAGATGAATCCTCATCTCCCTTACTGCTCGGTGGTTTTATACCTCTTGCTTTAAGAGCAGCTAACGCAGCCTCTCTAGCATTATTGCGAGCTTCGGAGCTTATAGACTCTGGCGGTTTTACACCACCAGATACATCTTGGGTTTCAGATTGTATAGTAGCTCCAGACTTCTCTTCAGTATCCTGATTCGCTATAGGCGTAGAGGATATTGTTTCACCATTATCAAGTAAGTCTGTTTCTACCGGTGGTGGCGGGGCCTCAACAACCGGTGTAGGCTGTGACCTCTTAGGCTGTACAGCTCGATTGGACCGCGCTCCGCTAGCCATCATATATTCTTTATAGACATCTGTCTCTATATCGACAATCTCTAAAGACACGGAATAGCCCAACGCATATTGGAACGCTAATGCAATTTCCTTGCGATTTGCTTCATTAGTAGCCAAGGTAAGGGATATTCCCTTTTTAAAAGCTACTACTGCTTTTTCACGATCTACATAAATAACTTGGCCTTGACCAATAATATTATATGCTAATCCCTTATCGCTGTCCTTTAGATATTTTATCACAGTAGTCTGAATGGTTCTATATTCCCCTGAGTCCACCATGGTTTCACCGATAACAGCGACTTGGCTAATACCTGTATTCTTCTGACGGCCCGTATGTCTCGTCGTTCGAGATGTGCCGGTCTTAGGTGGTATTTCACCAGAAGTCTTCATCGGTGGTGGTGTCATACCAACACCATGCATAGGTGGCGGCGTCAAACCTATAGTAGCCGTTTGATTACTACCGCTAGGTTTCGATTCCGCTACAATAGGTGAAGGCTTATAATTTGTTGGCACCTCATGAATCGTAACAGATTCGTATTCCTCCATAGGCGGTGGAATGAAATCATCATCTACCACATTTGATCTTGATGCATTAGGTGTAGCCACAAAATTAATAGATGGCGCCGCCATCGGTGGACCTTGTTGTTCCAATTTGGCCAGCCGATTGAGTACGCCTTCACGTGACTCGCGTTCAGACTGTTCTAATGCAGCCAAACGGTCCTCCACATCGTCATGAGCCTTGGATACGCCTGCACATAAAACCAATAGGCCCATTTCAATAACCGTGCGTGGATTATCTACCTGTTTCGCATCGCTCATGATGGATTGTAACTGTTTAATATATTGATTGATGGTACCAAACTCAATGTCTTTTGCTTGTTCTAAGAATTCAGTGCGGAACGAATCATATACCTTTAATTCCTCCGCATCAGGAGCGACCTTAGCAATCAATAGAGCCCGTAAGTGTTGCGTAAGGGCCTCCATGATTTGAGCTCCATCACGCCCTTCACTGAGTGCATTTTGAATATATTTCAATACAGCTGGGCCATCTCCATTATGCAAGGCAGATAGGAATTTAATAATCCAGTCCTTACTAACGAGGCCAATGAGTTCCTCTACAACGGCCGGTGTAATCTCGCCACTGGCCATACCCACACATTGATCGAGAATACTTAACGCATCGCGCAAGCCACCATCCGCATGAACCGCGATGAGACGTGCTGCATTATCTTCTAAGGCAAAGCCTTCTTTATCCGCAACATATTGTAACCGCTGTGCAATATCATCAGATGTGATACGTCTAAATGTATATCGTTGGCAACGAGATACGATGGTAACAGGCAGTTTTTCAATCTCAGTGGTCGCAAAGATGAACATCACGTGATCTGGTGGTTCCTCTATCGTCTTTAATAGGGCATTCCACGCTTCATTGGTAAGCATATGGGCTTCGTCGATGATGAATACCTTTTTACGCCCCTCTACAGGCATAAACTTTACGCTTTCACGTAAAGCACGAATCTCATCGATACCACGATTCGACGCCGCATCAATTTCGAGGACGTCCATAGACTGACCACTCAAAATCGATTTACATACGCTACATTCATTACAAGGATGGTCAGTAGGGCCATGTTCACAATTAATGGCACGTGCAAAAATCTTAGCCATACTCGTCTTACCAGTCCCGCGCGGGCCGGCAAATAGATACGCATGAGCCACCTTATCCTCGCGAATAGCGCGCATCAACGTATCTGATACCTGATGTTGCCCAACCACATCGGTAAACGTCTGCGGACGATACTTACGATATAGCGCCATATATGCCATAGGAACACCCCCCTTTCCCTGTAAACAGTCCGTAATTAACAATACTTTATTATACCATATTACACAAAAAAGAGGGCGTCCTTTCACGTCCTCTTTTAGTATAACTAGTACCTTATTCAGCTACAACAAGTAGATAAAAAAAAGCGGCCCCCAAGGCCGCCTTGCAATATTCGATCACGACAGCCCCCGGGTTCCCCGTGGCACATGAAGGTTACCGCTTAGTGCTGCTACCTCTCAGTCCTGACACGATTCACAGGCCCCCATTGCACGGGCCCGAGAACTGCCATGATCCAATATTGCAATACAAATATTATACATGAAAATGCCTCTATAGTCAAAACTATAGAGGCATTCTATATTACATTCTCTCTAAGTTATATTAGATTAGAACTTATTTTGCATATTTTTCTTTAAATGCAGCCAATTGAGCTTCCTCTAAGGACAAGCCTTGTTCTTTGAATCGTTCAATAGCAGCATGCATTTCTTCGTATGCTACAGGAACAACCTTAGTAAATCTATTGGCAAAGTTATTCCAGTTTTCAAGGATATGACGGCCTTTTGTGGAATTAGTATGCAATACATGTTGTTCGACTAATTCTTTGATGCGTTTAAGATCATCATTATTAGCAGGACGTAATTCTACAAGACCTGTATTTACATAACGCTCATCGCAATCAAGGATGTACGCATAGCCGCCGGACATACCGGCTGCAAAGTTACGACCAATTTTACCAAGTACGAGAACTTCGCCACCTGTCATGTATTCACAACCATGGTCGCCTACACCTTCCACAACAGCTGTAATACCACTGTTACGAACGGCGAAACGTTCACCAGCTACACCATTGATATAGGATTTACCAGATGTAGCACCATAGAAGGCAACGTTGCCGATAAGGATATTTTCGTCAGCTTCAAAGATAGATTTCTTAGGTGGGTAAACAACGATGGTACCGCCGGATAAACCTTTACCGAGGTAGTCATTCGCATCCCCTTCGAGTTCTAATGTCATGCCTTTTGGAATGAAAGCACCAAAGGATTGACCTGCAGAACCTTCAAAGTTCAACTTGATTGTGTTATCTGGAAGTCCGCTTTCACCATAACGACGTGTTACCTCAGAACCAACTAATGTACCTACTACACGGTTAATGTTGTTGATAGCCAATTTAGCGCGAATAGGTTTTTGATCTTCGATAGCAGGACGGCACATACGCAAAAGTTTGGACATATCCAATGTGCGTTCCAATTCATGGTCTTGATCGATGGTATGCATATGACCAACAGACGCATCGATGTATGGATGGAACAAGATACGTTTCAAATCGACACGAGACAATTTGAAGTTATCGTCTTGAGATTTTTGACGAACAAGATCGATACGGCCAACGAGTTCAGCTACGGAACGGATACCTAAGCGAGCCATGATTTCACGCAATTCACGTGCAATGAAGATCATCAAGTTTTCTACATATTCAGGTTTGCCGTTGAAACGAGCACGCAATTTTTCATCTTGTGTAGCCACGCCATAAGGGCATGTGTTGAGGTTACATACACGAGCCATTTTACAGCCTACAGCTACAAGTGGTAATGTACCGAAACCAAACAACTCAGCACCAAGCATAGCCGCAACAGCTACGTCGAAACCAGTCATCAATTTAGAGTCTACCTCTAATTGAACGCGGTCACGCAAACGATTAAGCATCAATGTTTGATGAGTTTCAGATAAACCAAGTTCCCAAGGCACACCAGCGTGTTTTACAGATGTACGACCAGCCGCACCTGTACCGCCGTCATAACCGGAAATCAAGATATTATCTGCTTTTGCTTTCGCCACACCAGCTGCGATAGTACCAACGCCAGCTTCGGAAGTCAATTTAACGGAAATGCGAGCATCTTTATTGACGCATTTCAAATCGTAAATTAATTCCGCCAAGTCTTCGATGGAGTAAATATCATGATGTGGTGGAGGAGAAACAAGTTCTACACCTGGTGTGGAGTGACGAGCCTTGCCGATTTCAGGATATACCTTTTTACCTGGCAATTGACCACCTTCACCTGGTTTAGCACCTTGTGCACATTTGATTTGCAATTCTTTTGCATGAATCAAGTAATTAGCAGTTACACCGAAACGACCAGATGCAATTTGTTTTACTTCAGAGTTCATGCTATCCCCATTAGGCAATGGTTTAAAGCGTGCAGAGTCTTCGCCACCTTCACCGGAGTTAGATGTAGATCCAAGACGATTCATGGCAATAGCGATTGTTTCATGCGCTTCTTTACTGATTGCACCATAACTCATAGCACCTGCTTTAAAGCGTTTTACGATGGATTCTTCAGGTTCAACCTCTTCAATAGGAATACCGCCGCCTACAGGATAGTTCAATTCCATCAAGGAACGCAATGTAACATGGTAATCATTGCGAATCGCTTTAGAGTATTCTTTATATTTTGCGTAATCGCCGTTGATAAGAGATTCTTGTAAAAGATCAATTGTTTTAGGGTTGAATAAATGTTCTTCCCCATCTTTTACAGGGCCGTACCACCCGCCTGGTTCGAGAACAGATTCGTCAGATTTGAAAGCACGGTCATAACGAGCCAAAGCTTCATTGGCAACGCCTACAAGACCAATACCGCCAATACGAGTTGGTGTATTAACGAAGAACTTATTAATAAAGTTGGTGTTCAAGCCCAAGGCTTCGAAGATTTGTGCACCATGATAGGAACGAACTGTGGAGATGCCCATTTTGGACATAACCTTCATAATGCCGCCTACAGCTGCTTTAATGTAGTTCTTTTCTGCTTGTTCAGGTGTAATATCACCAAGACGTTTACGAGCTTGTAAATCGCGTACAGTTTCAAGAGCCAAGTAAGGATTGATAGCTGTTACACCATAACCGATCAATGTACAGAAATGATGTACTTCACGAGGCTCACCAGATTCGAGGATAAGACCAATTTCTGTGCGCAATACTTTTCTAATTAAGTGATTATGAACAGCTGCTACAGCTAACAACGCTGGAATTGGTGCATGATTTTCATCAACTCCACGGTCGGATAAAATCAATACATTTTGCTCTGTACGTGCTGCTTCTTCTGCTTTTTCGCACAATTCATTCAACGCATCACGCAAGCCATCCGCACCCTTAGTTGGGTCGAAGAGGATTGGCAATGTAACAGATTTCATGCGACGGCAGTCAAGAGCCTTAATGGACGCCAATTCTTGATTTGTAAGAATTGGTGTACGCATGGACAACGCATAGGTACCAGCTTTATTTGGATCTGTTAAGTTACCAGAGTTACCAAGCATAACGCGTGTAGATGTAACCATTTCCTCACGAATGGAGTCGATTGGAGGATTTGTTACTTGCGCGAACATTTGCTTGAAGTAGCTGTATAACAATTGTGGTTTATCAGACAAGATAGCAAGTGGAGCATCGGCACCCATTGCACCTACAGGGTCTTTACCATCTTTTGCCATAGGTACGATCATACGTACAAGATCTTCTTGAGTATAACCAAAGGCTTGTTGCTTTTTGAACAAATCTTCTACTTTGGGAATATCGCTTTCATCAGCTTGAGTAATTTCAGACAAGTGGATAACATGTTCTTTTACCCATTCATTATATGGCAATTCAGTAGCAACGCGTTGTTTGATTTCTTCGTCGGAAATAATGCGTTGTTCCTCTGTATCGATGAGAAGCATTTTGCCTGGTTCCAAACGACCTTTTGCGCGAATATTTTCAGCGTTTTCGTTTACTACACCCACTTCGGACGCCATAATAACGCGATCATCAGTTGTTACATAGTAACGAGCAGGACGCAAACCATTACGGTCAAGTACGCCACCGATAACAGTACCATCAGTGAAGCCCATAGCGGCAGGACCATCCCATGGTTCCATCATGAAGCTATTGAACTCATAGAAGTCATGTTTTTCTTGGCTCATAAGCTTATTGCGTTCCCAAGGTTCAGGAATCATCATCATAATCGCATGAGGCAAGGAACGACCTGTCATGTGCAAGAATTCCAAAGTATTGTCGAACATAGCGGAGTCAGAACCGCTGTCATCTACTACAGGGAATACCTTTTTAATATCTGGGAATAATGGAGATTCTGCTTTACCTTCACGAGCATTGATCCAGTTTACGTTACCACGGATTGTGTTGATTTCACCATTGTGCACTAAGAAACGGTTAGGATGCGCCCGAGCCCAGCTTGGGAATGTATTCGTACTGAAACGGGAGTGAACCATAGCCAATGCAGATGTGAAATCAAGGTCGCTCAAATCAAGGTAGAAGTCACGCAATTGACCAGGAGTCAACATACCTTTATATACAATTGTTTTAGAGGACAAGGATGCAATATAAAAGTCACTAGATAGTTCCTTACTCAATGGGATAATGCGTTTTTCCGCCAATTTACGGATAACATATAATTTACGTTCAAATTCCGCATTATTCGTTACATCAGGGCCTTTACCAATGAGAATTTGGATCATCCAAGGACGAATAGCAGCCGCTTCCTTACCAACTTTAGTACCATCTACAGGCACTTCACGCCAACCGAGAACGACTTGCCCCTCTTCGCGTACTACTTCTTCAAAAATACGTTTTTGCTCATTGCGAAGACTTTCATATTTATGCGCAAAAATCATGCCCACACCATATTCACCTGCTGCAGGTAAATTAATGCCCAACACTTCGCATTCACGTTTAAAAAATTCATGTGGAATTTGTACCAAGATACCAGCACCATCGCCTGTATCCTTATCTGCACCAGCACCACCACGATGTTCAAGACGCTCTAAAATACGCAAGCCATCATCGATGATATCATGGGATTTTTTGCCCTTAATATTTACGACAAAACCCATACCACAGGCATCTTTTTCAAATTGGCTGCTATACATGCCATTTGCTTCGAGTCTAGCCTGATCTAAACGTTGTTGATCAATAACGCTACCATTCATCTCCATAGCTTTTGTACTCCTTCTCATATCACTTGATGTTTCACAACCTCTATAATCATTATATATAAGCCTTGTGAAAGTTACTTCCATTTCAATATTCATATAAAATTCAAATTCTATAGAATTTAATGTCTATACACAGTATACCAAAGTCCACTGTAAATTGATAATATATAAACCGCAATCTAACTTGCGGTAAAATCATAGCCATATGCGTATTTTGTATACATGATTCATTATAAGAAAACAAAAAGGGTTAAAATTTTCCCACCAGCCGATTCTACTTAGCCCTCAAGGCTTCGTATGGCTAGCGTCAAAACTTTAACCCCTTCCCTTTACAGTACTACTACTGGTAGTTATAGATTAAGCAAATACTTCATCAAAGCGTGCTTCATCAATCAACGTTCCTACATAGAAATCGCTGAAGATACCATATCGTGCACTCGCTTCTTCAAAGCGCATATCGTAAACAATTTTCTTGAATTGAATGTCATCATTACTAAAAATAGTAACGCCCCATTCCCAATCATCAAGACCGATACCACCTGTAGTGTACTCAGATAGTACTTCTAAATATGGTCTACCAGTGATGCCATGTTCACGCATCATACGACCGCGTTCCTCTGGAGGCAACATATACCAATTATCATTGCCTTCACGCTTCTTCGTCATATTATAAAAACAAATATATTTATCCTTTGGTACAGTTGGATACAATTTCGCATCCACCTCAGGCGTATCAAGCTTAGCTTTCACATATGCACTAACCTCTGTTACAGACGTATAAGAATACGTTTGAACAAGCACAGACGCAATCGTTAGACGACGGAATTTGCGTTCCCATTTCGCCAAATCCTCAAGAGACGGCGCCAAAATCCACAACAAAAGATCGCCCTTATAACCATTCACATCATAGAACGCATAACTGCCCTCTTTAGCTTGGTGCATAGACTCCAACTCAGCCAAAAACGCCTTTAACTCATCACGAGCCTCAGCCTTCTCCTCTGCATCAAAACAATTCCAAGCACTAAAATCCATGGAAAACACCATATGTTGACTATGCCAACCCTCAACAGTAGGAATTGCCTTACCCATACAATCACTCCTTTTCACATAAAATATATAAAACACAATTTACAATTACAAAATCGAGCCCCTAGCCCGAAGACCGTTTTCCTCTAACCTAGGCTAAAGGACCTTGTACTAGCTGGAGACTAAAATCCGCTACAGTAGGCAATGGATAAGCCTTCTGAAGCGACTTTAGTAAGTCGAGGCCCTAGGCCGAAGACCGTTCCCCTTTACCGCTAGGCTAAAGGAATCTGGTGCAACGGTTACCAAAAACATTCTACAGTAGGTGATGAATTTCAGTTAATATTTACCGCGTAGTAGGTGCGAGATGGTCTCCAGAAGGCGACTTTAGTAGGTCAAGGCCCTAGGCCGAAGACCGTTAAGCTAGCTGGAGCCTAATGAAGACCATCTCGTACCGGCAACGTAGTTGCTATTACCGAAATCCATCGCCGACTACGTAGAACTACTTAACCGTTGCACAAGTTCCTTAGCCTGTTTCACCCCATCCGGTATCCCAATCCCATCAAACGGTGTCCCAATGAGATACAAATTAGGATAATGTTTTTTCACATGCTCCCGAACGGCTGCGATAGCAGCACGATGACCCACATTATATTGAGGCATGCAATGTATTAAACGATTGATTTTGATCCATTCTGGATTTGCATTAAAGTTCATAATACGTTGAATTTCTTTAAGAGCTAATGCAGAAAGTTCTTCATCACTATAGCGTTCCACCACATCATTACCAGGTTTACCGATAAAAACGCGAAGAACGATTTTATCATCTGGCGTTGTTTGTGGCCATTTTTGATTTAATATAGTACACGCCGTTAATGGTGTATCCGTTTTACGAGTAATCAACAAGCCAGAGCCTTTTAGTTCGCCATCAAAGGACTCTTTATCAAAGGCCATGATTGCAATAGCACAACTAGATTGTTCCATATTGCGTACGCCATCAAATCCAGTATCTCTAATAAACCAATCTTTATACGTAGCCGGTGGTGTAGAGATAACCAACATATGGGAGGTTTCTTCTCGACCATTCACATTATAACGATACACTGCATCAGCATACGATATATCTCGAACAAGGGCCTTAGTAGTCAATGTAACATTGGATGGCATTTGTTCCACAATCGCAGTTACCACGCTTTCAAGACCACCCGTTAATTGTCTAAACATACCGGATTGTGATGCGGTTCCTTTTGATGCTTTTAGATTTCCATTCGTTCGCTGAATACTAGATTGTTTCTTATCAAATTGAGCATCCGTCATCGTTCCTTTACCAGCACGGGGAACGTCGCCTTCATTAACAGCACCTTTAGCAGCCTTAGATACCCCCGCCTTTTGATGGCTCATCTTAGCAGCAATCATGCCCTTAACCATATTGCCATATTTTTGTTCTACTTGAATAAAATGTGGAAACGTAGATAATAGACTGATTTTATAAATATCGCCACCATAAATACCCGCCAATAATGGCTCAATTAATTTATCCATCATTTCTTGACCTAAATGATAGCGGAAGAAATGACCAATCGATACATCACCGTGAGCATCTAAGGGATACGGTTTCTTAAAATAATCAAGACCAGCACGCACTTTACCAGCCCAGGAAATTAAGGTCGCTTTCACAAAAGGCATCATTTCCGTAGGAACGCCCATGATGGAACCACCTGGAATTGGGTGAATGTTGCCACGGTCATACACATAGGCCTGCCCCGTTTCATTGGATACAAGCGTATCTGCTAGACCAAGATCTGTAATGAGATCCGTCATTTCCGTTTTGCGGCCCAAGTAGGAATCCGGTCCTAACTCAACAACAAAATCATCTACTTGTTGCGTTTGAATTTTACCGCCAAATCGAGGGGCCTGTTCATATAATTGTATCTGCCAATCTGGTTTGGCATGGCCTAAATAATAGGCTGCAGTAAGCCCCGTAAGGCCACCACCAACAATCGTTACCTTCACTTATTAATCCTTTCTCGTATAGCCTTTGCCATGGCCTCCATAAATAGGGTATTTCCATTGGGCATAGGCAGACGTTCATATGTAGCCCCAGCATTTTCAACGATATTCCGACAAATAATATCATTATCATACAAAATTTCTACATGATCGCTAACAAACCCAAAAGGAATACATACAATCCGTTTTGCTCCATCTATAAGAGCCTGTTCAATGACACTTTCAATGGTAGGACCTAACCATTCACCATAGGGTGCCGCACTTTGCCATGCCTGATACCAGTGATTAAGGCCTACCATTTTTGCAATTTGATTTGATGCGGACATGACCTCATCTTCATAGCTACCAACCGTTGAAGTAGGTACACTATGGGCAGAGAAAATACAGGCTGTATCAGCTTGTAATGGATTCGCGGCCATCAACTGTGAACGCCAGTATTCAAAAAACGGTGGTTTATTCCACCAAGATTTGATAATTTCACAAGATATATCCGGATACGCTCGTAATATAGAATGTAATTTCCGTTCATACGCGCCTGTTCCAATCATAGAATAAAACGGCGATGTGACAATGCATAAAATAGAAGTATACCCTGCAGCTGCTATGGATTCTACAGCTTGTTCCATACTATTAGGCATATGAAGATAGGCCAAATACATCGCGTCTATCTTCAATAGTGATTCTAGAGTTTTCTTTTGCTCTTCCCCCATCGTCTGCAACAGCTTATTATCCCATTGTCCGATAGCATCATAACGAGCGGTTAGGACCTCCAATTCTCGTTCCGTAGGCATTTTTCCGCGTCGTATACTCGTCAAATAAGGTAATAAATCAGATGGTTGACGAGGTGTACCAAAAGATAATAACAGTATAGCCGGCTCCATATTATCGGCTTTCACGAGCCCACAATTCACGGCTCTTTTCATGAACATAGTCTGTCAACCAATGTAATTTTGCTGGATCCGCCTCAGGGAATACACCATGCCCTAAGTTAAATACATGTTTACCATGACGAATGCCATCCATTAAAATTTCATCTACTACCTTGGCTATTGTTTTTGTATCCCCGTATAAATAAGCAGGATCAAGGTTCCCCTGTACTGTTTGTGTAACACCTCTATCCTTAGCTGCTCCAAGAGAACTTCGCCAATCTAAGGCGATAACATCAAGAGGTAATTTAGACCAAGTAGAAACAAGGTGGTCTGTACCGACACCATTCATAGCGAGCGGCAAGTTAGGGAATCTAGATTTTACTGTGGAAATAATACGTTTCATATGAGGGAAAATAGCTTGCTCATATTCTGTACTATTAACAGCACCCACCCAAGAGTCAAAGATTTGTAAAGCATTAGCACCAGCGCGCGCTTGCATTGACAAATACTCGATGGACATATCCGCTAGTTTTTCCATTAGTTTATTCCAAATTTCGGGTTCGCTGATTAACATCCCACGAGTTTTGTTATAACTTTTCGTAGGACCTCCTTCAATAAGGTAAGACGCGATGGTGAATGGTGCACCACAAAAGCCAATAAGAGGTACATCAAGCACCTCGGTAGTCAACAACTCAATAGTCTTGGCAATATACTCTACCTTTGTTGCATCAAATGTATGTAATCGTTCAATATCTTCTATACGACGAATCGGAGTATCAAATACAGGACCTACACCAGGTTTAATATCCACATTCACGCCAATAGCCACCATAGGGCTCATAATATCCTTATAAAGAATAGCCGCATCAACGCCATATTCTTTAACAGGCAGTTCTGTCACTTGTGCGCAAAGTTCAGGTTGTTTGGTAATTTCGAACAATGTGTACTTCTCTTTTATCTTACGATATGCAGCCTGACTGCGCCCTGCTTGGCGCATATACCATACCGGTGTTATGCCAGGGTTCTTGCCCTGAATCATATCTAAATAAGCAGTATTCAAATTTCCACCCCTTTCTACAAAACACACCCATACATGTATATAAGATTTTATATTAGAATGTCACGCTCATATTAAAAGTGTACCCCAAAAGTGATGAATATGCAAAGCCACTTATTATCTATATTTTTAGGGATAGAAATTTATGCACGTTGTAATATATGCGTATCTATACCAGCAATAGCTTGCCCCATGTAATACACTTGTTGCTGACATGTAAACAACCAAATTTGTTGATGTTCACTAAGTTCAGCTAACAACTCAAGTGCACTCTTTTGGCGTTCTTCATCAAAGCGGACTAAGATATCATCTAATATGATTGGCAATGCATCCACTTGGTACGAAAAGACCTTTGCTAGTGCCAAACGCAACGCGAGATACACCTGATCCGCTAAACCACTAGACCAATGATGAATCGGTAATCGTTCACCCCGTTCATTCAAAAGGGCTAAACCGTCTTGCAATCCCCACATATCAAATGTATAAGCACCATTCGTTAAACGTTTAATATACTGAGATGCTAATTCTAACATCTTTGGTTGTGACTCTTCTTCGTATGATTGTTGCGCTCGTTCCATACAATGAGCGATGACAACTTGAGTGGCCCAATCTTCCAAGGCAGATTCCAATTCAGATTCTAACTCTTGTCGTTGTTGAATGGCTTCCCGTTGCTCCTGATCTGAACCCAATGCACGCATAGCTTCCACGATTTGACCTCGTTTCTCATAGAGGTTAGCCATCGCATCCTTGCGCGCATTCAGCTCTTGATCTGCATGGGCTAATTCATCAGTCCAATTCTCTTTATTCCCCTCACGCAAGCGGCGATAGAACAAATCCTTATTTTCACCATCTGGAGTTAACAAATCAAGCTGTACTTGGCTCTGTTTGTAAATCGTTTCCCATTGCTTAAATTGATCTTCATCAATGAGTTTTTGACGATATTCATTGGCGCCGGACAATCCACTTTTTTCAAGCAATGCTTTTTGTTCAAGTAAAAGTTCCTTTTCCTTGCGATGCCAATTATCATACTCCATACGATAGCTCTTACGCTGTGATTCTTTTTGTTCCCAACGAATCATTTGTTGTTGAAAGTTTTTATATTGATTATAAATACGTTTTAGCTCAGTAGGAGACACAGGGGCTTCAACACCAAGGTTATACCATAAGGTAACAGCTTGATCCTCTATAACGCGCAAAGATTCCTTATGTTCATCTAAGCGTTTCTCGTATCCTTCAATGGTCCGCAATTGTTCATAATACTGGTCAAATTCATGCTTCATACTAAAGAAGTCATCTTCATCGAGACTCTTAGCCGCTCCTTCAGGAATCCATGCTTGCCATTCAGCCAAGGCTTTTTCATAATTAGCCTGTAATTGTTTACCTTCATCATTGTAACGTTGCTCAATAGCTGCCGTTTCCAAGTTCGGTACATCTGACGCCACAGGTAAAGGTGCATCCAATTGTGTTTCCAAATACGACTTACGTTGCTGTAAGCGTTCTAGTTCACGCATCAACCGAGCTACATCGGAATCATCTACATGGCGAAGGCGCCATCCATACCAGAACAATCCCAGTCCAAGTATTAATAAAATAATACCACCGATGCTATATAGTACAGATTCCAGTGCAATAAGTCCTGCTAGCGACATCAATACACCAACGACGGCTCCAATCCCCCCAATACGTTGCAACCAAATCGGCATCGCGGCCATACGTATGGAACCATGTTCTCCAAGTCGAGACTCTAGATCTGCAATATCAGTCATAACAGCCTGCAACTCTTGCTGAGCCCAGGTGTTAACAGGGCTATTTTCACCAGTGTCAACAGATGATCTATCTTCACTTATTTTTAGTTCTTTTTGCAAGGATGGTGCTTGGCTTTGCCAATATAATAATTGGTCCTTTGCGGTACGCAATCGTTTGGATAAACGTTCTCCTTCAAACCAATTCACATCAGTTGGCACCGATTCATCCTTGCGCCATGAAGATTGTAACCCTCTCGAGAAATCAAGTTGCTCTTTAACCTTAGCAATGTAGGCTTCGCCTTCTTCACACTCACGGCGCAATTGTTCCCACTTCGCACCTTGTTGAATCAAATCCTCTATATCTTGGCCATAGGTAGTAAATGGACTATTAGGATCAAAATTTTCCGGTTTTAGTGCTTCTTCTTTATCAAGCCAAAGCTGCATATTCTGACGAGCTTCACGAAGGCCCTCATCGATACTTAAAAACGCATCGCGATCTAGTGTATCAGGAGATGTAAACTGTTGCATACGACGACGCGCCTCTTCGCTACGTCGATACGTATCCCATGCACGAAGCACCATCTCTACGCCTTCACGATAATCTTGCCATTCTTTGATTTGATTCTGAATTTCTGCTTCTGTATCCTCGGAAGCCTTCAACGCTTGTTGTAATTCTACATATTGCGTTTCATGTTCACCCAGTGCGGATAAACGAGCCTTATTTTCTTGTAATTGCTCTATCAAAACATTGATGCGGCGTTTGCCTGATGCAGACGCAACCAGTAAGTCATTAGCATTGGTTTCAATGCTTTTTACTACATCACCGAGTTGCTCGCCCCCTTCGGCACCAAAGAATCTAGCTCGTACATCTACTTCAT
This sequence comes from Veillonella sp. T34266-5, assembly GCF_002959815.1. Lineage (NCBI taxonomy): Bacteria > Bacillati > Bacillota > Negativicutes > Veillonellales > Veillonellaceae > Veillonella > Veillonella sp. T34266-5. The sequence continues at coordinate 30,772 of NZ_PPCZ01000026.1, forward strand.
TGAGTATATCTACGCCTTGAAGGTCCTCTAACGTAAGGCCGAATATGCGGTTATACGTTTTTTTATCGAGCCCATGCCACCACAATTGATTCGGCTCGTCCTTTATGCTAGGCTCACCAGGCGAATAAAAATCTAAATTCTTGTTTTGTCGGCCTAAATGATAAACCGTCCCCTCTTTGTCGAGCTCAAGAGATCCACTTACATAACCATATTTTTTATGTTTACCGCCAAACAAAAGAGAACGCATACCTTCTAATAAGGAAGTTTTCCCACTTTCATTAGCGCCATATACAAGCTGTACACCGTTAGGACCGGATTTAAATGTCCAGTTTTCATACGGTCCAAATGAGTCGAGTCGAATCTGTTTAATGTTCATCGTTTACCCCCATTAACACCGTAACCCCTTCCATTTCACTGCGTTCCATAACTCGTTTCAATACATCGTCTGATAATAAATCTAAATAACTGCCAAGTCGTTTAGACTCAGGACGATCGACCAAGATTTGACGTACTGCCTCAATATCAGTAACGGTTTCATCATAGGCGCGTAGATAATCGCCTACCATGTCGGACAATAAACGGCGCTCTGCCAAATTAACAGTAGGACGCGTTTTAGCAATCATGCGGTATGGCATAACAAAAATAGATTTACTCTTTTCCTCTGCCTGCGTCTCCCGTAGCCATAATTTTCGAACGGACTCATCCACGCATAAGCGATGCATTGGACCAGTTCCTACTAAATGGACCGATACCAATGTATTCTTATTATATTTTTTACGTAAGGACTGCTTTTTATGGCTCAACAAATCTAATAACTCACGTTCAGTTTGTATGCCTGCAATATCAATCTTTATATCTTCAAAACGAATGGCACAGGTCTCAATAAATTCTAATTCACAATGTCCATTATGTGATATGTTGACCATATAGCATCCTTTAGCGCCAGATTCCTTCCGATGTAATCCTTGAGGATTGCCCGCATATACGACCATAGGGTCTTCTGAAATCACCTGTGATTTATGGATGTGACCTAGTGCCCAATAGTCCATAGCACCTTGCATGATATCCGTCAAATTACAGGGCCCTGTTACATCATGATGTTCACTGCCCACACTAGAGCCGACCGTTCCATGCATGACAGCAAGGGAAAATTCATCCCGTTCAAAGGCTTTATATTGTGCAGCAAAATTAGATTGTTCATTGCCATGACCACAACTGATGCCGTAAACACCACCAACTTCAATGTTATTAACCATCAACGGAAATCGTTGTACCTGTGTATCCGAAAACACATGTACATTATCAGGCATTGATAAGCCAGCACGCCAGCTTTCAGCAGGATCATGATTACCTTGCACCATATATACGGGAATATGCGCCTCCCTCAAGCGATACATGGCACGCACAAATCGGACCTGAGCCTCTAAATTATGATCTTCACTATTATAAACATCGCCGCTAATGACAACTGCATTAACGCGTTCGCGCACAGCGATTTCAATGATATTATTGAAAGCTTCATAGGTTGCTTCTGCGACGGCACGATCTACATGCCGACTCATCCCCATAGCATATTGAAAAGGAGCCCCTAAATGAAGGTCTCCACAATGTATAAAACGAAAGGGTTGCATATTGTCTCCTTTCCTAACTTATAGAATACTAATATCTAATTATACTATATATTTCTATATAATATGTAAGATATCATATTGTAAACTAATTTATTTATACAGTTGACAATTAGTATCCAAGAATACTACAATTACATTGTAAATATATTCGTTTTTATAAGTTAACAATAACAAGGAGGCTATAATGGCACTTCCAGTAGAGCAACAAACCCAGGTGGGTTCTTATGAAAAAATATTAACCATTGCCAATCGTATATTACATGGTGGTGAAATCACTAAAGAGGAAGCCATCGATTTAATCCATACATCCGATGAAGATACCATGATTTTATTGGCTATGGCAGATAAAATAAAACAACATTTTAACGATAATTCCGTAGACATTTGCGCGATTGTAAATGCTCGTTCTGGTAAATGTCCTGAAAACTGTAAATTCTGTGCACAGTCGGCACACCACAATACAGGCGTTCAAGAATATCCATTTATGGATGATGAATCGATTTTAGATGCTGCTAGAAAAGCAAAAGAAGCTGGTGCTATTCGCTTCTCTATTGTTACAAGCGGTCGCAACACTTCCAACCCTAATGAATTCAACCAAATCTTACGCGTATTAAAAGAAATTCGCGAAAAAATTGGTTTAGAAATTTGTTGTTCCCTTGGTTTGTTAACCTATGAACAAGCTCTTCAATTAAAAGAAGTTGGTGTTACTCGCTATCATTCCAATATCGAAACTGCACCAAGTCATTTCCCTGACATCTGCTCCACACATTCCTATGAGGACAAGATGTCTACCATAGAAAATGCCAAAAAAGCTGGCATTCGCGTTTGCTCTGGCGGTATCTTAGGTCTAAACGAAACTCTAGAACAACGCGTAGAAATGGCGTTTGAACTAAAACGCCTTAACATTGATTCCATCCCATTAAACATATTAAATCCGATTAAGGGTACTCCATTCGAACATAACCAAGCGTTAAAACCGATGGAAATTTTACGTACCTTCGCTGTATTCCGTTTCATTTTACCTCATGCATTAATTCGTACTGCAGGCGGTCGAGAAGTAAATCTTCGCGATTTACAATCGTACGCACTAAAAGGCGGGCTTAATGGCATCATGGTAGGCGGTTATTTAACAACCGGCGGTAGATCCCCGCAAGACGATTTACAAATGATTAATGATTTGGAATTAACCCGTACAGCCGCTCAGCTATAAACTAACGGTTGTTTCTAATCACTAGTGGATATCTTAAATTTTACCTATCTACAAAGACTGTAACACCTCTGCGTGTTTACAATACATTTACACACAAAAAATACCTAGCTAGTTGCTGTCTAGCTAGGTATTTTTATATTTAATTTTTTAAATTTATATCTGAAATATTAAATTCAAACTATTTATTGCCATAACAATCTATAGATGGCTTGGCCATTCGTATTGCCTTCAATCGGTTCAGGGTCTTTATCATAATCAACATTATCATATTGAGTGCCGTTTGGCATATACGCATCTACTTCTAGAATTTCCATGGTCCGATTATAACGGCTAATATATACCTTATAGCGAAGTTCATCGCCACCTGGTTCATTAACTTTTAGCCAAAGAACAGCATCATAATCGCTTTTTTGAACACTATCATTATCTATAAACAATTGATTACCTTTGTCATCAGGACTTACATAATACCAATCAGTCGCTTGTGCTGTATTCGAATATGTTATGAGGCAAAAAAAGGCCATCAAAGCTATAAGCAACTTCATAGTGGCCCCCTTTCTAACCCAACAACAAAAGTCTTATAACTAGAACGATTTTTTTAAATATTTTTAAAAAAAATAAAGAGAAGATATTATCCTCCTCTATTATCATATCAAGAAGTATGGCATTTATCAACATTTAATAAACGAATTTTACATTTCATCTAAATTTCATAAAATATTTTTTAGAAGTTCATTTTACCTTCATAGTATTTACTTATAATTGCTATATCAAATGATAATTATAAGTAAATATTCCCTGATTACTTAATGTATTTATCTCCCGACAAGTAATACTAACCCCAAACCTACTACTTGTTTAAATACATAGGTCATTTGATGTTAATACTAACACTCCCCTTACATGAAAAAGGACTCCAGCAGGAGTCCTTTTTTCGTTGTTAAACCCATACACTTATGCAAAAAGCTGCCCTAGGGCAGCTTTTTATTTTGTAGTTCACAACCTAAATCAGATGGTACAGGTGCGATAACAGTCACCAATTCAGATTGTCCATATGGTATAAATGTCAACGAATAGGCATGTAAGGCCTGTCTCGTATACGGTTTATTCCGCATACCATACATGGCATCGCCAATGATAGGGTGACCAATATGAGCCATATGAACGCGAATTTGATGAGTTCGTCCGGTTAGCAATGTAAACTCTAACAACGATTGTATATCACCATATTCAATCACATGATATTCGGTTACAGCATCTTGACCAAATTCATCAACACAACGGCGATTATCAAATACCGGATCCACACCGATAGGTTCATTCACCACACCATCAGATGTAATCTTTCCTTCTACGAGACCGCGATAGACACGGTGAATTCGACCTTCTTGTAGCTGTTTAGTGTAATATTGTTCTGCCTCACGGGTTTTGCCAAACATAATAACACCTGTTGTATCTCGATCCAAGCGATGAACAGGCCGAATTTTATGAACTTCGCCGCGTTTAGCATAATAGCCAGCCACCAGATTACTCAATGTATGATATTTCGTTTGACCTGCTGGATGAACTAGCATAAATGGAGGCTTATACACCACAAGTGTGTGTTCATCCTCATAGAGAACCTCTATAGGTCCTTTTTCAACCTCTACACCATAATCCTTATCTTGTGGTAACTCAATAGTAATAACATCCCCTTTTCTTAGCATACGCTTGGAATGAGCAACGCGGCTATTTACCTTCACCCGTTTCTTACGGAATATCATCTGCACATTTCGAGAGGATAAAGAAAATCGCTCTTTTACATAAGCAGATACTGTTGTACCTACCTCTTCTTTTACTGTATATGTTCTCCAACTCATATTACCACCATTCGTTGATATATGTATTTTGTTTAGGATATACCATATCTAGATAATCAATCCAATGAGATTCGCCTTGTAATTTACCTTCAAACACAAGATCTTTAGCTGATACAGCCCCCATCAACAGGACTGTTAGACCGCCAATGTCTATGGTGATATCGATTTCATCCACAGATTCAGCAGAAACGCGTTTTACGTTAGGTAAAGTGCTTTCACCTAGGGTAAGGGCAAACACGCCATTATTCCAATCGCATAATGTATCAGTAACCTTAATGTTTAGGGTAATTGGCATCATAACGGCTTCTGGATTAACAGGTACCGTAGTCAACGCTGTTTCTACGTCTACGATACGCGCCATCATATACGGCATCGTTGTATGACCTGTTTTTCCATCAGGAACAAATCTATAACCCGTATCATGCAACCCTTCATTCCAGCGAATGCTTTCACCTTGAGAACGATGGTTATAAAAATAATTAAGCAAACCACGTTGAGCACGACGTGTTGTGTATACAAATTCCGTAACTGGAATTTCAGGAGCCCCCAGACGATATACAGCATAGCCCTCGATTTGACCTTCATCGTTTTTCACGACCGCAATATTCACACCTTCAGCAAAGAAACTGCCTAATAGACGTTTCCACTCCTTCTCACCCCGTTCCGCATAGCCACATAAATCCTTCGTATAGACTTTGTAAACAGGATCAAGCAATGTCCATTGCTCTACATCATTTAGCAATCCAAAGGATAAGGTTTTATCCGTCAAAGAACGCAAACTCTCTAATGGCATGGTCTGTACCCATTGATGAGCGTACAAATCCCAGCCATATTGTTGGTAAAATCCCGCTTTAGAAGGCATTAAAATGGTAATGCCTTGACCACGACGGCGCAATTCTTCTAAGGAGTGCAACAATAATGCACCACCTACGCCACCACGACGTGCAGCTGGATGAGTAGCAACACCAACCATATAACTAGTAGGCAAGATAGCGCCGCGCACATTGATGTTATATTGACGCAAATGAACAGTGGAGAGCAATTGACCTTCTTGGATACCTACGACAGTATTCTCCGGTTCATAACAGTTAGAAAAATAATATTGAAAGAACGGATCTTCTTTTGGTTCAAAGCAATACGCCCAAAGCGCTTCTACTTGTGCCGTATCTTGTGATGTAGCAATTCTAAAATCCATACTAGTTCCTTTCTATCCTAAACAGCTCTAAGCTATATATTTCATATAGTAGAATGTATTTCACACACTCTACCCTTTATTATAACGGAAAAGAGTGGCACCATACAGTACCACTCTCATATTCGTTATTAGATTGACCTGATTATTTACCGCCCGTTGCATTATCTGCTTCATTAGCATATACAGCATCATATTTTTCTGCAAAATGATCAGGATTATAAGATTCCTTCGCTTGACGAAGACCAGGCAAGCCCATATCTTCTTCACGATTGATAAACTCTACATTGCTAAATTCATGGCGGATGAATTCATTATTAATTGCTTGATACAAACCGCGAATATCCGGATTGGCTTTTTCGATGTGAATTAAAGCCATTCTATCATTCATTAATTCGCCGATACTGAAAGCCTCTACGCGACCAAACAACTTAATAGCACCGCCTTTTAAGCCCAAAACATCCCAATGATCAAAGAGTAAATTAATAGCCACTAATTCATCTTCAATACCTTCTTCGTGATGAGTTTCCACCCAAGACGCTGCTGTCTCACGACACAATGGAATGATGTCTTCTGTAATTGGCACATATTCATAGTTGGAATATTGCATACGGAATTGATTCAAGTGATTTTTCTTTTGACGGAATTTCTTACCAGACAAATTGATAAGATCTTCAGACTTATAAATATATTCGTAGTTATCACGGTCAGGTGTGAATACGTAACGGCCTGGGCATAGTTCCTCCATCCGTTCTTTCACAACCTTGCTAACACCTTTGAAAATGAATGGTAATTTATTTTCTACAAACCATTCTTTTGCACGCAACAAACCATCGAGGAACTTCGCATCCTTACCAGCAAATGGAGGTAATAGGAATGGATCGCGCTTACCACCACCTTGGATGTACAATACGCCATTTTCCTCAGCCCAACGAATGCCATAGGCTTCTTGCCACATATACAATGTAGTAAAGCAATTATCCGACGCTTCGTAATGATGTTGTTCAAAATATTTATCGATTAATGGTTTGTCTCTTAATTCAAAACGTTTAAATTCTAAAATAATAATCTCCTCCTTTTCAACATTCATGGTTGCTAGTTTCTAGCTACACATAAGATATTTATTGAACCTTCACCTTTTCACCTAGTTCAAAGGTTCCCTTGGTTGTAATAACTTGTTCGCCTTCATTGAGACCTGTCATGATCGACACATATCCATCTTGTTCATCCCCTACTTCAACGACACGTACGTCTACCGTATTATCAGCGGTTAATACATATACATATTTACCATCTTGATTTTCACGTACTGCCGCAGCAGGAACAACGAGCATCTTAGCTTGAGCACTAGATTCGATGGTCAAACTATAAAATTCACCAGCCTTAATAGCTCCTTTTTCGTTGTTGAAAGTAGCCTTAACTAGTACACTTGGTACATTTTCAGGCTGGTTTGTATCTATATAGGTCAACTCACCTGGAATATCTGAATCACCGACATGTAAAGACACTTTAATGCTTGATTTTGCCTCTGGGCTAGCTAATTTCATAGCCGCATCACGAGGAATACTCAATGATGCCACCATAGGCGTCTCTTGTTGTATCAACATAAATGGACGGTCTGCAATCGCCATTTGACGATCTTCATTGTAAATAGCAGTCACCACACCAGCTATAGGAGCCGTAATATTAGCGGCAGCTATTTGTGCGGACACCTGAGCAATTTGTGCCTCAATAGCAGCAACACTAGCACCGTTGCCACCACCGCCACCACCAGTTGTGGTTGTCACAGTTTGAGGTCGAGACCGTTCTAGAATACGATTATATTCCTTTTCGGTAATATTACCAGCCTCGCGCATTTGGCGAGCACTTTCAAGCTGAGCACTACTAACCGTAGGCGCCGTCGTTGTCGTTGTTGTTTCAACAGCAGGCGTATAGGATTGGGCCGCACTAAGCTGACCTTGTAAGGACGCTAATTGTTGTTGAAGTGCAGACGTATCAATTGTCGCCACCACTTGACCTTGTGTTACCTTATCGCCTACCTTCACAGCATACGTAGCCGCACCTGATACAGCGGGCGTAATAGTAGACTTATTAAGAGCTGTTACATTCGCTTCATTATGAATTTGTAACGGCATATCTTTATAAGTAACATCGGCAACGGATACCGTAGATGTACCACAACCTGCAATCGCACATACAACAATGACCAATAGTGCCATTACAGCACCAAGTCGAAATTTGTTCATACTTTCACCTTATCTCTATCCATTGTATTGATTTTTATCAATACCTTAGTATATCACAAAATCAATAAGAATTGTATGAAAGCTAATTCCCTATATGATTAGATATTACTAGGCAGAAATAATATCTGATATAATATTCCTAAACAAGTATACATATGGAGGTTTCTCATGGAAGAACGTATGGATTTTAGAATTTTAAATAATGGTAGCTTTGTGCCATCCATCGGATTTGGCACCTACAAAACAGGAACGTCGGAGGAAACGGAGCAAGCTGTAACGAATGCCTTGCAGGCTGGATACCGTTTACTCGATACGGCAGCTTATTATGATAACGAAGAAGCCGTCGGCAAGGGCATGAGTGCATCTGGTATTAATCGGTCCGACATCATTGTAACCACTAAAATTTGGCATACCAATGCCGGTTACGATGCTACGATGCGCGCTGTTGAAAGTTCTCTAAAGAAGTTAAATACTAATTATATAGATATCATGCTTATTCACCAACCACTAGGTGATTACTACGGTTCCTGGCGCGCCATGGAGGAATTATACGACCAAAACGTGCTGCGCGGTTTGGGTCTGTCTAATTTCTACGAAGACCGCTTAATCGACTTGCTGTACCACTGCAATGTAAAGCCTGTAGTCAACCAAATCGAGTGCCATCCATTCAACCAACGTCAATCCCTTATTCAATTGATGAGAAAACACCAAGTTGTGGGCATGGCATGGTCCCCATTCACACGCGATCGTCAACCTATATTTGACCACCCTATCATCAAGAGCTTGGCTGAAAAATATGGAAAAACGAAGCATCAAATCATCTTGCGTTGGCATATCCAACGAGGCATCATTCCATTGCCAAAGGCAACAAGCTTAGAGCATATGAAGTCTAACTTTGACGTCTTTGACTTCAAATTATCCATTACAGATATGGATCTCATGGAGCTACTTGATCAAAGAGCGTTTTTGGAAAATCATCATACTGCTGCGGGGCTTGAGCGGATTTTACAACTAAAATAGTTATAGTTTATGAATCCTCGCATTCTTATCTCTAGCAACATACATAAATGAAATATCCCCTTCGTCAAGCCTCCACCGGCCGGGTCTGACTCCGCCCTGCGGGCTTCGCAGGGCCAAAGTCGTTTAACGAAGGGGATATTTCATTAACATAATACTCTCAGCATAATAAGAATACGAGGATTCATGTTTACTCTAACTAATTTTATAAATTAAAATCCGCTCAAATCCAGTAATCAGTCTATCCTCTTTTCCAAAAACGCTCTTTGATTTAGGGAAATATTAAATATTTTGTACGATAAGCATATACACTATAGTACCTACGGCAATGGATACGAGCATGTTTCGTTTCCATAGATGTAATCCTACTGTAACCAGTAATGCTATCAATTCAGGGATACCATATGGATATGCTAAGACGACGGTTTCCTTAAAGGTATATACGACGAGCATACCCATAACGGCAGCAGGTAATGCTTTGCCTAAAAAGAGTACAAAATCTGGCGCCTTTTTCCCAGGTGGGAATATGAGGAACGCCCCAAAGCGAGTCAATAATGTACCTGCTACTACGATAGCAACGGTCATAACCATTTCTATATTAGTCAAGGCGCACACCTCCCCATTTGTACGCAATATAGCAAACTACTAGCATACAGCTCATAGATAGAAGCATAAAGAGAGATTTCCCCACCAATAAGAGCATGGCTACCGCCATAGCTGCACCAGCTACACCAAAGGCTCGAATCTTATTATTCTTTGCATTAAGTAGCATTTCAAGAAATACCACAATAAATAGCCCTTGTAACACGAAATCAATGCCTCGTAAATCTACAGTAGTCAATAGATTACCAAATAGACCACCTACAAAGGTACTAAATACCCAGAACACATAGTTAAGCCAAGACACGTGGAAGTAAAACCATTTTTTATCCACATCATCCGGTAATCTTGTAGACATGTTGATAGCAAAGCTTTCATCACACATCCAAGCAACGGTAGGAAACCACTTCCAACCCATATGAACATATCGTTGTAGCGCAGATAAACCGTAGAAAAAATGACGACCATTAACGAACATGGTTAAAACAAAGGCATTAATAGGATCAAATCCAGCCATCAACATACCTATCGTTACAAACTCCATGGAACCTGCAAAAATGGTTGCTGCCAAAACAGGTGGTGTCCACCAAGGGAACCCTTGGCTCGTAGCATATAAACCAAATCCTAAGCCTATGAAAAAGAAGCTTATGCCCATAGGAACCATAATAGGAAAAGCATAACTAAAAGCTTGACGCCCTTTATGTAATTGTTCCATTAATATATCGCCTTCTTTCATTTACACTAGATTATGATATTCATAAAATGTATATAATGCCATTATATTCTCCATACAATGTACAAAGAAAAGACACCTACCAGGTGTCTTTTCTAATATATACACTATTCTACTAATTATAAGGCACGCGTTAAAATTTCGCGAGCCACTTCTGGTGTGACATCACCTTTTTCACCAAGTCGAGTCATACCATGGTCTTCCAATTGTTTCACAATTTTATCAATTGCTTCTTCACCAAGACCATAATCTTTCAAATGCGTAGATACGCCAAGGGACTCGAAGAATTCACGCGTTTTAGCAATAGCCTTATCTGCTTTTTCTTCGTTTGTACCTTCAGTAATATGCCATACACGTGTAGCATATTGGGCCAATTTTTCAAGCTTGTCTACTTTTCTCACTTCTAATAATGCAGGCAATACGATAGCTAATGTAATCCCATGGTCAAGATGATATGCAGCAGTCAATTCATGACCGATAAGATGTGTGGCCCAGTCTTGTGGTACACCGGCACCGATTAGACCATTTAATGCTAAGGTAGAGGCCCACACGTGGTTAGCACGAATATCGTAGTTTTCTGGATTTTCTACCGTTTCTTTGCCGATTTCAATCATAGTTTTCAAAATGCCTTCGCTGAAACGATCTTGAATACGGCCTGCCACCGGGTATGTTAAATATTGCTCTGTCGTATGTACGAAAGTATCGATGACGCCGTTCTTGACTTGTTTTTCAGGCAATGTGAAAGTCAACGTAGGATCGAGCATGGAGAACTTAGGGAATACTAAGCTACTGAATACAGGGTATTTACCATCACCATAGGTAATAACAGCACCATTGTTCATTTCAGAACCAGTGGCAGGTAATGTCATAACTGTACCAAATGGTAGTGGATTTGGTACCATTTCCACCGGAACCTCTGGTACACCTGCTTTCATAACCTCAATTACAGGGCCATCATAAGTAGCGCCCATAACGATAAGTTTTGTGGCATCAACTACAGAACCGCCGCCTACAGCGAGGACGAAATCTACGCCATGTTCTTTAATAAAAGCTACCGCACGTTCACAGGTCTCAAGAGATGGGTTTGGCTCAATACCACCGAATTGTTCTACCTTACGATTACCAAGTGCCTTTACAATGCGGTCAATAAGACCACTGCGCACTGCAGAGCCACCACCATAGGTAATAAGCACCTTTGCATCCTTTGGAACCAATGCATCTAATTCATCTAAACGGTCTTTACCAAATACGATATGTGTAGGGTTATAAAAATCAAAGTTAAACATAAAGACCTCCTAAGTATTATATTTCTATTCCACCACTTTAATTGTATAAAACTTATATGTATTATATCATATTTCGATTTTTTTAGATATATATTAATAACCCATTTTTACAACTATTTGAAAGCCATAGTTTTAATCTATAGATAACCAGTATATTTTGCTCTATATACAAACCCCCATTCACGTGATAGGATATATTCATTATATGTATATAGAAAGGGATGTTCACATGAAATTAAAAAAATTTATTGCCCCTCTTCTCGTTGGCGTTTTAGCATTCGCCATCGCAGGCTGTGGCACAAATACAAATCAATCTAGTCAGACACCAAAGGAAATTAAAATTGGTGCTACTGCAGGCCCTCATGCTCAAGTAGCAGAAGCAGTTGCGAAAGAGGCTCAAAAGCAAGGTATTAACCTTAAGGTTGTGGAATTCTCCGATTATGTAACACCAGACAAAGCATTGGCTGATGGAGATATCCAACTCAACGCATACCAACACGTTCCATTTATGGAAAACTTTAACAAACAAAATGGTTCCGACCTTGTAGCTATTGGCAAAACGATTTTAATGCCTATGGGATTGTATAGTAACTCTGTACATAGTGCACAAGATGTACCAAATGGTGCTATCGTAGCTATTCCTAACGATCCAACAAACGGCGGTCGCGGTCTCGCATTACTTGCTAAAGCGGGTCTCATTACATTGAAAGACGGCGTCGGCTTTAAAGCAACAGTAGCAGATATTACATCTAATCCTAAAAACCTACAGATCCAAGAACTGGAAGCCGCACAATTGCCTCGTAGCCTTGACGATGTAGCTGTGGCAGCAATTCCTATGAACTATGTTCAAAGTGCAGGCCTTAACGTTGAAAAACAAGGTTTCTTCTTAGAACCTAAAGACGAACCATTAGCTGTTATGATACTTGCTGTACGTAGCCAAGACAAAGATAACGAAACATACAAAAAAATTGCAGACATCTACAAATCTGATGCAATCAAACAATTCATCAACGATACTTTCAAAGGTAGCATTACCTCTGCAAACTAGATAAACAAGAACCGACCTCTATCAAATTAGAGGCCGGTTCTTTTATTTATAATGCCAAAAAGCGATACCCTAATCAATGTTAGAGTATCGCTTTTATTTTATTCTTTAGTATCAATCACGTTTATTCTTCAGTGTCGAATGTAACGTCCAATGGTTGGCGTTCCACAATATTGCGGTAACGAACCTTTGGATAGCCCATTAAGATACCACCTGCAATGATTTTATCCTCAGGTACACCTAATAGGTCCAATAATGGTTCATATTCTGCTTCCCCAGCATGTTCAAAGAAGCCTGCCCAACAAGTACCTAATCCTAATGTTGGTGCATACAACTCTGCATAAGACAAGCAAGAATGACCACTATCGTGAGTACGATGAATATCCTTTTTAGATCCGATAGCCACTACTAACGCAGGCGCATCGCGCAAGATGTATTCCTTACCCTTATCCACTTCAGCTTGTGCTGCACGAGCATAAAGACGCATAATGGGTACAGTTTTTGCCGCTAAATGCATCCACTCAAGAACGAGATCTGCAATGCGGCGTAATTTTTGTTTATCACGAATTACGATATATGAAATTCCTTGCGTATTTGTCGCAGTTGGCGCCATACGAGCCACATTCAATACCTTGCGAATCAATTCAGCAGGAACTGGTTTATTTTGATAATTACGAATGGAACGACGGCTGCGTAAAAATAGCTCTGCTTGTTTCGGCGTAAATTTAGTTTCTTTTGTAATATCCACTTGTTCAGCACGCGGTGTTAGGTCGCTATCTAGAGCAAGCGTAGGGCATACTGCAACACAATGACCACAGGAAATACAACCACCCTTACCTGTTTTAGGACCATCATCAGTCATAACAAGAAGGCCTGTTGGACAATCGGCTACGCATAGACCACAACGAGTACAGACTTCTGTATTCACGGTAAATAACATAGTAATAAACCTCCAAACACATACTATAAAGCCTATTATACCATATAAAATCAATTCGTAGGATAACAAAAAAATATAACACATATGTTAATGAGTTAATCTTTACGCATAAACATATGTGTTATGTGGTCATATAATGACTATTCAAAGGACTTAATCAAATCCATATATTGAGTCTTATGAGTCAATCGCCAAGAGCCAAAATCCGCTTCTGGTGCCTCATTAAGAATATTTGCTAATGCCTCCATAAACGCGGGAATGTTTGCAGCTACAATATTCCCAGCCATTTTACCAAAGCTTTCAGAACCCATATGTTCTGAACCACCATCTACGATGATGAAAGCAGGTTGTGGTTTCTTATCTACGAGTTTTACAGCACCGTGAAATCCAATTTCCCCAATTTGATGAGTCCCACAAGAATGTGGGCAACCAGAAATATGTACTCGCGGCAATTTTTTCGTATCAATACCTTTTTCTTCAAGATGATCAAAGACAGCCTTTAGCAAGCCATTAGAATCTTGCATTCCGATTTGACAAACTGTAGAGCCCACACAGGATACAGAACGACGAAAATCATCGCGTGCGCTATCATCTGTTAATTCCGCAATTTTTCTAGCTTCATCAGCTGTCAAATTGATGAAAAACAAGGCTTCATCCGGTGCAATACGAGCCTCCACTTGGTCTAATGTAACCGCATAATCAAGGGCCGCCAATAGATGTTCAACATTCGCATCGCCACCAATTGGGTGGTATTCTACATAGTACAGACCTTCTTGTTTTTGACGATGAATACGATAATTTTCTACCGAATCATCGCGCTTGCCCGTCTTCGTAATTTCATAGGCATAATCTGCAGGATTAATGGTCAGTTTTTCAACCTCTTTCACCATTGCCAATGTTTCTTCATAGGTTTTGATGAAAGCTTCCGCGCCCCCCATTTCTGCAGGCATATAGCGAGTACGTGCTTTACCACGATTTTTAAAGTTACCATGGTTTGCAAATACCATAAGCATGGCTTTCACATGATACAAAACATCTTCCGGTTGCACATCACGAGCTACAGGAATACCGATGCGAGGATTAGGGCCAATACCGCCACATGCATATACATCAAAGGTATGATGTTTTGTTAAATTGAACCCAAGATCCTTAAAAGTGGCATGCGGTGTGCTATCAAATCCATTATCGATTCCCATCTTAAATTTACGAGGAATCTTGATATAAAACATTTGCTCCATAAGAAATTCGCTAATAGCTGCCGCATATGGTGAAATGTCAAAGGTCTCGCGAGGATCAATGCCGCGTAAGATACTGGCTACTACATTTGGATTATCGCCGCCTGCACCGCGATTATAAATGCTATGTTCATAACATTCCTTGAAGAGCTGTAAAATAGTTTCTCCATCGAGTCCATGCATTTGTAAGCATTGACCGGTTGTGAAATGAATATGTGTAAGATTGTACTTGCGGATAGTATCTGCTAAGAACCGCATTTGTTCTTGTTTGATGCGACCACAATTAAAACGCCAACGGCTCATGCCCGTAGCAGCACCACGTTCGGCGTAGCTACCATATGCGCCGGACTGGCCCTTATAATCCGCAATAGACATCTCTTTCTTATAAAACTTGCGTGTCATATCTTCAAACTTTGGATAATCTGCAATTAAACGTTCTTTTACTTCTTCTGTAATCATAGTACTACCTCTTGGCTTATATTTATTAAGCATATATAGAAACTTTTATATGTACATTATACGCTTATGTAATACTTGAAAACGTATCCATAGTCACAATTATATATATAAATATTTGTACTTTGATATTACAAAATGTAATAATAATTATTTTCGATTTCACCGAAGAAGGGTATACATCCAATTGCATTACAATCTATGCATTCTACTACAACACATAGTCCAACTACGCAAAAAGCAGCAGACCTAATATCTGCTGCTTTCACAATCAATATGATTATTTAACTATTATTCCTCACCTTGTGTAGGATTGTTATACGCATCTTTATCAATGGTACCCATAATTTTATCTACCACAAGTGCATTTGTTAAGGAACCAGATACGTTCAAGCATGTACGTCCCATGTCGATTAATGGATCGATAGCAAGGATTGGGCTGATGGATGTAAAGTATGCACCAAGACCAGTACCACTAAGGGATACGGATGCAGCCATTGTAGCCGTACCAGGAACGCCTGCAATACCAACGGAACCAATGGCGATAACGATAACGCTCATGATGTACATTGTCAAGTCAAATGGAATACCCGCTACATTAGAGATGTAAACTACCACAAGAGCTGGGAATACGCCGGCACAACCTTGCATGCCTGCAGTAGTACCAAAGGATGCTACTGTATTAGCAGTTGTAGCATTTACACCAAGACGTTTTGTCAATGTTTCAACAGTCAATGGCAATACGCCCATAGAGGAACGGGATGTGAAGGCCAACAACAATGGAGCCTTCGCTTTTTTAAAGTATGTAATCGGGTTGTAACCAAAGCTAGCAATTAAGATAGCTTGAACGACGAACATGATCAAAAGACCTACGTAAAGCAATACTACGAAAAGTCCCATATCGAGGATAGCTTGCAAGCCACGTGTCGCCAATGTAGATGCCAATAAAGCAACTACGCCGTATGGCATAAGGCCAATAATGAAATCGGCAACCCAGGAAATCAATTGATGAAGCTCATCAAATAACTTTGTAAAGATTTCCATGTTATTGGTGCCCGTTTGTTTTAAGAGACGGGCTACGCTGCCCAAGATGATGGCAAATACTACGATGCCAATAACATTTGTTTCTGCAGCAGCTTGAATAGGATTGCTAGGAATCAAAGCACGGAATGTATCCACCATCGGTTTGATTTCACGGATTTTTTTACCGGACTCAACAATATCAAAACCTTGCCCTAATCCAAAAGCATTACCGAGGATAAGGCCTACGATAGCGGCTACAGCCACCATGCCGAGGTTAGTGGATACCATGGCAACTACTAACTTCTTAAGATTAGCCCCTGCCTCCATATGTAAAATAACATGGACAATGGAGATAAATACGATAGGAATAACAAGCATGCGGATTAAGTCGATGAACCCACCACCCACAAGGGAGAACCACTTCGTACTTTCCTTGATGTAGACCACCTTAGACGGATCATCAGGAAAACCAGCAATAACTTGAATTGCTATGCCTAATACGGCACCAACAATAGTGCCAATAATAACAAGATTACCAAAGGATGTGCCCTTGCGTTGCAACACATAAATACCGATTAAGGCAAGTACAAACACTGCGATAATACCAATACTTAGTGGATTGCTTAACATGAGGTAATCTGTAAAGAATGGAATATTCATAATACACCTCTTTAATTCATATCATAATAATGGGTTATGAACTAAGTATAGCATATATCGAAAATTTTACAAGTAAAACAATACGAATTTTATGAGTTTATCTATGCAGAATCCGCAAGCTCCATAAACATGTTAATTTCCATCGCTCTACAGGAGCCTATACAGTTCTAAGAGAGCTCTACACCATAATAGAAATCAACACATATAAAAAAGGTGACCTTCCTAAGGAAGATCACCTTTAAAGTGATTCAGTTATAGCTATACGTAGTTAATGTATTAGCGCTTAACCAAAACGTAAGTTACTTGGATAGGACCATGAGCACCATCTACAGTAACCAACTCAATATCAGCTGTACGGGATGGACCAGAAATCAAGCAGATATTTGTAGGGAATTTGGATGGATCGTTATGATAACGTTCAGACAAATGTTCCATTGTTTGAGTCATACGTGGATTGATTGTATCAGTGTACAATACAGCAATATGTGTTGTAGGCAACAAGCTGATAGCACGGCCAGATTCTTCACCAGATGCTTGTACTACAGTAGCTGTTTCAGCAATACCGCAGTATGGGAATGTAATACCGATATCTGCATTGGCAGTGTTGGAGATACATTCTTCACGGCCTTTAGCTGGGTCCCATTGGAAGTATGTACGAGTGCCGCCATTATTAGCTGCATCTTGTTCGAATAATTCTTTTAATTTATATTCGTCTACTTCAGGAGTGCTTGGGAATACAATCTTACCATTGCCCCAGTCTTCGATAGCTGCCAAAATTGTTTCACCTAATTTATCAGGTGTAGTTTCAACGAATTTTGTACCAACACGTTGACATTGTTCCTTAAACATTGTCAAAATTTGATCTTGATTCAAATCTTTGAACATAGTTTCTTGAGGACCATGGCTGTAATCAAAATCCTCTACATAGGCAGGGCACATTTCTTGATCACGGCCTAATGCACGAGATAAACGTGCAATAAATTGTTTACGTTTAGCTTCATCCATTATTTTTTCTCCTTCTTCTTGTTCTTTTCATGTTCAGCATATAAGTCACGGAATTTCTTGAACTTCAATGTACCCATTTCTTTAGATTTAGTCCAGCCGTTCATAACTGGAATAGCTTGAGTCCATGTAGGCATATTGCCTTCTTTATTACTAATCAAGTTCATGCCAATAGCGCCAGCTTTTGTACCAAGGTCGAATAATGTGGAGTTACCAAACATCTTAGCCGCTGCAGTGAAGATTGCTTCTTCTGCTTTCGGACGAGTTTTTTCGATGTCAGCCATAATATGACGGTGTTCCATCAATAATTCATGCAATGGAATAGCTACTGGACAGTTTTCTGTACATGCACCGCACAATGTGGAAGCATATGGAAGATCACCTGCTACGTCGTAACCTTTGAACAATGGAGTCAATACAGCACCCATTGGACCTGGATATACGGAGCCATAACCGTGACCAGAGATGTGACGGTATACAGGACAGATGTTCATACATGCACCACAACGGATACAACGTAACATTTCTTGGAATGTACCACCCAAGATACCGGAACGACCGTTATCGATAATGATGATGTGAGTTTCTTCAGGACCGTCAGCTTCGCCAGCACGACCAGGACCAGTCATCATGGAGAAGTAGTTGGAAATTTTAGCACCTACTGCAGAACGGTTCAACATTTCCATCATTACGTCAAGAGCTTTGAAGTCAGGAACGATACGTTCTGTACCTAAGAAGATTACTTGAGTCTTAGGAATGGAACTAGCCATACGACCGTTACCTTCGTTGGAAACGATTGTGCAAGTACCAGATGCAGCAACTGCAAAGTTACAACCATTAACACCTACGTCAGCTTTCAAGAAGCGTTCACGTACATAACCACGTACGAAGTGAGTCATTTCAGTAGGGTTTTCAGTACCTGTATAACCTAATTTTTCAGCGAAAATTTCGCGGATTTTATTACGTTCAAAGTGAAGGCCTGGTACTACGATGTGAGATGGTGGGCTCACTGCTGTTTGCAAAATGAATTCCGCCAAGTCAGTTTCGTTTACTTCGATACCAGCTTCTTCAAGAACTTCGTTCAAACCAATCTCTTCAGTTAAGATAGTTTTGGATTTAACGATCATTTTGGCTTCGCGTTCACGAAGGATATCCAAAGCGATTTGAGTCGCTTCTTTATCGTCGAATGCAAAGTGAACTTTAGAACCAGCTTTTTCAGCGTTTTCAGCGAATTGGTTTACATAGTAATCCAAATTGTTAAGAACGTGATCACGAAGTTTAGCTGCTTCTGCGCGGAAATCTAACCATTCAGGAACGTCCGCAACTACTGTATTACGTTTATCATAAAACACGTCTTGTGCTTTTTTGATAGCTGCAACTTTGAAATCATCAGCCAAACATTCTTTTATACGTGTTTTATAGGGGCGATTGTCATATATAAGTGCCATGTCGTCTCCTCCTTAGCGGCAGTTTAAGATTTCAGCAATATGCATTACTTTGATACGGCGATCGATTTCACCATCTTTATGAAGACGGTCAAGCATACCTGCAATATTCATCAAGCAAGCTTGGTCGGAACCGGAAATTACGTTAGCACCAGTGCTAGCGATTTCCAAAGCTTTTTCGCGTGTCATTACTTCGCTGATTTCTGGGTTTTTAACGGAGAATGTACCGCCGAAACCGCAGCAACGGTCTGCACGAGGTAATTCAATCAACTTAAGGTCTTTTACATTGCGAAGGAGTTTGAAAGGTGGTTCTTTTACACCCATCAAGCGAGTTACGTGGCAAGATGTATGGTATGTAACAGTTTCGTCAAAGCGTGCGCCAACATCTTCTACACCCAATACATCGGTAATGAATTCAGTGAATTCATAAATTTTTCCGCTCAATTTTTCTGCGCGTTGTTGCCATTCAGGTTGACCTTCCAAGAAGTGTTGGTATTCATCGCGAATAGCAAAGGCACAGGAGCCAGACATGCTGACTACATAGTCAGCGTTTTCGAAGCATTCGATTGTATTCTTAATAGCATCCATAGCGGCATCATTGTAACCGGAGTTTGTGAACATTTGTCCACAGCATACTTGTTTCTTAGGCACTACAAGGTCGCAACCTAGTCTCTCAAGTACTTCTACACCAGCCATGCCAACATGAGGGTAGAACATATCAATCAAACACTGTTGGAAAAGATGAATTTTCATATTTTCGTCCTCAACTTTTCTAGTACTTAACTCAAAAAAATTTTTGATATGTATTCATTTAGGTCGATAAAATTCCACAAATTATCAGCCTATACAATAAATTGACGATCTTTAAAGTGTTATATTTAAAGAACATTTCGATATAATTATAAATAAGGGCACCATAAATGTCCAAGCAATTGCTATATTCGTATTTAGGGTTGCATAAATCATATCCTTATGACTAAAAGTAATAATCAAAATTGATTTTTATCACACTCACGTACTGCTTTATAAATTTTTTCTATAACTCCCGTGTTTTCTTTATTTGCAAATGTTTATCAAGTAGATATTTTTTAGTCCCAAAATTGCACCATTCTCATTTGCTATAATGAAAGTGTAACTTTCACCATTATTCATCTAATTTTTATCCTTATATATTACATTTTCTTATAGTAGTGGTTATTTCATAAAAGTGCTATAATTTATGTATATAAACGTAATTTGAAAGGAGCTTTCTCATGAAACTCAATAAATTGTCCTTATCTCTAGCGATTACATTGGCGCTAGGATCTACATTCGGCATGGCTCATGCAGAAACTACAACAACTACGAAAGCACCAGTTGTAACGAATGCAAAAGCATCTACACATACTACAACTGCTGCAAAAACAACTGCTAAGACAACACATGCAAAAACAACTGCTGCGAAAACTACACCAGCAGCGACAGCTAAATCTACTACAACTACAGATAAAACTACAACAACTGCAAAAGCAACACAAAAATCTGAGGTTCCTGCAAAGGCTAAAGAAACATTGCCAGCTGGCGTATACCCAGATACAAAGGATAACTGGGCTCGCGATGCCATCCAAGCAATGACAGAGGCTGGCTACTTATCCGGCTATGCAGATAACACATTCCGCCCTGGTAAAAGCATTACTCGTGAACAAGCAGCAGCCATTTACGGCAAAGTGTTGCAACACAATATGAACGAGCAAGAACTTGCTGACTTAGTAACAAAAGAAAATGGCGTTTCCTATTCCGATGTTGAAAGCGACCGTTGGTCCAACACAGCTATTAAATTAGTTGGTGCTGCTGGCGTTATGGAAGGTACAACAAAATCTACATTTGCCCCTGCTAAAGCGATGGACCGCGAAGAATTCGTTGCTTCCGCAGCTAATTTAGTAAAGAAAATAAAACCTGATGCACCTGTAAAATCCGAAAAGGTTACATTCAAAGACAGTGCTAGCATTTCCAAAGCTTATGTAGCGGATATCGAATACATGGCACAACGCGGCTATGTAGCATCCGGTGCAACAACTGCTTTCAACCCAACACAACCTGTAACACGCGCACAAGCGGCAACAATCTTAAACCGCATCTTAAACGGTGAAACAGCCCCTACTACTAGCAAGGCTACCGCTATTAAAGAAGATGCAAAACAAGACGCTGAAAAGGTTGAAAACAAAACTAAAACCGTTGAAAGAGAAGTCGCTAAAGACGTAAAAGCGGATGCTAAGAAAGTAGATACTGATGCAAAGGCAGATGCAAAAAAAGTTGATGCTGCTGTGAAATCTGATGCTAAAAAAGTTGATGCTGATGCGAAAAAGATAGAAAAAGAAGCTAAGGCTAAAAAATCTGACAAGGTTTCTGAGTCTAAAGCAGAACAATCTCCACGCATCGTTCGACCTGTACGTCGCAGCACATTAAAACCACTCGATCAAAAACAACAAGAAACATTGGAAAACAATGTATTCACTCAACTCAACAAGACATATAAAACACCAGAAGCGTTCCAAGACTATGGTGTTATGTACTGGAGAGACAATCAATTGCATGTAGCTTTGAAATCTAATTCCGATTTGGATACAGTTAAAGCTAATTTGGCAAGCCAAGGCAATGCTACTATCAACAACTATGTAGTAGTTGAACCATCTCAATACAGCCAAACTGAATACGATGTTATCGAATCTAATTTCCGTAACTACTACAGCAAAAACGAAAAAGGTGGCAATATTATCGCCGTATTCCCAGACGTTGAAAACAATCAATTATACGCTGTAGTTAGCACTGCAAGCAAAGAAACACAACAAGGTATTTCCAAGGTATTTGGTTCCAAAGTTAAAATGACTGTAAAACGCTAATAGCGACAAAACTCCGATATACTTTAGTCCTTAAGGGGACTTCAAAAACAGCGTTATCTAACGCTGTTTTTGATATATTTACCACATGATTAAGAAGGATATGTATGCAACAGGTATCAACACACACATTACGGGCTCTCATCCTGTCCGCTTTACTTACTACATCCGGTATGGCATTTGCCGCTACACCGGCACAAACACCAAACGCTAATCCAGCGCAACATACTGTAACAACAACGGCAACAGTTCAAGATACAACAGCTACTGAACAAAACAAAACTGCTGTACCTGCTAATACTGTTGTTAATCAACAACTTCGCTCCGGCGTTGTTACGTCTCCAAAGGATATCCAAGATGTGCGACCATACATCTTCTCCGATGTACCAAGTGATTTTTGGGCTTCTAAATCAATTAGTGCCGTAGCAAAGGCTAAATTGATGAAAGGCTATGCGGATGGCACATTCCGTCCTAATCAACCAATGACACGCGAAGAAGTGGCCTCCCTATTCAACAACATTACCGATGATGGCCAAGCAGCGTTCATCTCTAGTCACTTTAAAGATATTACATCCGACCGTTGGTCTGCCCTCGCTATTGAATCAGTAGCGCGCAAGAATATCATCTCTGGCTATGGCGACACTACATATAAACCTGAAAAATATATGTCCCGCCAAGAATTTGCTGTGGTAGCAGATAACTACCTACATTATCTAGGCTATACAACAGATGACCCTACTGTACTCGATCAAGTAGCGTATGGGGACCAAAAATTCGTAGCCCCTTGGGCACAAGACGCAGTGCGTGAATTAGCATACTTAGGATTTACCAACTATGCACCAGGCACGATGTTTAACCCAGAAAAATACGTAACCCGTGCAGAGGCGGCTGAAATTTCCTACCGTATGACACAAACACCACAAGCATTGGCATTCCACAATGCGCTCTACCGTCAACAAGTGGAACGAAAAACATCCAATGTCATCAGCCATGCCCTTCACTATGGTCAAGACTTCACACAATTTAGAAACGATGGCGCTCTCTTCTGGAAGGAAGGTAAATTGCACGTTTCTGTAGTGGACAAAAAACACTTTGATACAGTTCATACAGCACTAGCTGATGCTCACGATCCACAACTCGATAATGCATTAATTGTAAGTCAAGGCAAATTGACACAAGCCCAATTAGAAGACCTCCAATCCGATGCATTGGCGCTTTATCAAAATAAAGAACCTCAAGGTAAAATCATTAGTATTTTACCAACAGATGATACATCTGTATTAGTTATTACGGCTGATTCTGTACAACCTGGAACAGTAAAGGTATTTAAAAAGAAATTTGGTAAGAAGGTAATTGTTCAAACACCGTCTGAAGAAATTCCGACTACGACAATCCAATTCCCATTACCATTAAAACCAACTAAATAATTCGTTAAGCAGCCCTTCGGGGCTGTCTTTTTTTGTCCTATCCCCCTATTCTTCATATAGAACAATACACACAAAAGCCCCTCCGCACATCGCGGAGGGGCTTTTTAGTAAGTATTAAGTTCTATACCACATAAAACAGTCTGTGTACCCTTTTTGGTGCTACGCACCTTGCATTGTTTAACAATACAGACACATATAGTTAGTTTTGTTATTTGGTCACATCATTTTGACGGTCGCGCAAATTGCCAACTGGTACATACACGGTACCAGCACTATGGATTGTATCCACATCTTGTTGAAGAATCATCACTACCGAATAATCTTCAGTTGTGTAGAATTCAGATGGCATTTTGTCGAATGTAGCATTCGCACCAACTGCATCCTTCACTTGTTGATTATTGTTGATAGCATTAACGAGTTCCTTCTTATTCAAACCACCAAGGTCATACAAGGATAATTGACGACCTGTTGTAGTATTGAATGTAAAGCCTTTTACATAATTTACACCATTTGCATCGCCATCACGCATTGTATAGGTGTGAATCAAAACGCTAAAGATACCATTTTTATCCGTTTTTACATCATAGTACATGATGACATTCGTTTTATTGGATTCTTTTTCGTTCAATTTTTGAGTGTCATTTTGAACCTTGGACACGTATTTCTTAATCGTTGTATTGATGGCTTTTTCAACGATAGGGCTAACAGATTTAACCTCTGGGAATACGAGATTCAAATGATCTGTAGTCGCATCTACAGGAGATACGCCTACCTCTTTACGATCCATATAACGATCTGCATTTGGCGCTACCACTTCGATAGTACCACGATCAGTTTTATTCGCTACAGAACGTAATTTTTTGTTTTGCTCTGGCGTAGCCGTGCTAGAGAGACGATATGTCACATCGTGACGATTATTTTGTGCTACTACAGCACCAGTATCCTTTGTTACAGGAATCGTTTCACTAGCGGCTGCCATAGATGTGAGTGGCAATGCGGCAGCCATCATGATGAGAACAGTCTGTTTTAATTTCATGGTTAACCTCTTACTTTGCTTGTTCTTGCTCTGCTTTCATAGCGAGAGCTTCTGCTTTATCAAATTTGTGAGTTACAACACGACGAACTAGATAGAACGCAGAGAAGATGAAAGCAAGTAGACCTAACCAACCAGCTGTACTTTCAAATTCAGGACCAACTAATTCAAGTGGAGATTCACCACCACCAGTTGTAACTGACAATACAATAATAACAGCTATGATTACACCAATCAAGCTTTCACCAACAATCAAACCAGACGCAAATAGAACGCCACGACGATTAGATTGTTCTACATCGTATTCAGCCAATTCACCGGCACGCATTTTAGCGCGAGCAATGAGGTAACGACCTACGAAATAGCTCAAGAAAGAACCGATAATAAGAGGTACTTCCAATGTTGGAGGCAAGTAGATACCCATACCAACAGCCAATGGAGGCAATGTTAAGGAAGCAGTTGTGCTCTTAAGAATCAAGTTAACAATGATTGCTACTACGCCAACACCAACGCCGATCAAGATGTAATTCCAATCCATACTAGCATTGAAAATACCTTGAGCAATTGTAGTCATCAATGTTGCTTGAGGAGCAGATAATGCTGCATTTGGATCCATTTCAGCACGAGGCAACGCACCTGTGAAACCATATGCTTGGTATAACAAGTTAAGAACTGGAGCAATTGCAACTGCACCGGCTACGGAACCAAGTAACAATGCAATTTGTTGACGCCAAGGTGTAGCACCAACGAGTTGACCAGTTTTCAAGTCTTGCAAGTTATCGTTAGAGATAGATGCAATAGCAATAACTACGGATGTCATGAAGATAGCCATAGCTGTAGCAAATTGAACGCCTGCTTCGGTAGCAAACAAATTATTTTCAGAAGCGATGAAGTATACCACTAGAGAAGAAATAATAGTTGCTAGGATACCAATACCAGAGATTGGAGATGCAGATGTACCGATAAGACCTGCCATGTAACCACATGCTGCAGCTACGAAGAAGCCGATTAACAAGGCCACGACAACCCCTACTACAACAAGTGTCCACATCAAGCCTGCACTGATAGGTACAGCGGATACGAAATCCCAGAACGTAATAACCAAACCGATAAGGATGATGG
This sequence comes from Veillonella sp. T34266-5, assembly GCF_002959815.1. NCBI lineage: Bacteria > Bacillati > Bacillota > Negativicutes > Veillonellales > Veillonellaceae > Veillonella > Veillonella sp. T34266-5. Next base: position 56,810 of record NZ_PPCZ01000026.1, read on the forward strand.
CAAATACGATCAATACAGATTTTGTACTCATATCTGTATCCATGCGATGCGTTTCGCGTTCAGCAGCGCTGCTATTCATGGATTTAACGGAAATCTTCATACCTTCGATGATAGGTTTAATCAAGGTAATCAATGTCCAAATCGCTGCGATACCGATAGCACCAGCACCGATAAAGCGAACTTTAGATTTCCAGATACCCATAGCAAATTTTGCAGTTGCACCACCATCTGGAGCAAACACGTTAGTCAAGTAAGGTACAAAGCCAGCCCACGCGATGAGAACACCAACGAGGATAGCAATACCAGATGCGATACCGATAAGGTAACCAGCACCTAACAACGCTGTGGAGAAGCCCAATGGAATTTGAGTAATCCCTTTGCTGCCTACTGGAAGCCAGAAGCTCATGCTATCGCCAAGAACTTTGAAGCCGTTAGCGCAAAGGCTGATGATACCAGCTACAGCACCACCGGAAACGATGTCTGCCATACCGGAACCAGATTTAGCAACTTCACCACCATTGTGAGAACCGACCTTCAAGATTTCGGCTGCTGCGCGGCCTTCTGGATATGGTAGGTCACTGTTCACTACCATAGCACGGCGCAATGGAATGGTGAATAACACACCGAGGGAACCACCGCATGCGCAAATCAAGAATGTTTGCCAGAATGGGAACCCTTGCCAATAACCAAGCATTAAAAGACCTGGCAAGATAAAAATAATTGCAGATAAGGTACCAGCTGCAGATGCTTGCGTTTGTACCATGTTGTTTTCAAGAACGTTAGAATCCTTGAAGAAACGTAAAATTGCCATTGAGATAATGGCTGCCGGGATGGATGACGAGAATGTCAAACCGACCTTCAAACCTAAGTATACGTTAGATGCCGTAAATATTAGAGTGATCAATGCACCTAATAACATCCCACGCAACGTAAGTTCCGGCAAGTGAAGGTCATGGCTCATAAAATCATGTTTCATAAGTACTTACCTCCTCTTATAAATTAAATAAAACTAACTATAAGCTATATTCATTTTATCGTGTTAAAGCGATGTTGACAATAAATATAACCATATATGTGCTATGTATACACAAATTTATAGATATAAATCAAATATGTATAAAGGTAATAGCCATGTACGCATTATATCTAATTGGTATTTATTATCATTTTCTATTATATTTTTTCGTTTTTCTGTATATAATAGAAAGGAACCGACGATAAGGTCGGCATGTCTTTTAAGGAGGTTGTAAACATTATGGAAACAAGAATTGAATATGATTCAATGGGACCAGTCGAAGTCGACGCTAGACGAATTTACGGACCTCAAACGCAACGCTCGTTCAATAACTTTAAGATCGGTGACCACCGCATCCCTATTGAACAAATCAAAGCGCTTGCGCTTGTCAAAAAAGCATGTGCTTTAACCAATGCAAAATGTGGCGCAGTAACTGAGGAAAAAGCGAAACTCATTGCTCAAGTAGTAGATGAAATCGTGGACGGCAAATGGGATGATGAATTCCCATTGACCGTATTCCAAACAGGTTCTGGCACACAAACAAACATGAATGTAAACGAAGTTATCGCTCACCGGGCTAAACAGTTAGATGAATCTAATCCACTTCATCCTAACGACGATGTAAACCGCGGCCAAAGTACAAATGATACATTCCCAACAGCAATGCATATCTGTGCGTACTTTGAAATTACAAAACGCGTAATTCCTGCATTGGACGGCCTTATTGTATCCTTTGAAAAATTGCAAGAAAAAGGTAAAGGCTTGCAAAAGGTTGGTCGTACTCACCTACAAGATGCTACTTTCATCATGGTAGATCAAGAAATTAGTGCCTTTGTAGACGGCCTAAAAACTGCCAAAACGATGCTCCTTCAAAACGCTGATTATCTACTCGACGTTGCTCTTGGCGGCACTGCCGTTGGTACAGGTGTAAACACACCTAAGGGATATCTAGACGTTATGGAAACCGTATTGCCAGAAGTAACAGGCGCTCCATTCCGCGTTAAGAATAATAAATTCCAAGGCCTATCCTTGAAAGATGCGTTCATGATGGCTCACGGCGCACTTAACACATTGGCTACTACATTGTTTAAGATTGCGAACGATGTCCGTTTCTTAGGCTCTGGCCCTCGCTGTGGCTATGGCGAATGGCATCTTCCTGAAAACGAACCGGGTTCCTCCATCATGCCAGGTAAGGTTAACCCTACCCAATGCGAAGCTCTTGCTATGGTATGTGCCCAAGTATTCGGCATCAATACAACCATGACACTTTGTGCAGGCAGCGGCGCATTCCAATTGAACGTGTACATGCCTATCATGATCTATGATTTTGTTGAAAGCTGTCGCCTCCTCGCAGATGCGATGAATTCCTTCACTACACACTGCATCGACGGCGTAGAATTCGTACCTGAAAAACTTAAATTCTTCGTAGAACAATCCCTTATGATTGCTACTTCCTTAACACCATACATCGGCTACGATAAGAGTGCTAAGGTCGTAAAAGAAGCATACAAACGCGGTTGCTCTATCAAAGAAATCATCTTGGAAGAAAAACTCATGACCGAAGACGAATTTGCTGAAGCAGTTCGCATGAAATAAACCTCTCACATCTCTTTGACATATCTATAACATCCTCTCATACCTCAAATGAACGGAAAAAAGGACGCCATAGTTCTAAATCATTCAGTATATACTACTGAAGATTAGACTATAGCGTCCTTTTGTGGTTTCACCTTATTTCTCACAAATTCTCTCCCTTGCAAAAACTCCCACCAAGCAAATCCAAGTAAAAGTATAATATTTAATAATAGGTTAAAACATATAAATATATGTATAAGGCTACTAGAAATAACCAAGAGTATAAAGCGCCTTTAAATAATTTTTGATGCTTTTGTGTTTCAACCGCATCATAATTTTCACTACTAGGTATATAATACATTCCGATTAAAGAAATCCCCATAACAACTGAAGACCAAAAGAATAATACAAATATCGAAACGACTTCATGAAGTAAACCTAACCCAAGCCATATAGACATACCTAACATTGCCACAATTCTGGCTAATGAAAGCTTACCTTCATGAGTAATTAATTTGTATGCAAAAAATATTATTCCTATTATTATAATTAAGTCCTGAAGCATTACCTATCTATATCCTTTTTTAATCAGATTTAATTTTATCTGTAGCACACGCTCACTCACCGTAACAGATACAAAAGAACCGATATTTCTAGCAACGACTTTCTAAATATAAATCTTATAATAACACTACATGATTAGGTATCTTATCAAATGAAATTATATATTCTGAAAGACTTGTTAATTCTTCCAAATCATTATGGCTTATAACATATAAATGAAGTCCATCATCTTTTTCAACTATATCAGCTCGCCCACCATACCATGGTCTTTTATATGATAATATCTTGCTTTTTATATCTCCATTGAGATTAAAAATCTGTAATTGATTCTCTGCAACAGCTAAACCATATTTATCAGTCACAAATACGTCAAAATACGGAACAGAAATAGTGTTTTGAATCTGAATCTTTTTAAGATCATCTAATATCGTAATATTATTTGCATCCAAACACACTAATTTTTCATTATGAGGAAATGACTCTTTTATTTCACTTTCATAAACAAAATATGCAAATTTTTCATCATAGTCTGCTATTTCATCTATAATACGAACAGAATAATCAATCAATGACAAAGATACTATGCCTTTGTTGGTACGCATTAAAATTATGTCATCACTAAATTTATATAACTGATAAAAATAGAATTCCTTAATATTTTTTGGAATAGGTATTAACTTAACAAAATGGGTATCAATATCTACAAAGCATAAAGACGACTCTAACTTAAATACAATTTTATTTCTCACCATATCTGTGTAAATTGCTTCAATAAGTAATAATTGTTCGCCTATATAAATTCTATTAACTTCTCTCCACTCTAGGTCCAAAACAATTAAACCATTAAGTTTATCATTTATAATCATATAATTTACACATCGCAAAGCAAAAATTATAACATTTTCTGAACTTGGACTTTTTATCTGCTTAATAGGTTCTAATTCTATCATCTACATTCCTTCTATAATTTCATTAGATTATAATTCAGGCCTTCTTACATTAAAAGTAATCCACACTCTCTCTGCTCTATAATATCTTTTAAACTCCTCCCATTTATTAACAGATTTTCTAATAATGGTAAAAAATCATTACATTCTGCTAAAAGATCCTCATCTTTCCAGAGTTGCCATAACGCCCCATAAGTAACAAGCCCATATGTGGAATCATTATAATATATTTCTAACTCCCTGTTACACCTCAAACCTTCAATAACTTCATCATATAAAGAAGCATCTGAGTCACTCATTGATGTTTATTCCTCCATAATTTATCTCGTCGAATATGCTCTCTACCATTCACCATATAAATACTGATATTAAAATTATTACGCTTGCCATTTTCAAACCATTTGCTTAATTAACGTGAAAAGGGGGGCAGATGAAATATAAGTTTATCAGATTCCATCCCAACCCCTCTTTTAGTTATAAAGGATAATAAAAGATTGAGTTACTTTCCTGATCATATACTGCCGAAGTTTTATTATATAACAAGTATAGTACGTATATATTAACCAAAGGCACAAACAAACACAAAAGCCAGAAAATACTGCTATTGCTATCTATCAAGCGTCTACATATCATTGTAATTACAGTATATATAAGATAAATGTATAACGCATATCTTAAAACGGAAGTTTCAATCGTATAAGTTACCACAAAATTATACATAATAAAGGCTAAGAACACATTGAACATATGCCACTGACGAACAGTACTACGCCCATAAAACCATAGGCTATCAATTAAAATACTTTTATAGATATCAACCCAGAAAGGATAGTTATCTTGACGGCTATAATACAACTTTAAAGTCTTAATCTGTCCATCGGTTAAATCATTTCTGTTTCCCCACCATACATCAATAACTTTATTATCAAAAATAATCCCATTAGTTTCAATAACATCAGAATTAGACCATAATTTATCAATTCCAAATGTAAAAAGTAGAAGAGTCCCGTACAAAAAAGGAAAGAACAATTCAGGTGTATCTACGCTCCATAGTACCTCATTCCCAAATATATAGTCAGTAGTGCTTGCAAACCTAAAATTAGAACTAGAAATAGTAATACTATTCCCTAATAGCAAAACCACTATTAAAAAAATTATTATAACGACATTAAGCCAATTAAAAGAATCTTTTTCATAATAATTCAATCTCATATAATTTATACTAAATATATAAAGAGCATAAAGAATAGCACCAACATAAGATATCATATTGTAATCATATTGTGTATACGTTATCCCCGGAATAAGAGATAGTATAAATACATTAGTATCTATCCCTAAAAAAACTAGTAGAGCTATTGAAAGATAAGTTTGTATATTCATCGTAAGTGTTTTAAATTTACTTACATATTGAATTAACTCTACTACTTCAATCTTAAACTTTCTGAATTCATCAACTAAAAACTGTCTCATACTTTTTAATCTTCATCTAAATTCCAATAATTAAGTCTACTATTCTATCAAACTACTGCTTTTGCGTAAATTAAAAACCGATAAAAATACTATATCAAGCAAAAGTACTAAAAATCATCATATTGACTCATGACACAATATACATCAAATTGACGTGGCTGCATCGATCCACTCGTTACTTTTATTACTTCATTCTCCCAATATGGTAATACTTCTTCCCAAAAGACTGACATAGCTAAGGATTGTAATGTTAGATTTCTACAAAATAACTCATCAATATTTTTAAAGATTATTAGAATAGATTTATTTCTATCCCAAAATGCTAAATCTCTCATCCAATCGGAAAAAGCAGCCCAATTATCAACCCGTGTAGGAAAGTTAAAATATAATCCGAAATAAAACCAGAACTTATCTTCTGTTGTTATATCTTTACAATCAAGCTCTAAAACAGAATCATAGTTATTACGTAGATTATCCATTTCTATAAATCCGTCATAAGAGACATATGTTAATTTATTTATATAGTTCACTTGTTTATGACCTCTATCTATTCAGAACTCAGAAAATATACAAAGATTTTTCATCATACAGTTCATTAGCAAAAATATCGCTTATTGTATATCCTTCTAAGCAGGGTATCGTTAAAAAAGTATCTAAATCAGGTTCTTTAATGACACATTCATCATTAACCCAAAATTCCCAAATAACATTATTTGGAGTTATAAAACATTCTAATCCTTTATATGAAAATTCAATTTCTTCATTCATAGCCAAGTAACTTCGTATTTCATTCAATCGATTCATGGTTTTGTTGATAGCTCCCTCTATTAGTCCAAATATATTTGTAAATGTCAATATAAGAATGTACAATTTTGACGATGTACAATGTACAGTTATTCCTTCTGTTGCATATGGTTTCGTAACCGGTATGAATCTCCAGTTATGCTAATCACATGTGCATGGTGAAGTAATCGATCAACAATAGCATTAGCTACTCGCTCATCATGTAAAATGGTAGCCCACTCATCAAAATTAATGTTAGACGTTACGATGGTACTTTTCTTTTCGTACCGTCTATCAATAATTTGAAATAGTAAGTTAGCATCACCTGGTTGTAACGGTAAATAGCCAATTTCATCAATGATGAGTAATTGGTAGCGTGCATAATGCTTGAGCCGAGTTTCTAATCGTCCTTCATCTTTTGCACTCTTAAGGTTTTGAATTAAATCATGGCATTTAATAAAATAGGTGCTTCGTCTGTTACGAGAGCTTTCAATACCTAGTGATGTAGCTAAATGTGTTTTCCCCACTCCGCTAGAGCCAAGAAATACAATGTTTTCAGCTTGTTCCATGAATCCTAATGATGCTAAATCCTTAATTTGCATTTCGTTAATTTGTGGTTGAAATGAAAATTCAAAATCAGCTAGTGTTTTCAAATGAGGAAAATTACTAATTTTCACCATATGGTTAATTACGTTTTGTCGTTTAATATCAACTTCGTAATCACTCAGCTTCAATAACCACTCAATATGAGATAAGCTCTGTGTATTAGCTAATTCAATTGTTTCATCTAGGTGTAACATGCATTGTTTTAGTTTTAGATATGCTAGATTATCTTGTAAGCGTTGGTAATTAGTCTGTAGTGTCATAGATAGCTCCTATCTTTT